>CACXCI010000023.1 GCA_902766105.1 uncultured bacterium
AAATAACCAAACCGCAGTTGACATTAACGTACTTCAAGGTGAAAGACCAATGGCAAGAGATAACAAATCTCTAGGAATGTTCCGTCTTGAAGGTATCGCACCTGCAATGCGCGGTATTCCTCAAATTGAAGTAACATTTGATATCGACGCTAACGGTATTGTTAATGTTTCTGCAAAAGATAAGGCTACAAACAAAGAACAAAAAATTACAATCACAAATTCTTCTAACCTCTCTGAACAAGATATTGACAGAATGGTTAAAGAAGCAGAAGCAAACGCTGCTGATGATAAAAAGAAAAAAGAAGAAGCTGAAATTAAAAACAATGCTTCAAGCTTAATCGGTTCAGCAGAACGCGTAATGAAAGACTTTGAAGGCAAAATTGATGCTGCTGACAAATCTAAATTAGAAGAACAAAAAACAGCTTTAGAAAATGCATTAAAAGAAAACAAATCAACTGATGAATTGAAAAAATTATCAGACGAATTGCAACAAACAATGTTTGCAATTTCTCAAAAAGCTTATGAAGCTGTTCAAAAAGAAGGTGAAACTGCTCAAAGTGCAAATTCTGAAAGTGCATCTTCTGACAATTCATCATCAAACAACAATGATGATGACGTAATCGATGCTGAATACGTTAAAGAATAAGGTGGGTAAATGTTACTACCAACCATGGTAACATTTTTTCACACTTAGGCGCTTCGCATGGGGTAATGTTGCTATCAATTTTGGTAATATTTCCTAAACCGATATTCTAAAAAAGCCGTTCTGTCATTCTGAACTTGATTCAGAATCCGGAACGGCTTTTGCAAATCTTCCCTCTTTTAAAAAGTAGGAGAATGTTAGGGTATTTATGAACTCTTACTTCCCTTATTAGGGGAGGTTAGGTGGGGTATCTGTTGTTATCATTACGAAGAACGACAAAACTTAAGTTGGGCATTCCGGCTCAATGCTATTTTATATTTATCTCATTATTTTTGCGTGGTATAATCATTATATGGAAGAGAAACAGTTAACAATCTCAATAGCGCATTTGTATCCCAAGTTACTCAATTTATATGGTGATTTAGGTAATATTATTACCCTAAAAAAAAGATGTGAATGGCGAGGGATTAAGGTTGAGTTTGAAGAAATCAATATTGGTGACAGTATAAAAGAGCATGATTTTTATTTTATAGGTGGCGGTCAGGATAAACAGCAAGAAGAGGTTGCTCAGGAACTTTATTCTCACAAAGCCGAGCTGACTGCTCAACGAGATGACGGCGCTGTATTTTTGGGTATTTGCGGTGGTTATCAGTTATTCGGGCATTATTATCAACCGCATGACAAAGATAAACTGTTAGGTTTGTCGTTGATGGATGCTTATACTGTTGCTGGGAAAAACAGATTTATTGGGAATGTAACCGTCAAAACGGATTTTCTTGAGCCTTCAACACTTGTAGGATTTGAAAATCACAGCGGACTTACATATATTGAAGGGGACACAAAACCCTTGGGCAAAACTGTTGTCGGAAATGGAAATAACGGACAAGATGGCTTTGAAGGCGGTCGTTATAAAAATGTTTTTGGAACGTATTTGCATGGTTCATTACTTCCCAAAAATCCGCATTTCGCTGATTATTTAATAGAACTGGCTCTGGAAAGACGTTATGGTGAAAAAATTACTCTATCTAAATTAGATGATAAATTTGAGTATTTGGCACACGAATCTGTTGTTGCAAAATCATATTAAAACAGAAATGCCGCAACCTTCCAGTTACGGCAGCGTACTTAATAAACACGAGGAGATTTTAAGTTTAGCAGATGTAACAAGATAGTAATGTTTCACCTGACATTTTCATCTTTTTTAAAGCTCTCATCTCTGTCTGGCGAATACATTCTTTTGTTACACCATAAATGTTTCCGATTTCTTCTAATGTGTAGCGTTCGGTATCACCTAAGCCGTAACGCATTTTTACAACCTCTTGCTCTCTTTCTTTTAAGGTCGAAATTACATTATTGATATCATCTTTTAATGATTGGTATTCAATGTTTGCAGAAATTAATGTCTTATTATCTGCCAAAAAATCTGCAACATTTAATTCTTTTCCATCATTTTTTTCTAAACCGTTTTCTATTGAAAGGGTTTTTGTATATGCAGATAGGAAGGTCTCGATTTTTTCCGGTGCTATGTTCATTTTTTTTGCAACATCTTCTGTTCTTACGGTTTCGTTAGTTTCTTGTTCCATTTGGGATTTGATTTTGGAAAATTTTGATAATGTTTCTTGAATGTATACAGGGATTTTCATACAATGTGATTGCTCAGAAATTGCCTTGAACATTGATTGCTTTATCCACCACCCTGCATAAGTTGAAAATCTAAAGCCGAGTTTATAATTAAATTTGTCTGCTGCAATCATTAAACCCATATTGCCTTCTTGAATTAAATCTACCATTGGTAAACCTGACATGTGAATTGTTTTTCTCGCAATTGTAACTACGAGTCTTAAATTTGACTGAATTAATTGATGTCTTGCTAATACGTCCCCCTGTTCAATTTTTTGGGCAAGTTCAAATTCTTCTTCTGCTGTCAATTGCGGATATTGTGCAATTTCTTTTAAATATAGCTGCAAAGCATTGTCTGATGTTCCGGAAATTGCATCATTATTGGCAGGGTTTGAATTTTTGGGGGTAACCTTCATCTCAACCGGTGAATCTTCTCTTCTCATAAATTAAGCTCCTCTTATTCGCACGCTAAATCATTCCGGCGTATTGCCGAATTTTGGGGTATGTAACACGAGTTATATACAAAGTATATACCCAAATATATATCAACTGTTACATCATGTTAAAAAATGTAAACATATAATTTTGCAAATTGGAACATGACATGCATAATTGCTGAATTTTATAATATAATGTTAACGGTAATAAGAGGAGAATATATATGGGTATGGATTTGAAAGAAAAATTTAAAAGCATAAATAAAAAGAATTTAATTATTGCTGTTTTAATTTTATTAGTAATCTTGTTGTGTTCAATTGGCGGATATGAATATTATCAATACAATAAATTCAAAACAGAAAAGCTAAAGCAAAGTCAAATGATGCCGCTGGAATTATCGGGCGAACCACGTAAACCGTCAGAGTATCCCGCAGGTATTGAATATAATGAAGCAATGAAAAGTAAAAAGCCAGTTTTGGTTTTGTTCTATGCGGATTGGTGTGGGTATTGTATAAGATTTATGCCTATATTCCAAGCATTATCAGAGCAGTATGATGATGATATGGTATTTTCTAAAGTAAATGTTGAAGATCCAAAATATGAAGAAATTATCAAGAAAACAGGTATTGGCGGGTTCCCGACAGTATACATATTTGATAATAAATACGATAACAAAGTATTAATTTCAAATTCTGATTTATCTGAGTATGAAGGTCTTAAAGGTGAAATTGAAAGATTTTTAAGAATAAGAAAGTTATTAGATAAGAAAAAATAGTTACATTTCTTTAATAAAGGCTTTTAAATGAAATATTTATAGGATATAATTGCAGTGTTTCCTAAATTGAGGGGACGCTGCAATTATTTTAAAAGTGCGTGATATTATTTGCATGTATTTTATGTTTGGGGGTATTGTTAATATTTCTTAATAAATAATACGATAATTAGCAATTTTTTTAATGTTTGCAACTATATATATATAGAAGGTCATAGTAGGTGTAACATGGGTATCGAAAAGATTAAAGGTAATGTCGAAGGTATTCGAAGCTCCGTGCAAAATGCGGGAGTAAAGTCGAATAACAGAGTATATCTCGGTGTTCCGCACGACAGTACAAGTTTTACAGGGGCGGGAGTTGCTGCAGAAAAAGCAACTAAGTCTTTGTCAGAATTTTTATTAGATATAATGCCAAACTCTATCAAACGAATGGTTGGTTTGCATGAAGGTATGGGTGAAGTCCAAAACCAATTGATTAACGCAATAGGTACAGGTATGGTGGCACCACTGTTTATCAAGTATAATCCAATTTCAGATACTGATAAAGATACAAGAACATATACGGCATGGAGACAACCGGTTTCTGCTGTATTGGCTGTATGTACGCAGGCAGCTATTGTTGTTCCGTTTAACAAATTAATCAAAAATTTATCAGACATAGGTTATTTGGGAACGAGATACAATGCTTCATTATTCCCTTCTGATGATTATGTTAAAAAATTAGTAATGCAGGAAAATCCAAATAAAAAATATACAAAGAAAGAAATGAAAAAAGCTATTGAAGAATACAATAAAACTCATTTCGCTCCAAAATTAAAAGAGATGATTGAAAACGATAAAATTGTATTCAACACGACAGATGGCAAAACGGTTTCTAAATTAGAAATGCCAAAAGCTGAATTTAAAAAATTGTTCTTAGAAACCATTGATGGAATTATTGCAGATGAAAAACTTGATAGAGATAATTTATTAGAAGTTCAATTTAAAAAGAAAATGCAGCGTTCAATCTTCTACAAAGAACATCCTGAAGAAGCAAGAGAAGTTCTTGAAAGATTGCAAAACAAGCTTTCAACTTTGTTTGTAAGATCTGATTACAGCATAGATTCTTCGAGTGTTGCAGCTTCTAAGAATAAAGAATTCGACAAAGCCTGCAAAGAATTAATAAAAGAAATTAAGAAGGATTCTTCTAAAAAAGGTGTCAGAGATAATCTGATTGAAATAGTGAAAGAAATTCAGCGTAAGAATACAACCTCTGATACTGAAACACTTAGAATTATTCAAGATAAAATATCAAAAATGCTTGATAGTGTATCTCAGATGGAAGGAATGAAGGATAGTAAAGAAATTATGGAGCATGTAGGCAAAGTAATTTCAAGAAGGACTTCTGCAATTGATCAAACAATTGCACCGTTGCAACAGATTAGAGAAAGACTTTTAAAAGGCGAAATAACAGTAAAAGAAGCACAAGAAATCATAAATAATGCAATATCAGTATCAGAAGATGCCGTAAAACAAAAACTCAGAGCAGGCGAGACAAAAGAAGCTGATATTACAAAACACGTAGAATGGGTTGAAAGTGCAGCAACAAGATTGAAAAGTAAAGCTCAATCACTTGCAAGTTGTATTGCCGATAACCTGAAAAAACACGTGAAATCAAATATAGACGGGTACAAACGCTGGACAGGTTTAGCGGTATCATTAGCAATACTACCTGTAACCTGTTGGTTGTTAAACAGAATTTATCCTTGGTTTATGGATAAAGCTTTCCCTGAGCTGTCAAACAAAGCAGCTTCAGCAAAAGCAAATAAAAACCAGAAAGCTGAGGTGAAATAATGTCAATTATTAGTCCAATTGTAAAACCAATAGCAAAAATTCTCAGATGGGGTTCTGAAAGCAAGGTAGCTAAAAATGCCGGAGAACATGTATACGCTAATAATCGTAAGTATATTGACGGACTTGGTGTTGCATCAATTATTGCAAAAGATGGTTTGGGTTGCTATCTTTATGTAACACAAAGTTTGAACAACAAAGATATTCCTGATGATAAACGTAAATTCGTTGCATCATTAGACTTAACAAACGGTGTTTTGATGATTACATTACAATTATTGATGTTCTTCACTGTTTCTCATAAAGTATGTCAAAGCAAGATGTTTAACAAATTCTTCGGAAAAATGTTTGACAGACCAATTGAAAAAACATATAGAGCAATCACAAAGCGTAATCCTTTGTATCAAGATGTTGGTGATATTAAATTCAAGAAAGAATTTATGAAAATCAGAAACAATGTTAAGGACGCATTTGGCGGTTTAACATCATTGGCTGCGGCTACAATTGTTGGTAAACGTATGTTAGTTCCGTTTATTGCAACACCTTTGGCTGGAAAAGTTGAAAAGAAAATGAATGAACGTGAAGCTATAAAAAATGGAACAGCGATTTCTGAGGACAAAAAAGATAAATCAAATCCTTCTATGAAGGGGGCAGAAACAGAACAACCTGTACAAAAAACTCAAGCTGCACCTCAAACATTTGATACCGGAAGTACAAACTTATTAGATAAATATAAACAGCAATAATTTAATTTTACATCTACAATGATCGGAGCTGAACTAATCTTAGTTTGGCTCTTTTACTTTTTCGTTATTCTTCATTATTTATGTTATCAATAATTTTTTGAATATAATTTTTAACTGCAGGTGTAATTACTAAATCGGGTTCGGACATGGCAAATTCGTCTAAAACAATAATAGCCTTCTTCTTATCGTTACTCTGTTCATATAAAAGTCCCAACATGACAAGATCCATCGGGTTATTTTGTTTGTTCTTATAATTTGCAAGCTGATTATCTGTCTGTCCTAAGGCTTTATAACAATTAACCAGATTTTGATAATATTCAAAATTTAAACTGTACTGCGTAATTGCATTTTTAAAACAATCTAAAGCTAAATTAGGATATCCGATAGTCATATAGACTTTCCCAAGATTGTTGAAATAAACTGCGGTTGCCTGAGTTTTTGGGTTCAGACTTATTGCAATCTTAAATTCCTGAATTGCTGCATAATAGCATTTTTCTTCCACATACATAAGTCCTAAATTGTTGTGTTCAAAAGCATTCTTTTCAGGATCAATTACATAAGTTACGCTTGTTCCTCCTGCGCTATAGACAGGAAGTCCCATTAAAATTATTAGTATTAAAGCAAAAAACTGTTTCATTATCATCCGTTTAATTATATTTCCATGAATTTCAACAATATACAATGTTAAATCAGTTCAAATTCAAATCCTTCATACGACATATAAATATTTTTATTATCAGTAACATAATGTTCTTTAATTTTGGCAAGTTTGTTATCATCATAAGACGGATCATAGTGGGTGAATATTAAATTCTTTGCTTCTGTCTGTTTCATAACCTCAACCGCCATATCAAATGTTGAATGTCCGAAACCCTGTTTTGGAGAATATGGATTTAAGTAATCTTCAGTGGTATATTGGGCATCATGAATTAATAAATCACAATGTTTTGCAAATTTTACAAATTTTTTATCACCGCCGACATAACATTCCTTATCTGTTGCGTAAACCAAAGACTTTCCTTTGTATGAAATTTTATAGATGCTGACTCCTTCTTGCGGGTGAACATAAGATTTATAGAAGGTTATTAAAACATCATCATCACCTTGATTTACATTACACAAGCTTACCAATTGCGGTTTTTCATCAGGCTTCATAAGTATTGCCTGAGTATCTTCAATGTCGTTTATTTCAAGATTGCATGCGATATCACCTAAATCCAGAGGAAACGTTTTTCCAAAAACAAGTTCGGATAAATCTTGTGATAAAGTCGAATTTTGCGGTTTTGCACCATAAATCAGCAATTTGGACGATTTCAGATGTAGAGGTTTAAAAAATGTTAAACCCAAAAGGTGGTCTTGATGAATATGAGAAATTAAAAGGGTAGCAAAAACAGGCTTTCTATCTTCCGGATTAATTGCCGAGCAAATATGTTCTTCCATCAAGTCATCACCAATTCCGACAATGCCTGTTCCGGCATCTAATATTATTAAATGCCCACCTGCTATAACCTCTACACAAGACGTATTTCCGCCAAATTTGTAGAAATTTTTATTAGCAACAGGAAAGCTGCCTCTCACTCCTCTGAATTTAACTTTAAATCCATCCATCTTTAATTCCTCTTATTTATCAGAAATTATTTTTTTATTTCATATACTCCGCTTCGGTCTTTTTGTTCGCCAGAATAGATAGAAGTACCAAAGACAAGCATTTTTGCCATTTTTTGAATTGTTGTTTCTCTTGTTTCTTTCCATTCAAAATTAAATGTAACTTTATCTTTAGAATTTGTTACTGTTACTATTCTAAATGCGTTAGGATAAGATACAAGAGCCGGAGAACTTACGTATAAAACATTATCATGCTGAGTTATTTTTGCCGCATGATAGTGTCCCTGAAAAACACCTATCGGATTTTTATAACTTTCAATTAATGTTTTTACGGCATAAGCGTTACGCAGTTTATGATTAGGACTTGCAAACGGTTCTACAACAGGAACATGCATATATATCAAAACTACATCATTTTTTGAACTGTCAAGTTCTTTTTTTAGCCATTTCATTTGTTCTGTATCAATATTTCCGTTAGATGTAATTTCATCAGTAATAATATCATCCAGTACAATTACTTTGTAATTCTTTTTAGGTGAAAAAGAATAATATGCCTTTTTAAATTTAAAATTTTCATTAGCATTTCTCACCATATCAAGATATACCGGGGTTGTTAAATATCCGCCAACACATCTGTCATGATTTCCAAATGAGAAATACCACGGGGCATTCAAATCTTGAAGATGAGGAAGAAAAGCTTTTAATTCCTTTTCAAAGGATTTATCTATTAAATCACCTGTAAACATGACAAAATCAATATCAGCTTGTTCATTTATTTGTTTTACAGCGTCATCTAATAATCTTGGAGATTCGCCTGTCATTTTGTACGTGGTGTTTGAACCATTTTCCAAAAAATGAACATCACTTACCTGTGCAAACTTTAAACTCTGTGAATTTACACCTGAGCATGCCTGTAAACCCCACAACATTCCTGCTGTCAGGCATAGAGTAATCATGCCGTTGATAATTTTGGTAAACACACCTTCTTTTTTCTTTTTCATTGATTTTCTACTCATTTGGACTGCTTTCCAGTATCTTCTTTATTTCATTGTACTTACTTTCAAGATATTCATCATTATTAGACAAAATTAACGCTTTATCAATATTATTTAAAGCACTTAAATAATCTTTTAATTCATAATCACAAAGTCCCATATATTCATATATTTTTGAGGTTTGAATATTTGGTAAAACTTCTGTGAATAAATCTTTTGCACCTTTAAAATCACCTGTTTTGTACAGAATTTTAGCTTTATCAAATTTGTATTCAGGGCAATTATTTAATTCAAGAGCTTTGTCGTTATCGGCTTTTGCCTGCTCTATCATTCCCAATTGAAATTCAATTCTTGATTTAACTGCATAAGCCAAATCATCTTCTTGATTAAAAGTTAAATATTTATCTACAGGATTTATTGCAGAGCTATATTTACCTTCGTCATACAGCGTTATGGCTAAAGCTAAATAGCATTGTGCAAAATCCGACTTTGCAGAAACGGCGCTGTTATATGCGTCAATTGCTTTAGTATATTCCATCCTGTTTCTGTAGTAATTCCCGAGATAATAATATGCAAGATAACTGTTTGTACTTTGTGCGCCATCCAATAATGTATTTAATTCCATTTTTTCATTACCGGTGCGTTTGTATTCCTGAGCTTGTTTCACATAAGGATTTACGGCAGAAACGTAGCTTTTTTTATCCTGTGCAATAATATGTGATAAGCCTCTTTTTAGATCAGAAACCTTTTTGTTATCCGGCTGCATAACCAAAAGTTTGTCAAGATAATCTATTGCAGAATTGTAATCCCCTTTGATACAATAATCTGCTGCGATATCAAGGTAATCTTCTTCAATTTCGTCAGCATAAACAGGTGAGATGCCGTTTGCAAATATTAACAACATTAAAAATAATAAAAGTTTTTTCATAATCGCATTATATCACAGTGAGAAATTTTATTCAAAGATTTGTTATATTACGGTAAAGTAACATTTTTGTTGTAAATACAGCTTTCATTTATTTTTTTGTGTATTTGCAAAATATCAGATAAATTTTTATTTTTATCTTTTAGATAATTGTCGATTTTTTGAATATCATTATTATCAATTTTACATTCAGCTAAAATTTCATTATTAAATGTGCTTAATATTTTTACTCTATTCATAATTTCATATTGTTTTAAAGCATCTCCGTTTAAAACATCATTAAATGAATTTTCTTTAATGAGTGCGTAGTTTATGGCGTTTCTTAGTGTTGCCTTTTGTATATAATCTGCCTGCCATTCTTTGGGGTTAATATAAAAATAATATTCATTATTATTTTTTTCTATTTTGTCAAAAGTTGCTTCTAAGGCTTTGGTTTCATAATTTTTAAATGATTTTACGATTATATGTTTTATTTTGGGATTTTGTTTTGTATATTGATAAAAAATGTTTCCTGCGCCGGCAAATATTGCAATCAATATTATAGATGTTACAAGTGGTGTTATTAGAGAAAATACTATTGTTTGGGTTTGCTGTGCATTATGAAATGCTTCATAAGATTCGTATTTGTCTTTCTTTTTATTATATGCCCACTCGTTACCTTTAAAACCGCAAATTAGCATAAAGGGAAACCAACCGGTTGTGAAAATTAACGGAAAAATCAAAAAGGTTATCGGCTTTTTGTTAAATATACCCCAAAGCCATGTTCCTAAAAAAGCTCCCCAGTTGAATTTTATGATTTCGCTTTTAGGTTTTTGAGAGGAGATTTTTCCTTCGAAAAAGATTAAACTAATTAATATAAGCAATCCGATAAATCTTCCGGATAAAATATTTCCGGCAGGGGTATATCCCATAAAAATCAAAACGGATAAAATTGTCGAAATCATATAGATTTTATTATTATTTTCTTCTCCAAGAATATCTCTTATTCTGCGGACTATACTTGAAAAATATAAGCAGCATGAAAAAATACCGATTATTCCTGTCCATACAGAAAAGCAGAAAGGATTTGTTCCGGATTGAAATACGGATATCAATTCTGGTTTGGTAAAAAGCATATACAAAATAGGTGTTGTCCAAAAAATTGCTTCAAAAATTTCTATGAATAAGCAGTTAATAAAGAAATCTCTCCTGCCTAATATACCGTTTAGTCCTATAAAATTTCTGTTTTCTGTAAATTCGTTCATTTATTTATCCTTATACGTTTGCGGTTTCCTGCTCTGTTTCTTGTTCATTGTTTTCTAAAAATTCTGCAGGGATTGTGTTTACGGCTATTTTTTTACCTGTTTTCACTTCTTTTGATGAAATTCCGAATTCTTTCAATTTTTCAGCTTCTTTAAAGATGCTGCCGTTATGTTTTGAAGTAAATCTGTTTATTTCAGTTTTAATTGAAGAGGCGGCTTTATCAATTGTTTGCTGAATATTTATTAGATTGTTTGCGTGTGTTGCAATGTTGTTATACAGATTTTCGCCAACCTTTATAATATTTTGAACATTATCGTATTGAGTTTGTGAAGCCCATAACTGGTTAATTAAGCGTAAAGTAACCAATAATGATGATGTTCCGGAAATGATTATATTTCTTGAATTTGCGAGTTCTATAACTTTTTTAAAATCGTAATCGGTGTAAATCATATTTACGCAATTTTCAATCGGGATGTACATAAGGATAAATCCCGGTTGATTTAACTCGTCAATTTCTTCATAGTTTTTCTTTGCAAGGATTGAAATACAGTTTGATAAATCATTTATGAATGCCTTTTTATCAAGTTCATTTTCACTTTGCTGAAATTCTATAAAGTTTTTAAGAATTACTTTTGAGTCAATAATAATATTTTTGTTGTTTGGAAGCTTTACGATAAAATCAGGTTTTGCACCTTCTGAAACAAATTGTTTGGTGTAGTGGACATTTTCTTCCAAATTGGCAAATTTTAGTATCTGTTCAAGCCATTGTTCGCCAAATTCACCTTTTGAATTTTGGCTCATTGTAAGTGCTTTTGCATATTTTTCTGCAGTAGATATTGCGTTTTTAATTTCTAAAGATTCTTCTTTGTGTGATTTTTGGTAATTATCAATGCTGTCTTTAAATTCTTTCAGCAGACGATTAATCGGGGTTATTTCTTCTGCTTTGAAAAGATCCATTTTATTTAGCAAATCCTTTGAATGTTCTGATAAAAGAGCCTCTTGCTGATTTTTTAATGAATCCTGTGCAATTTGTGTAAATGCAAGCTTAACCTCATTGATTATGTTTTCATTTAATACAGCTTTATTTTTTAATTCGTTATTTTCCTCTGTAATTTTGGATAATTTTTTTTGATAATATGCTGATGTAATAATCCACGCCAATAATCCTGTTAGGATTATTGATAATATTAAAACTGTGATATTTAATGTCATGCAAATATCCCCCTATACTATTATTATATACAATATAGTAACATCCTTTATCCGCTTGTGTAAAGTTAGATTTATAAATCTAAAAGTTCCGACAAACTTATATTTAAACCTCGGGCTATTTTATCTAATATTTCTAAGCTTGGATTTCGTTTCAAGTTTTCTATTCTTCCAATGTATGTTCTGTCAATATCACAAAGTAAAGCCAGAGCTTCTTGTGATAAACCTCTATCTTTTCTGATTTTTTTTAATCTGTTTGCAAAACGTTCTAAAATATCACTCACCATTATAAAGATAATTTAAAGAATATGGTGACAATAGTCCACAGCCTATAGGCACATTTAAGGTAGTATAATCTTAAACAAACTTGCATAGAGTTTCTTTTTCATTTAAAATATTGTTAATTTAGCATATTAAGAAGGAATATTATGGCAGTAGAAAGACAAAGAGTACAAGAACAGGACAAAATTCAAAGAAGAACAAATTTTAATCCGGTGGAGAGCAATTTAACAGCCGAACAAGTAAAGCTTGAAGCGTCAAGATGCTTAAATTGTAAAAATCCAAGATGTGTTCAAGGGTGTCCCGTCAATATAAAGATACCTGATTTTATAAAGGCATTAAAAGAAGATAATATAGATGAAGCAGGCAGAATAATCAGACAAACCAGCATGCTCCCTTCTGTTTGTGGCAGGGTTTGTCCTCAGGAAAGACAATGTGAAGGAAATTGTATTTTAGGTATAAAAGGAGAGCCTGTTTCTATTGGTGCATTAGAAAGGTATGTAGGGGATAATACATCTGCTGATGTACCTCAGATTAAACCTTCAGGTAAAAAGGTTGCCGTTGTCGGTTCCGGTTGTGCCGGAATTACTGCTGCTGCCGATTTGAGGAAAGCCGGTCATGAAGTTGTGGTATTTGAAGCTTTGCATAAGTTAGGCGGAGTGTTAAGATATGGTATCCCGCCATTCAGACTTCCCAGAAAAGTTTTAGACAGAGAAATTACCAATTTAAAATCTATGGGGGTAGAATTTCATACAAATGTAATTGTCGGAAAATCAATAACCTTAAAACAACTTAAAGATGATGGTTTTGATGCTATATTCATTTGTTCGGGGGCAGGTTTGCCAAAGATGATGAATATAAAAGGTGAAAATTTAAACGGTGTATTTTCTGCCAATGAGTTTTTAACAAGGGTAAATCTTATGGGTGCAGGACAGGGTAATTCTGTAACTCCGCTAAAAGTTGGCAAAAAAGTTGCAGTAATAGGCGGTGGAAATGTTGCTATGGATGCTGCAAGAACAGCTGTCAGAGTGGGTTTTGAAGAGGTTTCAATTCTTTACCGAAGAACAGAAAAAGAATTACCTGCAAGATTAGAGGAAATTCGTCATGCTAAAGAAGAAGGTGTTATATTCAAATTTTTGCATGCTCCTGTTGAAATTTTGGAAAAAGACGGTTATGTTGCCGGAATGAAATTTGAAATAATGGAGCTTGGAGAACCTGATGCTTCAGGCAGAAGGCGGCCTGTCGGCACAGGAGAATACGTAGTTGAAGATGTAGATACCGTAATTGTTGCACTTGGTACAGGTCCAAACCCTATAATACAGCGTTCGGCTCAGGCAGAAGGATTAGAAATTATAACTGACAAAAAGGGTTATATTGTTGTAGATGAAGAAAACAGATCAACAAATATTGATACAATCTACGCCGGTGGTGATGTCGCTCCTGTTGGAGAGTCAAATGCAATCAATGCAATGGGGGCAGGTAAAAAAGCCGCAAAAGCTATAAACCAAATTCTTGGATAAAGGAGAGTTTTATGGAAGAGGGAAAAAATATTTTTTTGTTAGATGGTCCTATAGGGCGTAAAAAGTTACTTATTTTTCTTATAACAGTTATTGTGTATTCAATTTTATTCGCTCTTTTGTTGAGTGTAATTTTGGGTTTTGTGGGTGTAAATATATATACCAAAATGATTACAAAAATTTTATATATAATATATCTTGTTGTTTTCTTCTATTTACTTATAATTAACTATTCAAAAAGATTATCTGATATAACAAGCTGTACAAAAGGAAAAGCCTTGTTATATATGATATTGATTTTTATAGCTACATCGGCAATGGAATTTATACCTATTATAAAATATATAGGTAAATTGGTCGGTTTTGTTTTCTTTGTATGTTTATTGTTGGTAAAAGGTCATTTACATGGTTCGGGCGAATCTGTTGCAGAGCATCAGGTTGTTGAAGAAAATCAAAATCAGGCATAAGTTATGAATAGCATAAGACTTACAATATTCAGCTTTTTATTTTTGCTTGCGACAAATTCGTCCTTTGGATATCAGCTTGATATGTCGGTTGATGAAGAAATTCAAAAGAAATATAATTCTTCAAAATTGAATTATGAGGTTTTGCCAAGCTTGCCAAAAGTTAATTCCCCTTCCTCCTCACAAGCAAATTCAAATCCTCCTAAAGCTCAATTAGACTATTCAATTACAGCGCCAATCATAACCAAAACGGATAAATCAAGTGCAATAAAACTTTCCCGTTGGACAAAATTTTCCGCAAAATCAAATCAGAATATATCAGACAGATTAAGAGTGGGAACTTATATTTCATTTACCACGGTTTCTCCTGTTTACAAAAAATATGTAACAATTCCTGCAGGAACAAAATTAACAGGGGTAATTACAGATTCTCACACTCCTCAAATAACGGGTAATGGTGGACTTGTTGTAATAAGAATTACGAGTTTGACAATGAATGGAAAGACTTATGGAGTATCAGGCAGAATAACTAAAGCAAATGCCAAAAATATATTTTTAAACAATATAAAAGGAAAACATCAATACTGGCAAGGAGTTGATAAACAAATTAATAAGGGCGAAAATTTCTATAATAAATCAAAACGACTTTCAAATAAATTCTCAAATAATCCTATTTTAATGCTAATATCTCCTGTTCCGACAGTTGTTGGGTTTGTCGGGTATGCGGTTAATACCGTTGTTTCTCCTGTTACAGGAGTTTTTTCTAAGGGAGGTTCTTTATCAATTCCTGCGGGTAGTCAGTTTGAGATAAAATTAACTGATGATGCTTACATTAATAAGTAAATTTGTTTATTGGTGCTAAAATTTATATATGAAAGATTTGTTTATTGGTTTATTAGACTGGATTTATAAAAAGAAATGTTATTTTTGCAAAAGTTCTAAAGAGTCTGTTAAAATGTGTTCAAAATGTTTTGACGAATTAGAATTTCTCCCCGTAAAAATAAATCGCCATGTCAATAATACCGAAATATATTGCGCAGGTGTTTATGACAAAAATCTTCAAAAAATGATTAGAGGATTGAAATATCACAGACAAAAGGATTTAGCATATTATCAAGCAAAATTTATGTGGCAATACTGGCAGAAATTAGACTTTTTAGAAGATGATTTTCAGATAGTTCCTGTTCCGATATTTCCAAAACGTCAAAAACAGCGCAAATATAATCACATGGAGCTTGTTGCAATTGAATTTGCAAAATTGTCAGGTTATGAGGTTAATTTTAGTTTAATAAAAAGGATAAAAGACACAAAACCACAGTATAAATTGAATAAAGTTCAACGGATGATGAATTTATCAAATGCTTTTGAGGTTTATCCTCAAAATATAATTCAGAATAAAAAAATTCTAATAATTGATGATATTTGTACAACAGGTTCAACATTTGAAGAAATGGTAAAAGCCTTTAACAATGTCGGCATTTGTGATATAACATGTTTTGCAACAACGACTCCTTGGGAAGGGTAAAGGGATAAATATAATAATTGTTAGGTGATTATATGATACTGGCTGAATATGCAAAATATTTACAAGAACATAATGACGAGTTGCTTAAAAAACAAACAACTCCGCTAAAGTTACTGCATAAATGGTTGGAAACAGTAATATATAAAAACCCAAAAAATAATGCAGAAAAAATAATTCATAAAGAAATAATGTATGCAAAAAATGAAAACGGAGATTACATTATCGTAGGAAAGTCCGATAGCGGCAGGGTTTTGGTAAGTGCTTTAATAAAGTTTGCAAAAAGTTATGAAAATTATACTCATTCAAAGTGGCTTGAAATGACCGAAAAATTGTATCATAAAGAGCAATAATATATACAAAATCTTTCATTTTTGATATAATGCCTCTATAAACAAGGAGTTTTGGTTATGAAATTTGGTTTTGAGGTTAAAAATTCGGTATTGTATATCAACTGGGATGATGTAAATGCTGATTGTTATAAAATTTATGTGAAAACAAATGACGGGTTTACGGAATGTGCCAGTGTTTCAAATTCTACTTTTACTTCAATTTCAATGCTTCCCTCCGGTGAAAATGAATGTTTTATAAAAGCCTTGAAAAATGGGGTTGTTAAGGATCAAACTCCTGCTATTTTTTTTAATATAGATAATATTGATGGAATTTGTTTTGCTAATGATGAAAAATACACAACAATAATATGTTCTGAACAAGAAGAAGCTTATGGTTACAGATTGTATAAATCCGGAGATGGAGTTAATTTTTCAGGAGTTCAGAATTTTGATCAAAATGGTGTTTCTTTAAAATATGAAAATGGTGCAAGTTATAAAATGAAACCATACAAAACAAAAGAAGGTGAAAGAATTATTCTATCTTCTACAAAAGCTCTCTGTCCTTATGAGAATAATTTTGAGAGTTTGACTATATATAAATCTTATGGAGAAAAAATGTTTTTATCTTGGATTTATAAAGGTCGTGCCGATGGTTTTTTGGTTTATCCTAAAAATTCCGATTATCCGATATTTGAAACAAATGACGGACTTTGTCATTTTGCATATTTAAAAAATTACAAAGAGGATACCGAATTTTTGGTTAAAGCGTTTTTAAATACTCCAAACGGAAAAATCGTAATTTCTCAGTCTGATTTTGTCAAATTGTCTGAACGGAAATATGAAAGACCGACCGTATCTTTAATTGTTCCTGCATATAATGCGCAAAATTATATTTCAAGGAGCATCGATAGTGCTTTAGCTTCAAATTTTGATGATTTGGAAATCGTAATTGTAAATGACGGCAGTACTGATAATACTCAGGGAATTATTGATTGGTACAGTAAAAATTATCCGAATGTTATTTCATTACAAAAATTAAACGGTGGTGTTGCTGATACCAGAAATGTGGGAATAGCGAATGCAAAAGGTGAATATATTGCCTTTATGGATAATGATGATATGCTTCGTCCTGATATGATCAGCTCTTTATATAATTCAATTAAAGAAAATTCAACCGATGTTGCAATCGCACCATTATACAGATTGGTTGATAAAGGTTATACAATTCACTGTAATCTTCCGTTTGTAGAAAATAAAGCAATTGATATAAAAGACTATTTTGAAATTATGTACACTCCCGGGTATTACAATTGTGCTATCTGGAACAAGTTATATAAAGCAGAACTTGTGAAAGCACATCCTCTTGGAATTTTGAAATATGAGGATGTTTCGTGGACTCCTTGTATATTATCTTGGGCAAAGAATTTCAGCTTTATAAAAACTCCGTTTTACGAATGGGACAGAAAAACAAGACCTGAAACATTCGGTGATGTTTTGGCAAAAATGCCCGAGGATGATTTGTTTGAACACAGAAAACAGGCGATGATGTTTTTTGTGGAAAACGGTAATCCCGAAATGAAAGAAATTCTTAAAGTTATTGCTCAGCGCAGACTTCAGCGTTATGCCAAAAACTCTAATCATGTCGGATATAAAATGTTAATTGAGAATTTGAAATAACTATTCCATATAATCAGGGTGCGATGCTATTCCTTGTGTTTTATTGTTATCAATTTCTATAACATTTTTTATTATAGAATGTGCCATCAATAATAAATACGGGTTAATCTCGTTTGTTTTTGACATATTGATATTGGCTGATTGTTTGGTGTGTTGTTGCTCTTTACTTGTATCTTTTGAGTTAAAACTCAAAACAGAATCCATTGAGTAGTGTTTTTGTTCACCTTCAATTCTTGCTTGCAGCTCTTTTTTAGGGAACTTTTCATCACATTCTATTGCAACCTGAACAGAGTTTGAGGATTCTAAAAATATTGAAGCACTTACTGTTCCGTAATTTATTGTAGTAACAGTTAAGGTAAGAATGCTATCACCTTCTTCATGATTTTCTGTTTGTTGAACATCCAAGTCAAAATCAACTCCGTCTTCTAATGGCAGCCAAGGAAGATACAACATTAACAATAATTTTAAAGTTTTCTGAGGATTGTTTTCTGCTGCAACCGAAATACTGGCATTGATAAATTTAGCCATTTCTTTTAATTGTGATACATCTGTAATGCCGGCTTTTGCGGCCTCTGTCATTGCCATTATGAGTTTTGGAATGGCTTCTTTCCCGTTTTTTTGTATCAATAATGCAACTTGATTAAGATTAATCATGCCGTTAGATAAAATCTCAAGATTTCTAATTGAGCCTTGTACTTGAGCGCCTAGTCCTGCATTTACCATTTCTTTTGCAGCATTGGTATCAAGTCCTTGTAATTGAGCAAGAATTTGTGCCTGCATTTGAGAAATGTTTGCTCTTTGTGTTATCATTTGGTTTGCAAACATTTGATTAAATTGAGCCTGTGTCATTCCACGCTGAACCATATAAACAAATTCATTGGCGTTTTTGGGAAAACCAAGTACGTCTTTGGCAAATGCAGCTTGTGCCTGCGGCGTATTTTGTGGCATGGCAAGTGGTGCCGTATTTGCCGTTGGTGTTGGGGTTGGAATATCCGGTGCTTTTGGTAGTGGTTGAGGGGTGGCAGGTGCGGGGTTTGCCGGAACAGAAGGTGCATTAAATGTGCCTTTGGCAGAAAAAGTCTGCTGGTGGTAATTTTGCCCGAAATTATTTAAAAATCTTTTTATA
The DNA here is from genome assembly GCA_902766105.1 of uncultured bacterium. Lineage (GTDB taxonomy): Bacteria > Cyanobacteriota > Vampirovibrionia > Gastranaerophilales > Gastranaerophilaceae > Zag111. Next base: position 18,943 of record CACXCI010000023.1, read on the forward strand.
TCAATTCCTGCCATACCCCTAATTTAAATGATTTTTTAAATAAAATCAATATATGGATGCAAAGATGCTTGGAGGCACGGATGCAAAGCTGTCTACATAATTAGCTAAGCCTCAATAGGCAAATATGATTGAGGATAATTGTAATCCTCCAAAAATCCTAAGTTTTTGTATAATCTTAACGCCTGAAGGTTATTTGTTTCTGTTGTTGTATTTATTTCAGCCAATGGTGTTCCATGTAATTTTACAGCTTTTAGTACATAATCCATGGAGTGTTTCAGCATAATAGTTGATAAACCTTTGCCCTGATGTTCTTCTTTTATGCCGACAATAGGAATATTTACAATTGTGCCGCCTGTTAAGTTCATAAAAGCAAAGCCGACAGGTTTTCCTTCGTATAATAAAACGCTTGTCGAATTGGGCATAAATTCAGCATAAACATCTTTTACAATTTTTGTAATTATGTCCCTTGTTCCTTCTATTGTCGTAAATCTTGGGTCAAACAGGGCATCAGAACTTTCTTTAAATGCTTCGTGTATAACTTCGACCGCATCTTCAAAATAAGATTTATTCCAAGAAACAACCTCGTATCCGTCAGGAATTTTTACAATTCTTGCGTGATCAAAAATTTCTTGTGATGCGTTTGTATCAAATTTAAACCTTAAAACTTCAATTCCGATAAATTTGAATCCTAATTTTGCAATTACACTAATAAGATTTTTTTGTTCACCTAACATAGGGTAGCAAACTATTTTGTTACGTCTTAGAGTTTGCGTGAGTTCAAGGAATTTTTCAAGTAATTCTTGAGCTTTTTGATTGAAATTATCTTTATCATTACTGTGAATGATATTTAATTCAACAGCTTCTGAAATTGCCGTTGTATAGACTAAAAAAGCTGATGGCATGTTATTATCCATTAGGACAATACATTTGATTAAATCTTTATCAATTGCTTCCAAAAATCCGTCATAATCCAGCGGTTCTAATTCAAAATTGTATTCTGTTAAAGCTTTGGTACGAAAATCTTCATATAAATCTTCAAATTTTTCATAATCATCAGCTGTTAAAAGTTTGGTATAATACATCTTTTTATTCCTTATAAATAGTGGTGCATCTTTTCTTTTTTAGTATCTAAATATCTTTGGTTGTACGGTGTAACCTCTGAGGATATTTTAATCAAATCGTTCACCCTCAATCCGTAGCCTTCAAGACCTTTAATTTTTTTAGGATTGTTTGAAATCAAGTTGAAATTAGTGTAACCCAAATCAACCAGTATTTGAGCGCCGGTTCCGTAATCTCTCAAATCTGATTTAAAGCCGAGAGAAATATTGGCTTCAATTGTGTCCTGTCCTTCCTCTTGCAATTTGTATGCTTTAATTTTATTGCATAGACCAATGCCTCTGCCTTCATGATCCGTTAAATAAACAACAGCGCCTTTGCCGTATTCGTCAATATATCTCATTGCATTGTGCAATTGTGAATTGCAATCACATTTAAGACTGTGAAAAGCATCTCCTGTCAGGCACATACTATGTACTCTAACGGCAGGAATTTTATCAGAGCCGTCGTCTTTTACTAATGCAACATGTTCTGTTCCGTTAATCTTGTTACGATACGCGTATAATGTAAAATCACCGTATGCTGTAGGTAAAAATGTTTCAGCTTCTCTTGTTACGAGTTTTTCTGATTTTAGTCGATATGCAATAAGTTGAGCGACTGATATAAACTTAAATCCGTGTTTATCGGCAAATTTTCTCAAATCATCACGTCTTGCCATGTGTCCGTCAGGAGCCAAGACCTCACACATCACACCTGCCGGTCTGTGATTGCAAATCTTTGCCAAATCAACAACGGTTTCTGTATGTCCTGTCCTTTCTAATACTCCGCCTGCTTTTGCTACACATGGAAATAAGTGTCCGGGCTTTCTCAAATCTGACGGTACAGCATCGGGTGCTGTTGCGACCTCGACTGTTTTGGCTCTGTCAAATGCGGAAATTCCGGTTGTAACACCATATTTTTCATCAGCATCAATACTTATTGTAAATGCTGTTTTCATTTCTTCTGTATTTTTTTCAACCATCTGCGGTAAGTTAAGCTGTTTTGCAATTTCAGGTGATATTGCAAGACAAATCAAACCTCTAACCTCTGAGGCAAGAAAATTAATAATTTCCGGCGTTACTTTTTCTGCAGAAACAATAACGTCGCCTTCATTTTCCCTATCTTCATCATCTGCCACTATGATAGGTTTACCTTCTTTATAATCTTTTATGGCTTCTTCTATATCATCAAATCTGAACATATCTTCCATTACACAAATCCGTTTTCCTGTAAAAATTCTAAACTTATATCACTTTTATTATCACGCACAGATAACATTTTTTCAACATATTTGCCTAAAATATCCGTTTCAATGTTTACATTATCTCCGATTTTTAAATATTTCAGGTTTGTATTTTCAAAAGTATGAGGAATTATTGCAACTTTAAATCTATTATCTTTTATATTTGCAACAGTCAAACTAATGCCGTTTATTGTAACAGAACCTTTATAGACTATGTATTTTGATTGTTCCTTTGGAATTTCAAATTCCATATTATAAAATTCTGAATATTTTTCAATATTTAATAATATTCCTATGCAGTCTACATGACCGGAAACAATGTGTCCGCCTAATCTTGAATTTAATGTTAAAGCACGTTCAAGATTTACGATATCTCCAAGTTTAAAATTTTTGAAGGTTGTAACATTTAAAGTTTCATCGCTTACTTTTGCAGTAAATGAATTTGTAGAGATTTCTGTTACGGTTTCGCAGACGCCATTGATTGAAATGCTGTCTCCGATTTTGGTTTCTTTTAAAACTTTACTGCAAGTAATTTCTATTGCTGCACCATTAGACATTTTATTAAAAATTTTTAATATGCCTGTTTCTTCAATAATTCCCGTAAACATAAGTAAATTTTATCATATAATTTACCTATATACAATAGGGAGTATATGAAATCGTGTCATTCTGAGGGCAAAACCCGAAGAATCTCATTAACTTTAATGACTTTTGGTTTTTCTTGTGCTAATATTTTTCTATGAAAAAGATTATTATAACATTGGTTTCATTATTTCTTTTACAGCTTGTGGTACCGGCTCAGGACACGAATCTGACTTTTTTGTATATAAACGGCTCTAACAATAATGATAAAAAAATGAAGGATTGGTATATAAAAGGTGTCAACAAGCTTCATCCTGTTATGAAACGTAAGTTTGAAAGAAATCTTTCAATCAAAAAATGGACAAAGGATAATAAGCTTGTTATAGGCGAATCTCCGGCCATTTTTTTCTGGGGATATGACAGCAAAACCGATTTGGATTTTGTAAAAGACAGAATAAATATTTCAAAAGCTTTTAGCTCGACATTGGCTTATGAAATAAGGAGCTTATTAACTCAATTTATGCATGATGCAATTTGGGTGCAAAAAACTCACAATATGCAGCCAATTCTTGACGATTTGAATGAAATGGTAAAAGCTCATGCTCAAGACGGACAAAATGTTATACTTTTTGGGTATTCTGCCGGAACTTTTGTAAACTTTCAATATATGATGTACAAATTCAGATATATAAATATGTATGAATTGTTTAAGACCTTGGGTGCAGATGAAAGTTTTCTGAAATTTGTTGAACAAAACCCCAGAAAAGATACGTGTTTATCAGCATTATCTTATGATAAAGGAAATATTGGCGTAATTTCCAACACTGAACATCTTGTTTTAAATCAGGATAAAAAACAATTGATGGAAAATTATCTGAATATGGATAGTGCAACTGAAAAATATTGTGCGCCACCGGATAAAGTTAAGGGTGTTGTTAATTTTGCAAGTCCAATACCTTTATTTTATTCAGATATGGCAGAAGATCGTTATGAGTATAATTTTTACGGTAAATATATGATTAAATATATATTTGAAAAAGGAATATATTTTCTAACCGTAAATTTCAGAGAAGATCCTTTAGGTTTTCCGACAAACAGAAATATGACAATAGAACAAATTGAAGAGCTTGCAGATATAAAAATTGAAAATCCTACAGGGGTTATTTATGATAATTCTCATGTCTGGTCAAAGCGTTCGGCATTTTTGGCTCATACATCTTATTGGTCTGCAAGAGGAACTTTTGCAAACGCCGTTGTAAAAAGTTTTGTGAATGGTACAAAATTCCAGTATAATGAAAAATATCAGCAAAGAGTTTTGAAACACAAAAGTAAAAAATCAGAGGTATTATAAATGACAAAAACACAAGAAAAGTTTGTATTATTTGATCCGGGGTATGCTCAGCATACAACAATTTTATCAATCAGCGCAGAGTATATATATTCGCAGCTTTCACAATACAAAAATTTCGGGCAAAAGAAAATGCAATTTAAAATGAATTATCCGAGATTGATTCACATGGCGGATAATAATGTCGGTTTTTGTCTGGGTAGTTTGTTATGGGCAACATATATTAAATCTCTTGGAGATATAAAAATAGAGGGTAATCCTTGTCTTGGCGGTGAATATGATGAAGCAGAAGCCGTTGAAGAAATTGATTATTCAATAGAATTTTTTGAACGTCTTAAAAAAGATGCAAAATACTATATTTCAGAAGATTATAAAATTGACCCTCTAAATGTTAAAATTCTTTATCTGTACAAAGAATTTTTGATTGCCAACAGAGGTTTTGTAGATACAAAAACAACAGAAGATGTTGTTTTACCAAAAGGTTTTTCAATTCCTGATAAAAAGGATTGTGAAATTATACATGAAAAAATTCAGGAAGTTATTAAATCAGGCATACTTTTGGATTTGAAAAATGTTTTAAAACTTGCATACAAAGGTTAAGATGGAAGATATAAAAGCACAGTTATATCAGATGTTTATTCTCGGTTTGGATGAAGAGGGTAAATATGAAAAACTTTTAGAAAATGGGCTAGGCGGAGTTATATTTTTCACAAAAGATATCAAATCTGCCAAACAATTTTCTGATTTGATTTGTAATATTAAAGCAAAAAGTCAAATTACTCCGTTTCTTTCTATAGATCAAGAAGGTGGTCGTGTTGAAAGAACTGAAAATATTCATAAAGGTAAAAAATATTTATCTGCCAAATATGCTTATGAAAAGGGAAAAAAATTTCTTGAAGGACAAACACAAGAAATTGCAAAAGAACTAAAAACTTATGGTATTAATCTGAACTTTGCACCCTGTATTGATACAAATACAAATCCCCAAAATCCGATAATTGGAGAAAGGGCATTTTCGTCCAATCCAGATGATGTTATTGACGGTGGTAAAATAGTATCAAAAATATACCGTTCAAACGGTATAATTCCATGTGCAAAGCATTACCCAGGTCATGGAGATGCAAATGCCGACAGCCACCTGACATTACCGGTTATTGACTTGCCGTTATCTGATATGGAAAAAATACATATTAAACCATTTAAAGCTGTTGTTGATGACGGAATAGAAATGATTATGGCGGCACATCTTCATTGTACGTGTTTTGAAAAAGAACCAATCCCGACGTCATTGAGTAAAAATGCAATATCATACTTACGTGAAAAATTACATTTCAACGGTGTAATAATTTCTGATGATATGGTTATGAAAGGGGTTTCAAATTTTGGAGAGCTACAGGCATGTGTTATGGGGATAAAAGCGGGCATTAATTTGTTTATCTACAGAAATTGTGATGACAAAACCATTGATATTATTGAACAAGTTTATAAATTGGCATTAAAAGATGAAGAACTTGCAAAATGTATAAAATTTTCATATAACAAGATTATGGAATTGAAGAAAAAATTTGATTTATTATAAGGTGAATTTTATGGGTTTAAATAAAATTGAAAAATATTGTATTTTAGGGGTTTTTATTCTTGTATTGGTCGCAATCTTGTGTAATTTGAACTCTATCAGGTCTAATGCCGGTAAATATAGCAGTACGGAAGCTATTATCCCTGATACCCCGCATCCTGTTGATATGATTGAGCTACCGAAAAATATTAAACAGATTTCAAAAAAGTATAATGCGTTTAATGAAATATACAATTCTGATGAATTATTATTGGTATACGGATATATACCTTTATCCATTGAAGAAAAAGAGAATAGAATATTTCATAAAGAAATGAATAACCTGCTAAAAGAAAAAGATATAAATATAAAAGTATTGCCATATAAAAACTGGCGTGATGTTTTAGAGCAGGCGCAAGTGGAAAACGGCAAAGATCCTAATGCTTGCACTTTATTTTCAGCTAGCGAAAAGAATTTGCAATTAATAATTGATACAACAAAGGATTGCTTTTTAAATTCCTGCGTAGTCGATGCGAAAAATAACAAATATGCATCATTATGGAAAAATCCAGCAGATATTGTTGCCACTATAGAAAAATATATTGGCAAGCAAGAATAACCATGATATAGTTATAAAAAGGGAGAGTGTAAATGAATATAGAGAATATAAGAAAAACAGACCCTCAGGTCGCAGAACAAATTGAGTTGGAATTAAAACGTCAGCAAGAAACTATCGAGCTTATTGCAAGTGAAAATTGTACATCTTTGGCTGTTATGGAGGCATGTGGAAGTGTTTTAACTAATAAATATGCCGAGGGTAAACCTCACAAACGTTATTATAACGGTTGTGAGCATATAGATGTGATAGAAGAATTGGCACAAAAGAGAGCATGCGAACTTTTTGGCATGGAGCATGCCAATGTTCAGCCACATAGCGGCGCTCAGGCGAATATGGCAGTGTTCATGGCTACAATGAAGCCCGGTGACAGAGTCTTGAGCATGGATTTGTCGAATGGCGGACACCTTTCTCATGGTTCACCTGTTAATTTTTCGGGTTTGTATTATAATGTGAAATCTTATGGAATAAACGAAAATGGCGAAATTGATTATGAAGATGTTCGCCAAAAAGCTATTGAGCATAAGCCAAAACTTATTATTTGCGGAGCAAGTAATTATTCAAAAATTATTGATTTCAAAAAATTCAGAGAAATTGCAGATGAGGTTGGAGCATTACTGTTAGCTGATATTGCGCATATTGCAGGACTTGTTGCAGCCGGAATACACCCATCTCCTGCGCCATATTGTCATTTTGTAACTACAACCACTCATAAATCCCTAAGAGGTCCAAGAGGCGGAATAATTATGTGCAAAGAAGAATTTGCGCAAGCCATTGATAAAGCAGTTTTCCCGGGATTGCAAGGTGGTCCGTTAGAACACATTATTGCAGGCAAAGCGGTTGCATTGTTAGAAGCATCAAAACCGGAATTTAAGCAATATGCCGAGCAAATTGTAAAAAATGCAAAGGCTTTGGCGCAAGGGTTGATGGACGAAGGTATGGATATTGTAGGCGGAATGACTGAAAATCACCTGATGACTCTTGATTTGAGAAAAACAGGTAAAACAGGTAAGGATATGGCAAATGTTTTAGAGCGTGTCGGCATTACTGCAAATAAAAATACTGTTCCAAATGATCCGCAAAGTCCGTTTGTAACGTCAGGTATAAGACTTGGTACACCTGCAGTTACAACCAGAGGGTTTAAAGAAGAAGATATGATTGAGGTTGCAAAAATTATTGCATCCGCAGTATTTTCGTCAGATAATGAAATTGCACTTAATAATTTGAAGGAACGTTCATTGAAATTATGTGCAAAACACCCGTTGTATAACTAAAAGGAGAAAACACTATTATAATAAAGTTAGCTCATTCTCAAATATTAGGGACGATTTTAGCCTATATCTTTGGTGTATTTTTGGTTCCAATGGTAATAAGTTTTTCCAAAAAAGAAGGACTTGTTGATTTGCCGAACGAAAGAAAAATTCATACAAAACCGATTTCAAGAATAGGCGGGGTTGCGATATGGGCAAGTACTATGTTGACTTTTTTGTGTTTGGTGTTACTTAGTTATTACCCGTACGGGAAATTGGTATCAGGGATTTTGCTCGGCGGCTCTTTAATGTTTTTGTTGGGTTTAATTGATGATGTATACGGTCTTGGTGCAAAATTTAAACTATTAATACAGGTTTCAATTGCAACTATTGTGTATTTGCTGGGTGTTCAGATAAATAACCTTCCGTTTTTTGGCGGCATTGATTTGAATTGGTGGTTTTCATATCCTATAACTTTGTTGTGGATTGTCGGAATTTCAAATGCTTTGAATTTTATTGATGGTGTTGACGGACTTGCCGGTTCTGTTGTTACTGTAAATGCCATTACTCTTGCGATTTTGGCAATTACACTGAGTCCGCCAAATCCGATAAGTGCGTTGATAGGTTTTATATTAGCAGGTTCTATGCTTGCCTTTTTAACTTTCAATTTTAATCCTGCAAAAATTTTTATGGGTGACAGCGGAGCGTTGTTTGCGGGCTTTTTATTGGCGACAATATCTATAACAGGTGTTATGAAGGTTGCTACATTGGCAATTTTATTGCCATTTGTTGTTCTTGCCGTACCGATTATGGATATTACTTATTCATCTTTAAGAAGAATATTAAAGGGGCAATCACCATTTGTTGCTGATGCTGAACATATCCATCACAAACTTTTGCATGCAGGATTTTCACAAAAGAAAACCGTTGTAATTTTAACATCTGTTGCAATTATTGCAGGTGGTTTAGCTTGTTTGTTTGCAAGCCATAACGCAATAAAATATGATTTGCTGCTGACTTTGGTGCTTGTAGGCATCATGATTTTATTAAATTTATTTAGGGTATTGACAAAAAAATAAATTCGTAGTACAATGCGTAAAAAATTAGGATTTGATTACTCAGTTTTATAACGATTATTACTAATCCGCATAGAATATTTAAGTGCAAATCCTTACATAATGACTCAATTAAGTATATAAACTTAATCTGACACCGTATTGTGTGATAAGGCATAAGGATTTAGAACTATGAAAGTAAACGCAGTAGAAGGAAATCAAAAAAGACATAGTGTGTTTGTACCAATTATTGAAGGTGCAGCTATAGGTACTGTTGCAGGATATGCAGGTAAATATGCGCTCCCTTTAACTCATGAAGAGAAAAACAGTGATGAGTACGTTAAAGTAAGTAATAAAGTTGCCAGAGAAAAAACTCAGTATAATTTCAGAACAGATAAATTTATATCTTCTTTGAAAGCAAAAGAAGAAAAAACAGCAGCAGAAGAGGCTTTCATCAAATTATTTGACGGACTAAAAGATGGTGATAATGTTAAAAAGAGCAACATTAGAAATGCAATAAAAGAATTAACCGAAAAATATCCGGATCAGGTTGTTGCTTTCAAAAGATTGTGTAAAAAAACATCAGAAATAGCCGAAAAAACAGCAAAACAATGTATGAACGCTTATGATTTAACCACAAAACACATCAGACCAACAGGATTTTTCCTTGTTGCGGGTGCTGTTGTCGGTGGTTTTATCGGATTAGCTCATGACATTATGAAAACAGAAATAAAACCCTCCTTCAAGAAGGGGTAGGAGATAATTTTTATTTTAATTGAGTCAAATAAAAATAAAGACAGGTTTCACACCCCTGTCTTTTCTTTTTGTATTATAGATATTTTATTCAACAAATAAGCGGCTTCTGTTTTGAGCCATATCTTCTTCCAGTTGCATTTCATATTCACGAATTTTTTGTTTTAATTCTTTATCTTCTTTTGGAAAAAGTTTGAAAATTTGTTGTAAATCAAACAAGAAAAAACTGATTTCAGGCATATTAATATCTCCTTATTTAAACTTCACATCTATATAAAGTTTTAAATCGGAAACGAATTTCACAAATCGAATAAAATTTACAAACTCTTAACATTATTTTTAATAACAATGCAAGAACCTATTATCCCAATGACAAATAATATTACTGAAATAATTTCCGCTATTGGAACAGAGCCAATATTTAGAGCGCTGTCTATACGTATTTGTTCAATAGAAAATCTTATTATTGAGTACAAAATCAGGTAAATAAAAAATACGATACCTTTACAATCATGTGAAACTTTTTTAAAAATATATAAAAGCAGACAAAAACTGATTAAATCCAAACAACTTTCGTAAAGGAACGCAGGGTGAAAAAGACTAAAATCAGAATATTGTACGGGGCGAAGATTTTGCGGAACAAATAAACCCCAATTTTGGTTTGCAACAGGTAATCCAAATGCTTCCGAGTTAAAATAATTCCCCCAGCGTCCGATTGCCTGTCCTAAAAAAGTTGCGCAAGCTGTTGAATCCATAAGTGAAAGAAATGATATTTTTTCTTTAAATGCAATAATAACCATGCTTAAAAGACCACCGGCAATACCGCCATGTATTGAAAGTCCGCCTTGTCTGATATCAATGATTTCAAGTGGATGAGAAAAATAATAACCGGAATTTAGCAGACAAAAATACATTCTTGCGCACAAAATCCCTAATATTATTATAATAGGTGCATATTCTATTATAATATCTTTTTTCAATACTTTTTTATCGGAATTAAACAGTTTATTGGCTACCAGTATAGCAACAAAAATTGCCAGCGCCATTATAACACCATATTTGTACACAGGAATACCAAAAATATTAAAAGCTATAGGTTTTGGTGCAGGTATAATAAACATTATTCCTCAATTGAGTGATTTTGGGCATCTGTTATTTTATTTATTTGAGCTTCCACCTCAGATTTATCTGATGCGTTCGGGTTTAATTCCAAATACTTTTGATAATTTTGTACAGCATAATCATACAATTCCGAAATATAAGCCTTTTCTTTTTCGCTCAACTCTTCAGTTTTGTTATTTTCATCTTCTTTTGGAGTGTACAGACTGTCATCAATTTTGTTCATTCTGACTCTGCCCTGCTCCATATCAACAGCAAGATTATTTTCTGCTGTTGCCAGAGAATAGTATGAATCTGCGTTATTTGGTTTCATTTCAATAACTTTTTTGTATTCCTCAACGGCATTTATGTAGTCTTCTGCCTGAGTGTATACTATTGCCAAATTATAATGAGTTTCAAATACAGACGGATCCAAGTCAATACTTGATTTTAATCTTTCTATTGCCTGAGTATAATCTCCCTTATCCGCATATACTTTTGCTTTATTGTTCAAGTCCTGAACCGCTAAATTATTGATACAAGCGGTAGATATAACTGCAACGCACAAAACACTTGCAATCAAAATAACTTTTTTCATTTATATCCCTCTTTGATAATGTAAAGATGATGTTAAACTAATTATAATTTAATTACAAAAATATGGCAAATTTAATTAATTTAAGTTACAATAATTAAGTAAATAAAGGAGAATTTATATGTCAGATGACAAAGTGGTCAGCTTAGGTGCAAAGAAAAAGGCAGCAGAAGAAAAGCATGCAGAAGAAACAACAGGAACAGAACCTGTATATTGTAGTTTCTGCGGCAGACCAAATACAGAAGTTATAAAAATGGTAAAAGGTCCTGGGGTAAATATTTGTTCAGAATGTGCAATGATTGCTCTACAATACTTAATTTTGCAGGATAGAATGCCGTCTGCTGAAGCTCAGCAGATTTTGGATGCTTTTTGGGGAAAGGCAAGATAGTATAAATGAGCGCCAAATTTAAACAATTAAATCCCTTTGAGTTAAAATTTGCTGTTACTGATTTGTTAGATAAAATAAACGCAGTAAGCGATATTCAGAATTGTCTTGATGATTTTGAGCTTCTTGATGCGCAAGAAGATAAGAAAATTATTTCAAAGATTTTGTTTAAAGAATTAACAAAAGTCCAAAAGGATAAAACCCCGATTATATGCTTTTTGTTAGAACATTTTGTCCCAAAGGATGAATTGGTTAACAAATTATGGGAAACATTAAAAAATCCAAATCTTCAAACTGAGGTTAAAATAACAGTTTTGAATTTATTAAGAGAGTTAGATGCAGATTGGTCTTATGAAGCAGCAGAAGAATTAGAAGACGGGAATGAGCTGCTGGATGCCCATACCAAACAGTTATTAAATACGGCAATTATAAACCCAGAAATTCAGATAGATTTTCTCGATTTTATGGCAACAATCAGAGTTCAGGATAAAATTACTCTGTTAAACTCGCTGAGTGAAGATTTTTCATCAGATGCTTTAGCAAATATTTTAATTCCTGTATTTATGTCAGATCCTGACAGTCCGGCAGGAAAAGAGGCTCTTAAACTTTTGGCAGATACAAAGTCTGTTTTGGCTTTTCATGTTTTGGAAGAAATGAAAAATATGACAACAGGTGAACTTTTACAGGAAATCAAAAGAAGTCTGTCGACCATAAAAATTTCAGGCATGAGGGAAGATAAAACAAAAGAATTTTACAAAGAAATTTTATCAAACAGCAAACCTGACAAGTTCTATTTGACATATCCCGATGGGCATGGTGATGTTGCCATGATTTTTACCAGAAAAACCGAAGAAGGTAAAATAAGGTTTGTATCTATTGTAATAAACGTGGCAACCGGTATAAAAGATTGTTTTGGATTTTTTGAAATTTCAGAATTTGAATGTAGTAAAATTTTAGAAAGATTTCTTAAAAATGAAAAAACTGTTGATATTGATTCAAAATCATTTAAGACAATTTTGTACAATGCAGAATTGACAACGATAAAAAATAATCAAAATTCTTGGAAATTACCTTATGAATATGTTTGCTGGAAAAGTTTGCTGGTAGATATAGAGTATGAAAGTCAAACAATTGAAGAGCTTTTACAGGAACAGATTTTACCTGCAAAAGTAAATAATGATGCAATAACAAATCTTTTGCAGATGGGAGTTTCTACTCATTGGTTTTTGGATTACAAGTATAGTGATGAATTTGAAAATCTTTTAAAAGCCCTAAAAGATACAAAGGATATAGACAGTTTGTTAGAACAAAATATTGATAAAGTATTTTATTCAGAAGAAAAAATAGAATGGATTAACAAATTAATTTTATCTGCATATATAAAATCAGTTATCGGAAAAGATGAACAAGCGCAAATTTTATACGGTATAACACAAGATGATTTGGTTTTGAAAGAGATGTTCGGGCAAATATTACAACGCAGTATTTATGAATATCTTACGGTTGTTAAATATGATAAAAATATCGAATCCTTTGGTTTGACATACGAGGATATCGAGGGTAAAATCAAATATATTGAAGATAAGTGGGTGCAAAATGTATAAAGTTATGGCACTTGATGTCGGAACAAAAAGAATAGGAATTGCGCTTAGTGATTATCTTCTAATGCTTGCAAAAGGTCATTCTTACATACCAAGACAGCCTGAAAATAATGCAATAGATACTATTTGCAAGATTGCAAAAGAAAATAACGTTCAAAAAATTGTTGTAGGTGTTCCATATAACATGGATGGGACAAAAGGCTCTCAAGCACAGGATTGCGAAAATTTTGCAGCAAAAATTAAAGGATATGAAATAATTTTTGAAGATGAAAGGCTTACATCTGATACAGCTGAAGAAAATCTCAGAAATAAAAAAATAGATTTCAGAAAAGATAAAGGATTAGTTGATATTGAAAGTGCTTGTATTATACTGGAACAGTATCTTGCAAGATAAGTATAAGGAGAAATTTATGGCTATTGATGAAGAAAACATTATTGAAATTACCGATGAAGATGGTGATGTGATTAAATGTGAACTTTATGACATTGTTGAATTTGAAGGTAAACAATATGCACTATTGCTTGAAGCTGATAGTGATGAAGAAGAACCTGAGGTTGTTTTAATGCGTTATACCGAAGAAGGCGAAGACGTATATTTTGAAACTATTGATGATGATGATGAATTTAATAAAGTTCAGGACTATATAGAATCATTAGAAGAAGAAATTGAAGACGAAGAATAAGGAAAAAAATTTTGTTTGAAAAATTCACTGAAAAAGCTGTTAATGTAATAGTTGAGGCTCAAAATATTGCTATATATGACCATTCTGATAAGGTATTGGCTGAACACATGCTTTTAGCACTGGTTAAAGAAACTAAAGGTTTTTGTGCAAAAATTTTTAAAAACTACAATATAACCTATGAACGATTGGCTCAGGAAATTTATATGAGTATACATATAGAAGAGGCTGATTTAACCTTTTCTGTTTCGTTCAGCGAAGATTTTAAACGAATTTTGGTTAATGCTCTGAATTTGATTGAAAAATCGGGTAATCCTACCGTTCATTATGAACATCTTGTTTTGGCGGCCATTACTGATGAAAAAGCAAAACTGTATTCCTATTTGGAAAATCTTGGTTTTGATTTAGAAAAATCCCTGCCATTGATAGAAAAGCTTGTACAAAGAAAAGTGAAAAAAGATTATCACCCTGAGCTTGATGAAAATAAAGAGCCGGAAATAAATTTAACTCAAGAAACAGATTCTTTGTTCGATAATGAAAAATCAGCAAAAGTGTTTGAAAGAGCCGTTTCCAAACTTTCAACATCAAACTATGAAATTATGGGAACAGAGCAAATAATTTCTTCAATTTTGGAAGATAAGGAATCCGATTTGGCAAAAATATTATCTGATTTTGGAATTACGGCGGAAATTTTTGAAGAAAAATTATCACAGGTTAATTCTCGTCAGGCAGAATATGAGGGCAGACAAATTGTGTTTACACCAAATGCCTTTAGCGCAATGAGTTTGGCGCTGCAAACAGCAAAAGAGCTTGGTTCATCAGAGGTTCTTCCTGAACACATGATTTTAGGTTTGTTAAAGACTAAAAAAGGTGTTGCGTATAATATTTTCAAAGAGCTTCATATTAATGATGATGATTTGGCACACGGTATTATTAAACCTATAGAAAAACAAATGCCGGAAACTCTTACTATCTTGCGTCTTGCGAAACAAGAAGCACGCAGAATAGGTAGAGGTGTTGTCGGAACAGAAATGTTTTTGCTTGGTATAATAGGAGAAGCGACCGGTATTGGTGCAGTTGTTTTGAATGAACTTGAAATTAATATTAAAGATGCTCGTATAATTGTTGAACGTATAATCGGCGGGGCAAACGAGTATACAGACAACGAGGTTGTATTTACCAAAAGGGCAAAAAGAGTTCTTGAAACTGCGTGGGAACATGCAAAAAAACAAAACAAAACAAAAATTGAATCGTCAGACTTGTTGTGGGCAATAACAACTGAGCCGACATCTTTGGCTATGCAGGCTTTAGAACAGCTTGGAACTGATGTTGTTGAAATCAGAGAAGGTATTAAAAAGCATACAAGTGTAGATAAAGCATAGTAATGACATATTATATTTACCCCTAAAAAGTAGGTCGGCGTTGCCACGCCGACAAAGTATAGCAGGTTTGGTGAAACCCAACAATTTTCTCCCCTAATGGGGAGATAAAGAGGGGTGCTGTCTTATGATTTATAGTACGTTCCCCACCTACCCTCCCTAACGAGGGAGGGAACATGTCATTCTGAGCGTATGCGAGGAATCCAGCTTTTGTAAATTCAACTCATACCTCACTCTACCCCTCTCCTATTCTTTAGGAGAGGGAATTATCATTAATACCAATTACTACCCCTAAAAAAGTCTGCGAGAAACTCGCAGACAGAAACGTTAAGTATTTAGTGCCTAAGGCACTGTTTTATTAAGTTTTTTCTAAAACCAATGAATATACTCGTTATTAATGCTTGTAATAACAAGCTGTGTTTTTAAACCAACTTTATAAGATTTTTTGTATTTTATATTATTTTCATCCAATTTTTTGAATATAAGATTTGCAGTATTTTTCTCCCCTTGTCTTTCTGCATCATCAAGGACAATAACAAAATCTTGTGCCAAATTTTGTGGTATCAATTCAAGAATATTTGTCCTTGGATAAGTTCTGCTATAACCAAATGGTCCATCAATTATTACCAAATCAAATCTTTTATCTTGAACAATATCATCTAATGAATCATATTTATCAGATTCAACATCATTTAGAATAAATTTGACTAAATCTTTATGGTGAACTTGAATATTACTTGTTAAATTTAATTTTTGACAAAAAATATTAATCCAATCTTGATTATGCTCTACAACATTTAGACAAGAATCTTGATAAAAATTCGCATATTGGCTTGTTAATTTTGTTGTTTGACCAAGCCCCATTTCAAGTATATTTTGGGGTTTAATTTCGTCCAGTATTTTAAATAAAATAAAAATAAATGAATAATTAGCTGCCCCAAGAGTTAATGTAAAATCTTGTTTTTTTAGCCAAGGAGAATTTTCTGTACAATTTTTCATAACCTCAGCATACATAATTTCTTTTGATCTGATTTGTAAATCATTAGAAATAGTTTTTATTTGGCTTATTTCTTTTGTTGTGAGCGAAATATCTTGTTGTAAATTATTAATATATTTATTTTGTTGTTCAAGTTTTTGCTCTTGTTGAGATAATTTTACTGCTGCTTGAGAAATCTGTTCTTGCTGCTGTGATATTAATATTGAAGATTGAGAAATTTGTTCTTGTAATTTTTTTATTACTTTTTTCTGGGATTGAACAGATTTTAATATTTTGTCAATTTTTTCATTTTTCTTTTTTTCTTCTTGGCGTTTGATAAGCTTCTTACTTTTGAATTTGAACTTAATGCCAAAAATTGTGATAACCTTGCGCACACCCTCGTTTTTAATTGAAAACATTTTTTCAAATATATTTTCCGGTCGTTTAATTTTTTTTAAAAATTCAGGATTATATATTTTACAAAATTCCTTTATTGATTTGTAATACTGTCTTTTATATATTTCATCATATTTATTATAGTTGTTTACAACTGTATTACTATAAGATTTTTGGTATTGACTATAGATTTTTTTATCAATCTTTATTGATTGTAAATAATCTAAAACCATCCCTGCTATTTTTACAAAGTCAAGGTGATTTTTTGCCCAATTTTGAGTAATAGATTGGCTGTGAATACGTCTAAAATATAATGTATCTTTTAAGATTCCACATTTTTGAGCATTCATTAATGCTTTGCAAAAAAATACATTATCTTCAAAACATAAATGTGGTGGAAACTCGATATTATAATCTTTTAAAAATGAATGTTTATATATTGTTAGACAAGAACTAACTGCCATTTTTGTTATGAAATTAGTACACTCTTTATAGTTAAAACAATCTGTACTAAAATCTTCAGGTAAATATCTGAATTCATAATACGGATTACCTAAAATCTCTCTTGTCATATTATCAAAATTTGTACCCCCAAAAGACAGCATATCTAAATCATTTTCTTTTGCTTTTTGATATAGCTTTTCCAAAGTATCTTGTCTTATATAATCATCCGAATCGACGCACAAAACATATTCACCTGTTGCAATTTTTAAGGCATTATTACGAGAACAAGCTAACCCTTGATTTTCTTGTGTTATGATTTTTATTCTACTATCTTTTTGAGCATATTCTTCTAAAATTTGAGAACAGCCATCATCAGAACCATCATTTACACAGATAATTTCAATATCTTTTAGAGTCTGATTAACAACTGAATCTAAACACTCTCTTAGGTATCTTTCAACATTATATACAGCGATAATCAAACTAATTTTAGGCATTTACATATCTCCTTTTGCTGAAAAATATTATCGTTTTACTTAAACCTTCTTCCAAACTCGTACCAGGTTCAAATCTTAGCAATTTTTTTGCTTTTTTGTTATCTAACACACTTCTATATATATCCCCTATGCGCTCTGGGGTATAATGCGGTTTTAACTTGTATGCGGTAAAATTTTTAATTATTTCAAACAATTCATTGATTGTACATTCCGTATTGGCGGAGATATTTATCGTTTCATTGCAAATATCTGATTTAAGCCCAAGCAATATGGCATTTACTATATCTTTTACATAAATAAAATCTCTCGTTTGATTCCCTGTTCCATTTATTTCAACAGGCAAATTTGAAATCATTCTATCTATAAATATTGAAACAACCCCTGCTTCACCTTTACTATCCTGTCTTGGACCATACACATTTGAAAACCTGTATATCAAATAATCAATACCGGAAATTTTTATATATTCTTCCATTGCATGTTTTGAAATTGCATATGGAGATAAATAAAATGTCGGATGAGTTTCATCAACCGGATAATATTGTGGACTTCCATATAAGGCTGCTGATGATGAGGCAATTATTTTTTTTACATTATATTTTTTTGCCAACTCTATAATATTAATTGATCCGATAATATTATTATGAGCATCCTCTAACGGTATTCGATTGGATACACTGACAGATACCTGCGCTGCCAAATGTATAATAACATCTATATTATTTTCTATAAAAATTCTTTCCGTATCGCTTGATGCAATATCTAGTTGATAATACTTGGCTTTTTCATTTTTATATTTTGGACTGACAATATCTGCAACGATTACGTTATACCCACTTTGGCACAATAAATCTACCGTATGTGAACCGATAAACCCACACCCGCCTGTTACCAAAATCGTCTTTTTTAGATTACTGTTGTGCATTTATCAATTCCTTTACAGCTTTTAATTCTTTACTTAACTTTTTAATTTTTTTGTCCAAATCGTTATAACGTTTTTTCTCAACCAATTTTTTGCTTTTTATTTTTAACTTGATACCCAAAATACTAACAACTTTATGTATGCCTTCATTTCGTATTGACAATATAAAATTATCCTTTTTTGTGATTTTAATAATTTGTTTATACCTATTTTTTAATTCGGGATATTTATTTAACTTGTCTTGAAGTTTTATTTTTTGCCCCCAAAATATAAATTCATTAATAAATGATTTTTGTATTTTTTTATTTAAAATTCGATTTGAGTGATAATATGCCTGATTGAGAACAAAAATACAAAATTCTTTTTCTATTTCAGGCAAAACTTCTAATTTATTCAAAAAATTATAAACAGATACAAAAAACTTAAAAACATCAAATACTTTTTCTGAATTTTTAGACGATGACATTATAGAATCTGTTCTGTCACACCTATATATGTATAGCCTTTCATCTAGAAAAACAATTGTACTTGCTAAAATTATTGATTTTACATGAGGGACAACGTCTTCAAAATATACACCTTCTTCATAGAATAGATCATTTTTTATAAAAAACTCTCTATTATAAAATTTAAGAACGGCACCAAATCTTTCAAATATTGAGGATTTTATGTCTTTGTAAGTACACAACTTATTTATGCAATCACCATACAAAGATAAACCAAAATAATCATCTATTATATACTCTTTTGATTGCTCTTCATATTTTTTCAACCCATAAATACAGATATCCGCATCTACAAGAGTAATTTTATTGTACAATTTTTCTAAACAATCAACTAAAATCCAATCATCAGAATCAATGAAAAATAAATATGGTGCATGTGCATTTTTTATACCTGTGTTGCGTGCACCACCAAGTCCTTTATTTTCTTGATGTATAACTTTTATTCTGTCATCTTTTGCAGCATATTCTTTTAAAATATTCACAGAATTATCTGTTGAGCCGTCATCTATGCAGATTATTTCGATATCTTTTAGTGTCTGATTAACCACGCTATCAAGGCATTGTTTTAAATAATTCTCAACATTATATACAGGTATAATTACACTAACCTTAGGCATTTATACTCCCTCTTTTTCTTTTATTAAACTTTTTAATTCTGCAAACTCTTTTATTATTTTGTTCAAGCGCTTTTCAAGTTTTTTGTACCGCTCACGTTCTACAAGTTTTTTGCTTTTTATTTTTAACTTGATTCCCAAAATACAAATAACCTTATGAACTCCGATATTTTGTATTGAAAAGATATTTTTAAGATAATTCCTTCTTTTTTCAATTTGGTCATTCTTAAGATTTATCGCCCGCTTTGTCCAATATTTTTCAGGTAAAAATTTATAAAGTTTTAATGTCCAATAATCTTTTAATTTTGGCTCATTTACTTTGCCTATTTCGTAATTAAAACAGGCTTTTACTTTTTTATAAAAAGTTTCACTCAATAACTCAAAATCTTGTTTGCTAATATCTTTTTTTATAGCTTTAAATGCCTGTAATATACAATAAACATATTTACCCCTTGTCGCTGTCGTACAAGAATGCTCCGTTCGCCATGTTAATAGGGTTTCGTTCAAAAATGTTATGGAATTTGCCTTAACTAAAGTTATATAATTGAAATAAACATCATTACAGGTTTTTAGATTTTGAAATTTTATTTTTTTGTCCTTAATAAAAGAAGCTTTATATATTTTTGACCAAGCCGGAACATTACAAAACTGAAAAAACACCTTAGGGATATCGTATTTATTAAAAGTTTCTTTATTTGGAATATTCAATATAGAATTTTCCCAATCACAAGGTTCAAATATACCTGTAGTTTGATGATATTTACCATTTTTAAATACGCATATTTCAGCATTTGTTTCTGTAATTTTCTTGTATAATTTTTCAAAAGCATCTAATTCTAAATAGTCATCACTATCGATAAAATAAAGATATTCACCGTTTGCAATTTCTAAACCCTTATTGCGAGCAGTTGCCGCCCCATTATTTTTTTTGCTGTATTATTTTCATTCGACTATCTTTTGAGGCATATTCTTGCAAAATTTTTAATGAGTTATCAGTGGAGCCGTCATCTATGCAGATTATTTCTATATCTTTAAGTGTCTGATTAACTACGCTATCCAAACATTGTCTTAAATATTTCTCAACATTA
>CACXCI010000024.1 GCA_902766105.1 uncultured bacterium
ACCGCTGACATTTGTTGTTGCGGCCACACTGTTTTTAACAAAATCAGAGGTAATATCGGTAGCGTTGGTGTTTGTTTCGGCTATATAAACGGCGCCATATTCACCATTTTGGGCTTCATAGCCGGTAAATACTTTACCCGTAACATCTTCTTCGGTAAAATTGCCGCTGACACCAGTTGATGTTTCGTCATATTCATCAACGTTGGTATAATCGTAAATATAAAATTGTTCAGAACCTTCTTGGTCTACCACAATAAAAGATTCGGTTAAAGGTATATCGGTTTGCGGTCCTTCCCATTCAACCTTTGGTGAAGTCAAAGTGTTCAAATTGTCTGCCGTAATTTCCGAAATTTCGGCTTGAGCCGGCAGAGCAAGTGCAAATAATCCTAAATTAAGCAGCATACATTTTTTCAAGACACTGCGATATTGATTATTCAATAGTCCCAATGCAGATTTACTATACTTTAACATATTGTTATTCCTTTTCTTATGATTGTTACGCCAACACATATATAACCGAATTACATATTTTAAAGGGTAGGTCGGTTGTTTTTTGTAATGATATTGAAAAGATTATTATTTACATCAGAAAAAATGTAACCTAGTATAATAAAAAATTGTTTGACTGCATGGAAAGGCTTTTAATATGATACCTAAGCGGATTTTTTATGTGTGGGGTGTTAACGATAAAAAGAAACGCGATGTTCTTGCTTGTATGCAATCTTGGCGGCAAATTTGCCAAGATTATGAAATTATCGAAATCAATGAAGACAGTAAAGAATATTTTAATTTCCAATATGAATTGGAAAATAATTGTTGGTTTAGAACTGTATATGAACGCAAGATGTGGGCTTATGTAGCAGACTATGTGCGTTGTAAGGTGTTGTATGATTGTGGCGGAATATATTTAGATACAGATGTTACTGTTGTTAAAAATTTTGATAAATTTTTGAATGATAATGCTTTTGTCGGTATGCAAGATAATGCACAAGACGGGATAGTAGATTTTGTTGAACCTGCCATTTTAGGAGCTCAAAAAGGGAATATTTTTTTACAAAACATTCTTAAGTTTTACGATGAAAATATTTGGCACGAAAATATATATACAATGCCTCAGCTTTTTGATTGGGGCCTACATAAACTATATTCCGACATTAAACCTTTTGGAAAAAGAGAAGAACAACAGGTTATTCATTATCAGGATATAACAATATATCCGGAAGGGGTTTTTATACCATTTCGCTACGCTGAAACATTCACTCCGGAATGTATAAAAGAAAATACCCATACAATCCATTGGTGGAATGCCAGCTGGGTGAAACCTGACGTTCTGTTTTTCTTGGAGAACAAACATAAATATACTCCGCAAGAACTGGAACAGCAGCAATATCATGCGTTTAAATCTGTGTGTTTGTTTAATCTTTTACCAATAGCAAAATATTATACTAACACTCATGAAGTTTGCATTTGTGGCGTGCCTGTTTTTACTAAGATATCCGACAAAAATAAAAACATTGTCACCGACATCAGACTATTTAAACATATTCCGTTTTGGAAAGTTCGACAAAAAACAGGTAGTAAAAAATATTATTTGTTTGGAATTCCTGTCCTAAAAACCATTTGCAAAATAAACTGATATCATTTTGTCAGCAATTGCGCAAGCGTATAATATTTTTGTCGCAAAAGCCAAATAGTTAAGCGACGCTTAAACTTCAGGGGTTTGAGATACTCTTGATGCAAGTTGATGTATTGTTGGTATTTGGTAAAATTATTCTTAATAATATTAATATCCATCTTCAGTTTTAATGGCTTCAAAATAAGGTTCTTAAATACTTCACGATGACAATCGTTAAGGAAATGGATTAAATTATCACGCAAGTCAGCATATTTTTCACTTTCAATCATTTGTTTAGTTGAAGCAGATATTTCGCATGTATAAGCTACGTAATTGCTTATAAGTCTTTCTTCAGATATTCGGTGCATAACAGATTTTGAATTTTGCACGTAATAGACCAGTTTATTTTCAAAAGTAGCAAATTTTTTAATTTTTGCTAATATTTCAAACGTCCAAACATCATCTTCTCCTGGGTGATATGGTTTAAATGGAGTTTGTTTTACAAACTTGGCTTTATAAATTTTGTTCCAAACCATTACGACAGGGGAAAATTCTCTTTTCAAATATTTCAAAAAAACATCGGGAAGAATTCTATAATCATAAGGTATTAAAAGTGGAAATTCTGTTTTTTCATCTTCATTGACTTCTTCATAACCAAAATTACAAATATCTACATTAGATTTTTCAATTGTATTATAAGCAAATTCCATAGCTTGAGGATGCAAATAGTCATCGCCGTCTAAAAACATAATATAGTTACCTGCAGCCATTCTTATTCCGGCATTTCTGGCTACTGAAACTCCGCTGTTAGGTTGATCTATCAGTTTAAAACGAGAATCATTTTTCATAAATTGTTTTATTATATCCAAACTATTATCGGGACTGCCGTCATTAACACAAATTGCTTCAAAATTGGTAAATGTCTGGTTTTGCACACTGGACAGAGTCTGCGGTAAAAACTTTTCAACATTATATATAGGTATAATTATACTGATAGCAGGTTTTGACATATTTAATTTCCTTTTTTATGATATTTTGATTTTGAGTAACACGTATTATTGATGATGTAAATGTTTATGTTCATTGGACTTGTGCATAACCACTCCTCAAACTTTGAAAAAAGCTCATAAATAAGATAAAATGCGCTTAAATTTGAACATATTTTGAGGTCAAAATGGAAAATAAAGAAAAGAAAATGGTGGTGTTGCAAGTTTTACCGGAGCTTAATCAAGG
>CACXCI010000025.1 GCA_902766105.1 uncultured bacterium
CTCCTCCTCCTCCTCCTCCTCTGCTTATGGCGGTGCGATATCTAACAGAGCCTCCTCCGCTGGCACGGCGAGTATCGGCAGTATCGTAGGCGATTTTGTGGGTAACTCCTCCATCTCTAATGGCGGTGCGATATCTAACGATGCCGGCTCCGGCACGGCGAGTCTCGGCAGCATAGTGGGCGATTTTGTGGGTAACTCCTCCATCTCTAATGGCGGTGCGATATCTAACTATGCCCACTCCGACACGGCGAGTGCAACAATCGGCTCAATAGTGGGTGATTTTGTGGGTAACAGTGCCTCCTCCTCCAACTCCTCCTCCTCCTCCCCCACCTTTGCTTATGGCGGTGCGATTTATAGTTATATTCCTGCTGATTATTATACTAGAGCAACATCAGTAAATTCCTCAAATAGTATAATTTCTATTACAGGTGATTTTGTGGGTAACAGTGCCTCCCGTGGTGGTGCTATTTATCTTTCAGAATATTCTAGGACTAATAAAGTTGCGGAGTTTACATTATTGCATAATAATTCAATTCAAAATATCAATGGCGATTTTATAGGAAACAGTGCCACAGCTACCTCCTCCGATGGCGGTGCGATTTATATTGGTAGTGAGTCACTTTTAGAATTGCCAAGGTCTTATTATGAAACTGCTACTCTAAATGCTGATATCAATCTCCAAATAAGAAATATAAATGGTGATTTTATTAGGAACTATGCACAAGCTACATCCGGTGGGGCTAACGGTGGTGCTATTGCTATCAGCATAAAACCTAGTATTTCCAAATATTATTCTACACAAACGTTAAATGTAAGCTTAATTGGTGAGATTCAAAATATTACAGGTGATTTTGTCGACAACTATGCCTCCTCCTCCTCCTCCTCTGCTTATGGCGGTGCGATATTTAACTCTGCCCAAAACTCCGGCAGCACGGCGAGTATCGGCAGTATCACAGGAGATTTTGTGGGTAACAGTGCCTCCGGCTCCTACTCTAGTGGCGGTGCGATATATAACAATGCCAACAACACGGCGAGTGCAACAATCGGCAGCATAGTGGGGGATTTTGTGGGTAACTCCTCCTCCTCCTCCTCCTCTGCTTATGGCGGTGCGATATATAACAATGCCCCTGGTTCAAGTGCAACGGCGAGTATCGGGTCAATCGTGGGTGATTTTGTGGGTAACAGTGCCTCCTCCTCCTCCTCCTCTGCTTATGGCGGTGCGATATTTAACGGCTCATCACCAACCAGTTATAGTTCAGGTTCCGTTATCACATTAGCGGGAAACACCTTCACAGGCAACTATGTTCAGGTTGGCGAAAATAAGACTCCAAACTCTATCTACAACGCCGGTGTAATCAACATCAAAAACGGTGCAACTGTTACAATCAACGATGGTTGGCAATCACATAATAACGCACAACTTGTTATGGGCAGCGGGTCAACCTTGAATATGAACATCGCAAATGGTACAATCCAAGCTGACAGTTTGGGTAAATTCACCAAAAACGGTACTTTTAACGCTACATTTGATATTGATTTTAACGGCGGCACAGGTGGTGTTGGCTCAGGTGACAGTATTTCAACAACCCGTATTACTCTATCTGATGGTTCCGGTATTGTAACCGTTAACGGGTTCAATTTCCTCAACGGTACAAGCGGCATAAACAAAAACACCAAAATCCAACTGTTAAAAACTCAAGCAAACGGTTTGAAATTGGTACTTTCTCCCGAAGCTGCAGCTCAACTGCCGACAGGTGAATTTGTAATCGGCACAATAGCTCCGTCTGATGTACCTGAAACTATTGCAGCTGCAACTGCTTGGAATAAAAATTATCAAAGAACCGTCACAACAGCCGGCACAATATACGGTACAATTGGTCTTGCAACAACAACCACAACCGATGACTCCATCGGTGTAACCCAAACAAGACAAGAAGGCGGTGTAACAACCCATGAAAGCATGGGCGACACCTTAAAACTTGTCAACCAAGACACTACAAATCCGACAAAAGATTTTACGGCAGGCGCACAAGGAGCTACATACACAGTAACCGAAAATCTCGGTGCAACAAAAGGCACTGTATACATAAACGGTATCTCGGGTGGCAATGCAGAAACAGTCAACTTAAACGGAAAGACCGGTTTTGAACTTGGTGCAGGCTCAACAGCATTGTACTTTAACAACGTAACAGTGGGTGATACATCAACAGGTAAAACCCCTGAGAATACAACCATAGCAACGGTAACGAACAAGAATGCAACAATCGGATTGAATAATGCAATAATAAACGGGGCAATTACCGGTAACTTGAGTGGTGAAGATACGTTTGCAATTACAACAAGCGGAACAACACGCTTGAACGGAGTTGTAACAAAGGCAAACATAACAAATACCGGAAACTTAACAACAACAGCCGAGAACATAGCAGCATCAACAATGACAAATAACAGTACATTGAACTTGTCAGGAGCATTAGGTCAAACGATATACGGCGCAGGCGGAACAACAAAAGTCAACGGCAGCTTAGCCTTGAATAATGGAGCAAATATAGATGGCGGATTAGATATAAACGGCGGAACATTAACTGTATCATCAGGTGCAATAACAAGTCATAATGTTGGTTCATTAACAGATAGCGGCAGCACCAGCGGTAATTTTGCAATTGACTTAAAATATGAAAATGGAGTAGTGACATCTGATACAATCAACTTAGGTTCAGATACAACACCATATACATTAAAAATAACAAGCTTGAATGAAATCGGCGGAAGCACATCAAGACCTGAGAATTTTACAACTCAAATACTGACTGGAACTACAGGCAAAACAAAACTGGATATATCTGCAATAGAATCACAGTTTAATTCTTTTGAAACAGAACAAGAAGAAATTGAATTAACATCAAATACAATAGCATATAATGATAATTACGGAACCTATAAATGGGATAAGACGACAGAATTAACGGTAGTTGGTTCAACAAGCGATTTGTATGATACATTAAAATACACGACAACAAAAGATAATTATCGATATGATCCGAAAGCCGAGAACTTGAGCCTGATAAACAGCTATAGCGGTACAGGTTCAAACGATAGGAAAATGACTTTTGACGGAATATTCAACCCGACGACCGGCAGTGATGGTGTGTATACAATGCAGGCAAGTACAGCCTTGGGCGAAACGAAATCCGGCAAATTGACATTGGATGGAGTAACGAGTGGCGAGAGATTGACGACCGTAGATTTGAACGGTAATAACGGGTTCAATTTAACAAAAGCAACGGAACTTGTGTTGAACAATATAGATTTGAAGGGTTCAAACGGTAATTTGATATCCGGTTCAAATTCGGGTGCAAAAGTAGTGTTGAACAATTCAATAACTGAAGGAAATATCGTTGGAACAGGTGCAACCTCGTTAGCGTTAGAAACAAAAGGTGATACAACCTTAAAGGGAGCTTCAACAAATGTATCATTAACAAACAGCGGAACATTGACAAATAACGGAGCAATCAGCGGTACTGTAACGAATAATGGCACAATGACAAGTAGTGCAGAAAATATTTCAGCAGCCGTAGTTACGAATAATAACCTTTTGAACTTGAACGGTGCATTGGCACAAACCATCGGCGGTGATGACGGTACGACTTATGTAAATGGTAATTTGACCTTAAATAACGACGCAGGAATAGACGGTACATTGAATTTGAATAATGGTGCGGTTACTGTTTCTGCAGGTAGTACAACAAATCATAATATTGGGGCATTAGAAGGTAAAGCTGGTTTTGCTATTGATTATAACACCGCAACAGGAGATATAGACACATTGACTTTGGCAAATGATACAGTAACCGAAGCAATAGTAAACGTAACGAGTTTAGATATAGGCTCAACACCTATAGCAAATTTGAATGATTTTACGGCACAAGTGTTGATTAATGCTAATCCTAATACAAAACTGACAATATCTGAGGTATTGAAAGAGCAGTTTGAAAAAACGTATACGGAAGATAAATCAGTTAGTCACGAATTAACATCACCGACAATCAAATGGAACGACAAATACGGAACAGAAGAATGGACTGAAACTTATAAAGCAGAATTAGGCGTAAATGATGTCGGAGATTCAATAGAGTATAAGTCAACAAAAACTTCAGAAACAGAGCATATCTGGAATCCGGAAGCAGATAATTTGGCATTGATTAACCAGTATGCAGGTACGGGTTCAGATAATAGAACATTCAATTTTGATTCAAAAGAAGATGTATATAAAGTTAAAGAAAACGTAGGTTCGACAACATCAGGTGAATTATCTGTTATCGGTAAGGCAGGAACAAAAATTGTTGACGGAAAAGAGGTTAGAGAAACGTCAACAATAGATTTCCAAAACCATGATGGCTTCAATATGAATAATGATGACACAACATTAACATTAAAAGATGTTGGAGTTCAGAATGCTAATTTCCTTGTAAAATCGGCAAATGAATCAAGTGTAATTAATTTAGACGGAGTTACATTAAAGGATAACGGTGATGGAATAAGAACATCAGGAACTGTCAATATAACAGGCAAATCGGATATTCAGGATAAAGTGTTATTGACAGGAGATAGTGCATCAATCAATGTAAAAGATTCTGATGATGTAAAAATAAATTCAAGATTGTATGGTATGGGTTCATTAAATGTTGAGAATTCAACACTTTCAATGGGTAAAGATACAAAAATACTTGGTTTAGATACAACGTTTAATAATTCTAAACTAAACTTAGAAAGTGAATCATCTTTATCCGGTGTTAATACAACCTTCAGCGGAACAAATAACTTGAATGCTTCAAACGGCTCAGTTGGTAATCTTGCATTTGGTAACCTGAATTTGAATGGTTTGTTAAGAATGCAAATAGATGCGGATTTGGCTAATAAACAGATGGATAAATTAATGGCAAACTCTGTATCATTAGGTAATAATGCTAAAATTGACGTAAGTAAGATTAATTTACTTTCACCGACAACAGAACAAAATGTAAAATTACTGTTTACAAACAATAAAGATTTGGCACGAATAGTAAATTATACAGGTGAAGATACAATAGTATATTCTCCAATCTATAAATATAAGACAAATTATGAAATCAACAAAGATATGGGTTATTTCAGTTTTGCCTCTGCAGGCGGAAGTGACGGATTCAACCCATCAGTACTTTCAACCCCTGTAATGGCGCAAGCAGGTATGCAGGCAAATATGAATGCAACAATGAACTACGCATTCCAGCACTCAGACGGGTTCACCAAGTTAAGAGCGATGGACAGATTTGCAGCAATTAATGCAAATAAATACGCATTAAATGATTCCCAAGCTACCGGCACAAGAGGTGCGATTTCAACCGATTTCAACCAAAACCTTGCAAATTTGTCTAATTCTTATGAAAACAAAGGCGCTTGGTTTAGACCTTATGTAAGCTTTGAAAATGTAAACCTTAAAAACGGACCAAGAGTTGATGCAATATCTTTTGGCTCTTTGGCGGGCTTTGATACTAATTTCAAAGAATTGAAACATGGCTGGAATACGGTATTTACCGGTTACTTAGGATATAACGGTGCACATCTGAATTATAAAGGCGTATCAACAATGATGAACGGCGGCGTTATCGGAGGAACACAGACCTGGTATAAGGGTAATTTCTGGACAGCATTGACCGCAACAACAGGCGCATCAGTTGCAGAATCCGATACAATGTACGGACATGAAAGTAACGCTTCAATAATGGCAGGTGTAGGTTCAAAAACTGGTTATAACTTTGAATTTAAGCAAGGAAGATTCATAATACAACCGATATGGTTTATGAACTACTCTATGATAAAAACATTTGATTATACAAATGCAGCAGGTGTAAGAATAAATTCAGATCCTATACATACAATCCAATTAAATCCGAGTGTAAGGTTTATCGGGAACTTGAATCACGGTTGGCAGCCTTATGCGAGTGTCGGAATGGTATGGAACTTGATGAATGAAACACAGGCACGTGCAAACGGAGTTAAACTACCGGAAATGAGTGTAAAACCTTATGTTGAGTATGGTGTCGGTGTACAAAAACAAGTCGGCGACAGATTTACGGGCTTCTTCCAGGCAATGATGAGAAATGGCGGAAGAAACGGTATCGCATTAACCGGCGGCTTCAGATGGGCATTAGGCAGAGATTCAAACTCAAAACCAAAAGAAAAAGTAATGACTCCTGACTTGCCATTGCAAGATGCAAATGCTAAGAATCAATTCTCAACAAATAGAAAGGTACTGAAACAAGTTCGCAGTGACAGAAATGTACAAAACAACCTTTCAAATGACAAGAAGGTATTAAAAAGCCTTTCAACAAGAAAATCAATGAAATAAAAACTATTCATCATTATTTTATACAGCCGCCTTGTAATATTTTACAAGGCGTTTTATTACAAATAATAAAGTTGGACATTTTTGTCCAACTTTATTAGATTTTTTATTTTTAACTTAGTAGCTTAATATACTCTCGTGTTTTTATTCTTATTTCTTTATCGATTTCAAAAATTTCATCAATAGTTGGGTTTGCAATTATATTATGTCTGTTCATCATTTCATTGGTAATGGAATAAATATCGAAAAGTCTAATTTGTTCGTTTAAAAATGCAAATACGGCTTCTTCATTTGCCGCATTAAGGCAAACTGTAGCGCTGCCGCCTGTTTTGCCTGCATTATAAGCGAGTTTTACGCTTGGAAATTTTTCATAATCAGGTTTTTCAAAATCAAGTCTTGCTATATCTGCAAAACTAAAACTTTTTGATTTTATGCCTTTAAATCTGTCAGGATATGTGATTGCATATTGAATTGGAATGTGCATGCTCGGCAGTCCTAATTGTGCAATAACTGAACCGTCTTTGTATTCAATAGCGGAGTGAACTATGCTTTGAGGGTGAACAACGACATCTATATTATCGTATGGCATATTAAATAAATGGTGTGCCTCAATTATTTCTAAACCCTTGTTCATCAATGTAGCAGAATCAACCGTAATTTTTCTGCCCATGTTCCATCTTGGATGAGCAAGAGCCTCTTTTACGGTGGCTTTTTTTATATCATCAATTGATTTATGCAAAAAAGGTCCGCCGCTTGCTGTTATTATGAGTTTCTCAACTTGAGAAATATCTTTTATACATTGATGGATTGCACAATGTTCACTATCTACGGGTACAATGTTTACTCCGGCAAGTTTTGCTTTTTTCATAACGATATCGCCTGCCATAACAAGGGTTTCTTTGTTTGCAAGTGCGATGTCAATTCCGTTTTCAATAGCCTTTAATGTTGGTTTTAATCCGATTTTCCCGGAAACGGCTACTAATATAATGTCATTTTCCTGATTGGAACAGATTTCATCAAGAGGTAAATATTCAGCCCCTTGTATTTCTTTAGGATTATTGCAAAAAGCATATTTGGGTTTGAATTTTGCAATTTGTTCGTTAAGCAAATCAACATTATTGCCTGCTGTTAGTGCAATAATTTCAAATTTATCCTGAAGTTTTTCAATAACTTCAAGGGCTTGTGTTCCAATTGAACCTGTTGAGCCGAGTATACTAATTTTTTTCTTCTTATTCATTTGTAAATATTATATCAAAAAAATAATTATATAGAGTTATTTTCATTGTGAACGGGTATTGCAACATGGAAACTTGAGCCTTCATTTTCCTTGCTATCACACCAAATTGCACCGTTATGTGCTTTAACAAGTTGTTTTGCAATTGACAATCCGAGTCCTGTTCCGCCAGCTTTTCGTGAAAGGGAATTTTCTATCTGAGTAAATTTATCAAATGCTCGAACCAAATCTTCCTCTTTTATGCCTATTCCTTCATCAATCACGCTGACAACGACGTAATTTCCGTTCAAATTTTTAAGTTCTCTTTCAAAACTTTGATTTGTTCTTATTTCTTTTGAATTTTTAAGCTCGGATTTGATAGTAATAGATTTGCCTTCAGGTGTAAATTTTATTGCGTTAGAAACCAAATTTGTTAAAACCTGACCGAGTTTTTGAGAATCTGCGTATATTTGTGGAAGGTTCTCCTGCTCATTTGTGCTGAAATTAATGGAATGTTCTTTTGCAACGCTGTCAAAATTGTTTTTTACGGTATCAATTATTGAATGGATATTCATTGTTTCATAATTGTATTCCATTTTTCCGGCTTCAATTTTATTAATGTCTAATATTCCATTGATAATATTAGTCAGAGATTCTACATTTCTTTTTGCCATATCAACAAATTTCATCGCACTTTCCGATAATTCTCCGCATCTGCCGCTTGATAGTATGCTCAGAGCATTTTTTAGCGGAGTAAGTGGAGTTCTCAATTCATGTGAGCCAATGGACAAAAATTCTGATTTTATTCGTTCAAGTTTTTCCAATTCTTCATAAAGACTTGCACTTTTTAATGGTAGAGAAACTTGTTGTACAATTGTCTGAAAATAAGTTGCATCATCTGTCGTAAAGGGTTTTTCTTTGAAGATTTCAACACAACCGAAAAAATCATCTCCAACATTTATAGGGGCAAACATGTTATCATATTGAAAAATGGAAAAGGTAAATTTATTTGTAGGATTTTTTATAAATTTTATTGTTTTCAAAGTTTTGTCATCAATCTCATGCGGCGTTTGTGAGCTTTCAAACAAGGATTTGTAATTGAGGATTGCTCTTAATTTCAAGGCATTCATTAATTCTTCCGATATGTCGTATAAAGAATTAACAAGTAATACCGGTTCATTAGCATATCCAAATGAAATTGTGCAGGTTAAATCAAAACTCAATGATTTATCAAGACCTTCTATCATGTATTCAATCAGTTTTTTTGTATCTAAAGTTCCTGCAAATTGTGAACTTGTACTGTATAGAACATTTAACCTGTATAAACTGTCAGCCAAATCGGAGTTTTTTACCGATAATTTATCGGATTGCTGTTTATTTGCGATACTAATTTTTATGATTGATAATATCAAATCATCCGCAAAATTTTTCAAAATGTATCCGTTAACATATTTTTCAATATTTTCTTCCGGAGGTTTTCCGTCTGTAAGCAGTATGATTTGTGTGTTTTCAAGTTTTGATTTTATTTTTTTTATAGTTAAAGACAGGTTAAGGTTTTCAAGATTTTCGTCAATTATAACCACATCAATGGGTGAAATTTCAATTAAATCAAAAATAGATGTGTTGTTGCAGCATGAATTAAAATTAAAATCATTTGATGATAATAATTGTTTATAGTGCTGAAAAATTTCATCGTTTTCTGATATTAATAAAATATTTCCCATATAATTATTTTAAAATTACTGAAATTTTTGGCAACTTATTAAAAAATCTTATAAAGCATCCTCGAAAAATTATTGTAAATTTTTGTAAACGTATTGTGCTAAAAATCTCTCAAAATAACTGCAAGATAACCATAATCAGGTTTGTCAAGTCCGTAATTTTACGTAAGTAAAAATACGGACTTTTCAAGATAGAAATATCCATTATACTGAAAATGTAATCAGCAAATATTAAAAATTTGCATAAAAAATAAGGATGTGTGTATGTAAATAAATCTTTTGACATTTAAAAATATGGTCTTACAGGTATAGCTAATTCATTATTAAAAACTCCCCTATTCCTAAAGTCATTTACTCCAATAATGAAACTTAAAAGAGGAAGCAGGTTGTGTCTTGCTCCTGTTTCCTCTGCTTTTTTTTATTGGAAATATTTTTAATTACTTGCTTTAAGGCTTAATGTAATATGGTTGATAACATAACTCGATAGGTATGGTTTATGAAACTATCTCCAACTAAGATGAAGATTTTAATATTACTGGCAAAGGGATATTCAGATAAAGAAATTTCTCAAAATTTGCAAATGTCAACAAGAACAGTACAAACCCACATTAACAGTATAGTTGACCGCTTAAATGCAAGAAATCGCACTAATGCGGTGGCTATATATATGCAAGCAAATCCGTATAAAAAACTATTATGAGGTTTTATGGTAAAAAGAATAATTTTGCACTGGTCTGCAGGAAGGTATTATCCTAGTGAATTTGAGAAGAAATATTATCACTTTTTGATAGATGCAAACGGAAAAGTATACAAAGGAAACCGACAGCCGGAAGATAATGATAATTGTTCAGACGGTGAATACGCCCCTCATACCGGTGGGGGTAATACCGGTTCAATCGGTGTGTGTATGTGTTCTATGTATGGGTATAAATCTCCCAAAAATCAAGGAGATTTTCCTATAAGAAAAATTCAATTTGAGGCTTGTATGAAATTTTGTGCCGAGCTTTGTAAAAAATATAATCTAAAAGTTTCAAAAGATACTGTATTTACGCATTATGAGTTTGGACAGGCAAATCCTCAAACAACAAGTTTTGGCAAAATTGACATATCATATCTACCCCCTTATCCATGGGTTGGGAAAAATGAAATAGGAGCTTTTATTCGTTCAAAAGTTCAATGGTACTTGGAAAAAATATAAGAGGTTAAGTTGTATGGACATTAATTATTTTGATTTATCAGGTGGAATAAACCAATCCACCACTAAAACCGAATTAGGTTCAAAGTCAGGAAAAATGTACTGGGCAGATGCTAAAAATGTTGAATTGTACAATAACAAAGGAATAATAAGACAAAACGGCAATAGGCTTTTTGTTGAATTGCCAAATTCTGAAGCTATAACTGCAATGTGCGAAATGGAGGCAGATAATAATTATAAATTGGTTATAACAACAATATCAGGTAAAATATATGTCTGTGACGGGGAAACTGAAAGATTAACTTTGATAAACAAAACAATCTCCGGTTCAGATGTTAATATTGTTCCTTTTCTCAGAGGAGTAATAATTTCTACAGAATCAAATGTAATGTTCTATTTAAAGAACAATAACAATTTTGATATTGATGAGTATACGGTAAAAGATCTTCAAAATAATCCTCTTATTCCGACATGTATTTGTGCATTTAAAGGCAGAGTTTGGTGTGCAAAGGGTTCTACTTTGTATTATTCAGCCCTAGGTTCATATCGTGATTTTACAACAGCAAATGATGCAGGGTATATTAATGATTTTCACACAGATACGGATGATATTAAGGCTATAGCAGCATATAAAGACTATTTGGCAATTTATAAAAAGAATAAAGTATTTCTTTTGTCAGGTTCAAGTCCTGAAGATTTTGCTATTATCCCGTTTGCCGATCGTGGTGCATATTCAAAAAACTCTATTGTAAATGTTGATAACAAACAATTTTTTCTTAGTTCCGGCATCTATGCTTTAGAACAGGTTGGAGAATTAAACCAAATACGTTTGGGCAGCGAAATCTCGCTTAATATAAAAAATGAATTTAATAATTTTGATAAATTGCTTATGGATAAAGCTTTTGTAGTACATTATCCGGCAAAGCATCAGGTATGGTATTTTATTCCGTATCAGGATGATGAAAATTTCCATACGATATTAATAAATGACTATTTGAATTATGCGTGGTTTAAGCGGGTAATACCACAGAATATTACTTGTGCTTGCTTATTTATGGATAAAGTAGTCAGTGCAGATATTGACGGAAAAATATATTATGAGGATAACGGAAATACTTTCAATGGCACAAATATTGAATTTATGTGGAAATCTCCGTTTTTATCTTTGGGAAATGTTTTTCACAGAAAGCTTATTGATGAATTTTATTTTATACTGGACGATATTCAGGATAATAATTTTAGGTTTTCAATATACAAAGATTATGACGGTGAATATAAAGAGGATATAGAGCAAATATTTTCGGCTCACTACAGTCATCTTATATGGTCGGGAGACAGCACTCCTGATACTGCTCAATACTGTTGGAATGATGGCGAAAGTGCCGGTCCTGTTTGGCCTATAACTACTGATGTTATGGAAAAAGCTGAGATTTGCGACAGCAACTATTCTATTCAGCTTTGTATTGAAGGAAATGATGTAACTCATAATTGCGCCATTATCGGTTTGCAATTTAGAGAAATTTATAATGACGATTAATCAATATTAAAACTATAAATCACCACTCATACTGTTATACAAATAAAACAAAGAAAGGAAATGAAAATGACAGACGAATTAACTTCATCTTACTCCGCATTTATCCCGCAAATTTGGAGTCAAAAATTAAACCAAATGTTGGAAAAAAATTGTGTAATGCTTCAATGCGTAAATCGTAATTGGGAAGGCGAAATAAAAAATCAAGGTGATACAGTTAAAATTATTACACCTGCGGATGTAACAGTTTCAACTTTAACATCGGACAGTATTGAATATAATGCACTAACACCGTCTTCTCAGGATTTGGTAATTGATCAAAAGAAATTTTTTGCATTTAAAATAGATGATGTAGCTCAAGTTCAGGCTAATGCAGATATAATGGAAGCTCATTTGGCAAGTGCTAAAAGAGCAATTGAAGAAGTTCAGGATTCATACCTTTTAGGTATGCACACAAATGTTACAGCAGCAAATACTGTAGGTTCTGAGGATTCTCCGATTGCTTTAGATAAAAATACAATTTATGAATATTTTGTAAATTTATCACTAGCTTTAAAAAATTCAGATGCAGTTCATACCGGTGTAAAACCTTGGGTTGTTATTAACCCTAATATTGAAGCTTATTTATTGCAAAGTCCGGAGTTTATTTCAGCTTATAATGTTGCGGATGAAACATTAAGAGAAGGTTCTATCGGCAGAATTGCAGGCATGGATGTATTGGTTAGTACAAATTTATCTGATATTGACGGTAAATATTACGTTTTAGCCGGCACTAACGATGCTATTACTTTTGCTTCTCAATTAGCCAAAATAGAAACTTTAAGGGATAAAGACAGCTTTTCTGATTTGGTAAGAGGTTTGTATCTGTACGGTGCTAAAACTGTTAAGCCAAAAGCTTTGGCAAAAATGATAGTTGCATCGGGCGTATCTGAAGGTACATCAAACGGTGATGCGGATGCTAATACTGATACGGAGCCAAACGCATAAAAATATAAATGTACTCTCATTCTGCAGAGTTTGGGAGTACGTTTAGATAATTTTGGGAGAATAGTATGTTTTTACAAATAAAATCGCAAATAAAAGAGTTGGCAAGGAATGCTGTTTTGGTAGCAGAAACTGAATTAGGTTCAGGTAAAGGTCAAGATAAAAAGAAGCTTGCTATAGGATATATAGTTAAAAATCTTCCATTTTCGCCCTTGGTAAAACAAATTATATCAATTTTCCTTTCAGGTTTTATTGATGATGTTGTCGAAGCCGCAGTTACCTATATGAATTCCTTGCAAACAGATAAAGGAGAATAAACTATGTTAAATCAACCTAATTATGGTATTTCATCGCCTGCCGATAGTCTGCAGGTCAACCCTCAAGGGTATAAGGATATATATTACGAACTTGAACAAATGCTTGGTGCTGATGTCGAACGTGTAAATAGTATGGTACAACAAGGTGTTGTATCTTCACAACAAGGTGCATACCTGTTATCTCGTTTACAGGCAAAGGCTCATCAAATCAACCAACTGAAACAATCAGAACAAATCAATAATATTCAGCCTCAAGCACAAGTACAAGATGAATTGCCGGTATCTGAGGATGCTATGACACTATTTAGCAAAGAGCATCCGGGATTTTTTGAAAAAGCCGGCAGAGGTGATGTCTTGAACTATATCAAGGGGCTTGACATGGACAAAGATGAAATACTTCGAATAGCTCAACTTGTGGAAAATTTAGAAAATGCTGCAATTGAAAACTATTTGAAAAAATCCAAATACGAGAAATCATTAAATGATGAGAACGCATTGGCTAAGAGTAAGTTGACGGCTTATGCCCAAAACTCGAGCTCAGATGGAAATTTTAATAAGATTTTTACTCGTGAGGAAATCGGCGCAATGAGTGGTGAAGAATTTACCAAAAATGAAAAAGCAATTATGCAGCAATTAAAGCAAGGCATGATTAAGTAAAATTTTTGTAAATTCATTAGTTTGTTGGGGCAAGAAATTTTTGTTTCCTGCCCTGACATTAAAAAAGGAGATATCATGAATTTTTTGGAAATTGTTAATAAATGTTTACTTGAGCTGAATTACAAGCAGGTTAGTGCATTTTCAGAACTCGTAAAAAATGATCATAAAAGAATAAGAGATATTATAAATGTTATAAATAATGAAATTTGTAATGCGGAATACTGGAATTTTTTATTGCGTAAATGCACGTTAAATCTTCCAGCCAATACAAATGAAATTGATAATCCGATAAACGGACGAATTTTATATTTGTTTATAGATGGACAGCGATATCAATATGATGAAAATATTGAACCTTTTGTAAGTGGGCATGCTCCATGCAGGAAATATTCAGGTATGGCGGATAAGCTGTTATTTCCAAAATTCAGCATTGATAAGTCTGTAGAGATTATTTATTATACAAAAAATTGTGTAAAAGATGCCTTGGGAAATGAAAAAACAACACTGGAAAATGCCACTGATGAGTCCTTAATACCTATGCCATTTGCACAGTCTTTATTAGTTTATGGTACTTGTTTAAGATTAAAGGCTAATCCACAGCATTTCAAATTTTCATATTGGCTGGGAATGTACAATGAAGCTCTTAGCAACTTAAAGTCAAGGACTTCTGTGTCAGCTCAATATTCCCCGCAGGTGAATCTTTTCCGTAAATAAAGGCAAAAAAAACAGGAAGTCGTTTTCATTCCCCCCTGTTAATATTTACACTAGCCGAAATATAAATAGCATGTTTATTATACAAATTATTCGAAAAAATTACAAATTATGATAAGAAATGTAACAAGATGAAACAATTAACACAACAGCAAAAAAGGTTTGTAACCGAGTATATAAGGACTCTTGACGGTGAATTTTCTGCAAAAAAAGCAGGTTATAAAAATAAAGATTTAAAGGGTTTTTCTTCAGAATTATTACAAAAAGATTACATAATTAATGAGATAAAATCGCAATTACAGGTTCAGATAGAAGCTTTAAATGTTCAAAAAGGTTATGTCATACAAAAATTATTACAAATTGCGGAATTTTCATTGGAAGAAGAAGAAATTGTAGATAAAGACGGAAATTTCACAGGAAAGAAAAAACTCAGGGATTCTTCTGCCGGTTTAAAGGCTCTTGAAGGGTTATGTAAATATCTCGGTTTTTCAAACACAACAGAGAACGATTATCACGAGGCAAAAATTATTACAATTGCCAATCTTGATGATGAAAAAATTTAATTTATGAAAGGTTAAAATAAATGAAAAAAAATAATGAAATAGAAAAAATATTATTAAGTGATTCGGAGTATGAAAAAACCGTTAAATCACATATTGAAAAAGAATTTAGACAGGAGCTAAAAAATAAAAATACATCAGAAAAATATATTACAAATATCAAATCTGTACCGGCTGACAAATTATTTTCAAAAAATGCCACTTTTGAGGTTATTAACAAAATAAGCAAAACTCGTTCATTTATAAACGGTATTCAGGCAGAAGGTTATCTTGGCAGCCAAAATTCTGACAGATTAAAGCTTATATCAGGTGAAGCAGAGTCTTTTGTCAGCGGAAATTGTTTTATAAAGTTTGTAAAAGTCAAAGTTTAAAATGTGTAAATTTTTTCAATTAAGCAGACAAAATTTGTATCCCGTAAAAATTTTGCACTATCTTGACAGAGCGCAAAACACTCTGATGAAGTACAAAAAATATCTTGTCGATGATTTTTCCCAAGCCAAAAATGTTATCGATTTGATAGGTGAAACGCAGCCATATTTTTGGATTGTAACTGATTATGAGGGAAATTATATGGGCTTTGTGTTTCTGGATAATTTTATCGGCAGCGCCGAAAAGTCTTATAGCGCAGAATTGACTACCTGTTTTGATAAGTGTGCTTGGGGAGTTTTCCCAAAGTACAGTGCCAAAATTTTCCTTAAAAAGTGTTTTGATGAACTTGGGTTGGAGAAGATAAAAGTGCAAATTTATCCTGATAACTTGAGAACAAAAACCTTGATGAAATCAACAGGTTTTAGATATGAAAGTTTATTAAAAAATGACACATTAAGATTTGGTGTACCTCAAGATATTGAGGTTTATGCTTTATACAAAAGTTATTATTACAGTGAAAAATGAGGTTATTATGAACAAAATAGTTGAAAACAAATCAAATTCAAATTATATAGAAGAACAGTTCTTACTGAACCATATAATTGAAAAATATGATTATTATGAGAATGAAAGAAATTCTCAAATTGCGGATAATCGCTTGATAAAATATGCGATTTACGATTCTGATATTCCAAGAATAAACGCTTGGGATTGTAAAATTCAGTTACCCGATATATATGAATTAGCACAGACGCTAAAATCTCATCTTGTGCAAAATCTGTATTCAAATCCTGATGCAATGTTTGATGTTGAAGGAACAGATTATGAAACTCAAAAATTTGCAAACAGACAAAAAGCTATGCTCGTGAATGTTTTTGAGGAAATGAAGGTGCAAGATGAAATGGAAAAAATAATTGATTCTGTGGTTGAAACAGGCGAGGTTACATTATTTGTCGGTTGGGAAACCAAAACAAGAAAAATAAGACGAGCAATATCTTTAGATGAACAAATTGCACAAAATACAATAAACAATTTCATAGTCGAGGATAAAATTATATATGATAATCCAAAGGTTAAATTCATAAACTACGAGGATTTTGTCTTTGACAGAGCAGAAAAAGACAACTGGGATTCTTGCGGGAAAATATATCGAACAAGACAATCTTTTGATGAGATTAAATCAAATAAATCAAATAATTTGTTGAATAGAGAAAAATTGGAAATGTTGAAAGGAGTGTTGGCAAAAAAATCAAGAAAAAATATAAGCACAAGTGATAATAAAATTGAACTTTTGGAATACTGGGGAGATATTGAACTTCCGACAGGTGAGGTTTTAAAAAATAAATTGATTGTTGTTGCGGCAAGAAGTGTGATTATACGCTATGAAGATAATCCTTATGTGATAAATCCGTTTATTCATGCGAACATAATCGAATGCCCGACAACCGGCAGGGGTATATCACCATTGAGGGTTGCCTTAATTTTAAATAACATATCGTCAACTATTTTGAACAAGC
The DNA here is from genome assembly GCA_902766105.1 of uncultured bacterium. Lineage (GTDB taxonomy): Bacteria > Cyanobacteriota > Vampirovibrionia > Gastranaerophilales > Gastranaerophilaceae > Zag111. The sequence continues at coordinate 17,164 of CACXCI010000025.1, forward strand.
AATTAGACGCTTTGGCTTTGATGATGAATCCGCCGTATTTAGCTCCAAAAGGTTGTTTTAAGGGAGAACAAAATATTCATCCGGGCAAAATTATTGAATATGATGCTACTTTGATGACAGCACCTCCGACAGCAATCTCATTTGACAGAGCAATGCAAGGATGGGATTTTTTGAACTACTTTAAATCTACTATTGAAAGTGCTACGGGTATTTTCAAAAATATGTCAGGTAATCTTCAAACTTATGACAGAACAGCAACGGAGATTAATTATTCCGTAAACGGGCAGGAGGCTCGTTTGAATATGATGCTGGAATCAATAAATCGTAAAGTAATTATTCCTATGGTTGAAAAAACGGCAGAAATAATTTCAAATTTTAAACTCGGAAAAGAGTTTATTCTTACCAAAGACTCCGGTAAAGCTATTTTTATAGAAGTTGATGATAAGATACGAAATTCCAACTACGTTTATCATTACGGTGATAGAAAAGCTATTTTTGAAAGAAAATCAAAATTAAAGGAATTGTTTGAGGTCTTTCAATCATTTGTTGCGATTCCTGAGGTTAAAGAGCGTATTAATTGGCTTGAATGCTTCAAATTTGCTATGGAGCAATACGGTATTGAAAATACAAATAATTTTTTAATAGCAGATGAACAAAGCGATAAAGATAATTTGGCATCTTCTATGGGGAAATAGCAATGAAATATCATTTGTTAGATGCTCAAAGAAAATTTCTTGAAATACCCCATGATTATTCCTTGGACGTTGCAGTATACCAAGGCGGCTACGGTTCCGGCAAGACTTTTGCCGGAGCCTTGCTGGGAATTTTGTTGGCAATAAAATTTCCCGGAATTGTAGGTCTTGTCGGGGCGCAAACTTACACTCTGGTCAGAGATACAACCCTAAAAACGTATTTAGAACATCTTGAAAATATCGGATTTAAGGAAGGTGTGGATTTTAAATGGGTTAGCGCTCTGCAAAAACTTGTCTTTCATAATAAATCAGAAATTTTATTCAGGCATTTTGATGAACCTAACAAATTAAAATCATTAAATTTGGGATTTGTAGAAATTGAAGAAATGTCTGATATTCCTTATGATACTTTTAAAATGCTGTTAGGTCGTATGCGCCAGCGAAAAAAAGCTAATTGGCATAATTTTACCTATAGAATTTTTGGACATACAAATCCGGAGGTGCAAAAAGGCTGGATTTATAAAACTTTTTATGAAAATCCTGCTCCGAATTATCGTCTGATTACGGCACCTACAACTCAAAATATATATTTACCCGAAGGGTTTTGTGATGAATTGAAAAAACTGTATGACAAAACATACTATGATATTTTTGTAATGGGGAATGCAGGTGATTATTCAACAAATCTTGTTGTGAAAGATTTTACGGCTGATAATATCCGTGAAATTCAATATCAAAAAGATTTGCCTCTTCATATAAGCTGCGATTTTAACGTAGATCCTATGGCGTGGGTTCTTGCTCATAAAACAGAAGATAAAGTATTTTATTTTGATGAACTTGTTTTGGAAAATACAACAACTTCAAAAACCTGCGACGAATTTCACGAAAGATACCCTGATCACAAAGGAAAAGTAATAGTCAATGGAGATGCGTCGGGTGATAACAGGAGTTGTGTCAGTGAATATACAAATTATGTAATTATCAAGAAAAAACTTGAAGCTTATGGTTATGATGTTGAAATTAATATAAAAGCATTTAACCCTCCTATAAAAAACAGAATAGCAGCATTTAATGCAAAGGTCAGAAATGCAGATGGGGAAATAAGTTTATACATTTCTCCAAAGTGTGAAAAGCTTTTGTATAACATATATAATCTTCGCTATATTGAAGGTTCTTCAAAAATTGATATTCCAACATATACTCAAATTAAACAAACAAAAGAGCTGAAATTTTTATCTCACCCTTTTGATGCTGCATCATACTTGGTTGATTTTTATTGGCCAATTGTTTTGTAGTGATATAAATTTCAAATACAGAAAGGATAACTAATAATGAGAAATTTTTATGAAGAATTAGAAAAATTACTAAAGAGTTCTCAGTTAACAAAAGAACAAAAGGTTCAAATAATAAAAGAAGCAGGAGAAGCATACAACAAACAGATAGATAATGAATTAAATAATTACTTAGCTAAACAATATATAGGAGCAGCATTAGAGATTGGTAGTGCAGCAATTCCCGTTGGAGGTGTAGCCGGACAAATTGCAAAACGAACACTTCCTGCAGTAGTCAGCAAAACAATAGGTCGAAAATTTACTCATGATATTGCAACAAGTGCAATAGGAGGCGGAATAAATTCATCTGTTTACGGTGTTGGCAGAGGTCTGATGGAAGATAAAAACCCATTCACGACTGCACTTCAAGATGGAGTAACAGGACTTGGTACAGGTGCTGCTTTAGGAGGCATAACAGGAAAAATTGCATCTGAAGCTAGAGCAAATGAAACTTTAGGAATAAATCAAATGAGAAAATATTGGGGAATACCATTTAGAAAAGCCAGCGGCAACCCTGAAAAGGCTATATCAACTCTTATGGAAAACCAAACCGGTTTTGTACCTAATGTATATAATAAAACTGGGATTGGTAATTTTGATATTCCTTGGGGAAATGAAAATGGCGGCTTAGGACATGCATTAATGAACAGAGCTAACCAAAAAAAATTTAATGTATCTGATTTTGTAAAAAAAATACCAGATACGATAATTAATGGGCATGTAACATCAGGCTCTGAGCTTCACCCTGATACACACAATATCTTTGGGAATAAACAAAAACTTGCCATTGTCAATAACAAACAAGGGCTCGACAGAAATTGGTTGGTAACAGCAATTCCTCAACACAAAAAATCCAAGCAGCATTTGGGAGACTGGACACCAACCCAAAATTCTTCCTCCGAAAATGGTAGCTTTTCTGCGCCTTCTAATTCGGAACTCTTGGATAATATCAGTATACACGATTATATACTAAAAAGCAACCTGCCGGAATGGCTAAATTCTAAGGCAAGTACCGGAATAACATCAGCCATAGATAATTATATTAAAAGTGGTAGTGATACAAATATTATAAAAAATGAAGAATCCCCAAAAATTTTGGAAGGCAGAGTTGAGAAATGGGAACATATAAATAACATCATACTGAAAGAAAATAATATTCCTATAAATCCCAATACAATCAATCATCTTAAAAAGCCTGATTGGACAGGATACAAAAACCCATTAACAGGCGATAACAGGATATATACAGCGGAAGATATCGGCAATATGACAACAAAAGAATTTGGTCAAAGAGAAAAAGAAATTGATGCTCAAATTAAAAAAATGGGAATACCAAGGAAAAAAGATTTAAGTGTTTTTGGTGGCGGAACAATTTATATCGCACCATACACCAGAGCAGATGGTGTACAAGTCAAAGGTCATTACAATAATTAAAAAATACAAATGATAGCAGACTCATAGAAAGACCAAGTTGCCAATAGATTGGGAAGAGAAAGAGGTAGAAAATATCCTTATTGTGATTGTTCAATTCTTATGCACGACTTATTGCCTGATTATAAAAAATGATAATTATATTAATGGATTTATAAGAGAGCCAATAAGACATGTCGTAATCAATCCAAAAAATAATATTGATAAAAAATTTATTAATATAATTATCCAATCTCTTAGTATTTTATTTTTGGAAATTATTTTAATACTTAAAGCAATAATTTGTGTAACGATACAAGTTGGCAATATAAACAAAACGACTACATTTACAATATAATTAGATATTTTAAACAAATCGTTTGAATGAATTATTGGTATTCCTACTGTTAATAAAAATATTATTATTAAATTTATTAACATTATTATTAACGATATAAAAATATATTTATCTATTTTATTCATCTCATACATATTATAATATCATATAATAACCTATAACTTTATTGTACAACAAGAAAATGGTTTGCACTTATTACAATAAAGTATTTCAGATAAAGTAAAAAATGTATATAAAGATGTTTTCAATCAAAAATAATTATAATGTTATGGCTGCAACAATTACAAAAAATTCAATTAACCCAAGAATAAAAAATGATAAAAAACTAATGCTCAAAATTATCCAATCTTTTATATTTTTATTTTTCATAAATATTGTCTTAATTAAAGTGATAAAACTAATAACAATAGTAATGGGTACTGCAATAAAAAAAAATAAAGCAAAAAGAATAATATTCATAATAATATACATGTTCCACAATTTATCATTATAATTTATGAACTCAATATTTATAAAAATTGATAAAATAAGGAGCATAAAGAGTATAATAGTAATCAATATAGATGTAATGTAAAATTTATAATTTTTATCAAATCCTAAACTCATAATTTTCAATAATACTTCCATATATGATAAATGTCTATCATGTTTTCATATAAATTATAAAAAAGATAGAATTTATTCTATAAAAATCACAGTGCAAAATCAAATTATCTATTTTATTAAACATACATACATTATAACATCAATTTAAGTATATAGCCGGAATATAAAAAACAAAAGGAGGAACCCCATGGATATGTTTGTAAATTACGCACCAGTAATTGTTGTGGTGCTAATGTTTTTACTACACGAAAGGATTGTAGTAACACCCGAACAATTGGAGAAAAAACACAGAGAGATTCTATCAGAAATTGAACAACGATTTACTACAAAAAATAGTTTTGAAGATTTAAAAGGTCAATTCTCAGAAATGAAGGACAAAATTGATAAAATTTATGATTGTCTAATTTTAAAATAGTCATTTAGGAAGGCAAGAAGGCAGGAATACAAGTAAGATATATTGTAAATAATACCATAAAAAGTTTGCCCTCTTGTCCTCCGAGCTTCCGTTCTTCCTATGAAGGCAGGGAAGTAGGATACAATGTCTACCCCCCTTGCTTTTTTAACATCTCAATATTATAATTAAACCTATAAACACAAAGGAAATTATAAAGGATGGATGACTCGAGCTTGGGAATGATTATTTCCAATTTGTTAATAGTTTTAATACTGTTATTTGTAAACGGGTTTTTTGTAGCTGCAGAATTTGCGATAGTACGCTCCAGAAGAGCGAAAATCGAACAATTGACAAAAGATGGTAATGTCGATGCAAAACTTGCCCTAAAAGCTCTGGAAGATATGAATTTCTTTATAGCTGCGGTTCAGGTTGGGGTAACCATAGCCAGTATCGGTATTGGTTGGTTTGGCTCTCCGGCTGTAGAAAAGGTGCTTGCACCGATTTTGGAAAGCTTACCGGATGTCCATGCGTATTTGGCACAAACAATAGCTGCTGTAATTGCGTTTTTAATAATAACATTTTTGCATGTTGCAATTGGCGAACAGGTGCCAAAATGTATAGCTCTTCAGTACCCTGAGCGAATTTCTTTATATGTTGCAAAACCGATGAACTTATTTATGACAATTTCAAGACCGTTTGTATGGTTATTAAATGTCGCTTGTAATGCTATTTTAAAACTGTTTAAAGTACCGGTAGATACCGCAAGGGTTGTTCATACATTGGAAGATTTGGACTTGCTTGTTGATACAAGTTATGATGAAGGTGTATTAAACGAAACCGAAAAAGATATGATTCATAATGTATTTAATTTCTCGGATTTAACAGCAAGAGAGGTTATGATACCGAGAACCGATATGGTTTGTGTTCCGATAGATATGACATTTGAAGAATTAAACAAAGTTGCATCAGAAAATCAATATACAAGATATCCTGTTTATGATGGGGATATTGACCATATTACCGGTCTGATTCATGTCAAGGATTTGTATCTTTTGGCTTTGGAAGACAAAGAAAAACCGATTGAAAAAATCCAAAGAAATATTATGCTCGTTCCGGAAACTATGACTATGGATAATTTGGTCAGAGAATTTAAGAAAAACAAGAGTCAAATGGCGATTGTTGTTGATGAATTTGGCGGAACATCCGGTATTATCACGTTAGAAGATGTTATGGAAGAAATTTTTGGTGATGTACAAGACGAGTTTGATGAAGAAGCAGAATTTGATATAAAAGAATTAAAACCTAATCAATATTTGGCAAATGCAATGATGCGATTAGATGAATTTGCGCAGTATTTTGATATTCCTGCAGAAAAAATGGAAGATGAAGATGTTGATACTATCGCAGGTATGGTTGTAAAAGAGTTAGGCAGAATAGCTCAATTAGATGATACGGTTAAATATGACGGCTTTACTTTTACAGTTAAAGAAATTGACGGCGCAAGAATTACAAAATTGCTAATCGTTAAAAATGAACCTGAAAATGCTGTTAATCAGGTGTGATAAATTCATTCAAATGTTGGGTTTACTTTTTTTCTAAATTCATTAAGATAATTGTATGAAAAAATCTCTTTTTATACTTTTATTATCTTTTGTATTTTGTATGCCTGTGTATAGTGCAGATACAGATATGTACGCATCAACGGATTTGTGGGACAATTGGAATAATTCTCAGAATTTTTACGGGCAGGATAAACCCGCAGTTTCCGATGAGGATTTTGATAAAGCAATTGAATCAAAAAAAACTAAAAGAAATATGTTTGGCTTTAAAAAGAAAAATAAAAATATTCCTAAAGGGGAAGAACGTAAAAATTATGATGAAACAGAAATATATGAAGAAAATGATGAAGCAAATGTGAATAATACCCTTCCGGTACTTTGTATTCCGGTAGAATTGTCAATTGGAGATGGTGTCTTGCCTGTTGGTCATTATCAGATACAAGGAGAAAAAGATGAAAACGGACATCCTGTATTAAAACTTTATCAGGCGCAATATGTTATGGCACAATTGCCTGCTGTTGAAACAAATGAAGATTTTGATGAGGATACCATAAACTTTGCAAAGTGGATTCCCGAAGGTGAGGATAGAATAAAAATAATATATGGTTCGTTAGATTTTAATGCTTATGCCTATGTGGATATAAAATAAAGCAAAATGGCGAGAAGCTGAGAAATTAGTAATACGAGTAAAATACAATGTAAATAATTTCTTAAATAGTTTGACCTGCTAATTAGACTGTGATTGTATTTTGATAATTTCTAATCAAATAATGACAATTAATCTGATGGTTCAATGTAATAATACACTATGTTTTCCATATTTTTATCAACTCCAATTCCGGTGAAATACGGGAAATATGTTTTATAATAATATTCATTATCTGCATCTTTTAACACATAAAAAGTTAAGTCTTTATTAGAAATTACTACTGTTTCAGTTGGCATATTATAAATATTTTGAGCTGTACCTATTGGTATTTCTGAATTTAAAAAAGTATGCGAATTTAATTTTTTTTGGATGTAAGATTTATCTGTTGTAAGTCTTAAAATTACGAGTTCCCCTTGCCCTTCATAATCCGCAGGATAACAATACAGATATGATTTAGCGCCAGTAGGTATA
>CACXCI010000026.1 GCA_902766105.1 uncultured bacterium
ATCCTTTTTTATTTACCCTGGATGCGATTCGAACGCATGACCTACCGCTTAGAAGGCGGTTGCTCTATCCAGCTGAGCTACCAAGGCTTACATTTCTATACTAACACGAAAACTTTTTCTTGCAAGAGTATATTTTTTGACAAAAATTTTACAATTGTTAAGTTTTTATACGTTTTTATTATTTAGCAAATTTTCACGATATACTTTACTTTCGGGATTTTATTTAACCGAGTGATGTCTTTTGACACTTAGCCACTCGGCTAATTTTTTAGCGAAATGGAATTATTTTTAATCTCAAAATATATTTATGTGCTTAGATTAATTTTGGGAATTAGATTTATGGAGATCATAATATGTTGACGGAAAGAGAATTAGAAGTTTTGGAATACGTTTGTAAGGGTTACAGCAACAGCGAAATAGCTGATGCACTGTTTATCAGCGAACACACAGCTAAAGCTCACGTTACAGCTATTCTGAGAAAATTTGATGTCAAAAACAGAACAATTGCCGCATATTTTGCCGGCAAAAATCACATACTATAGTAACCATTAATTGCATTTAACCCTTTTTGATGTATAATTTTCTGGAAGAACACAATATATGAGGAATTAGAAAAATATGCTAACCGGAAATGAAATCAGAAAATTATACTTAGATTATTTTAAAAATAAATATCAACATACTATAGTACCCAGTTCAAGTTTAGTACCGGACAACCCGACTGTACTTTTGACAACTGCCGGTATGTTACAGTTTTTACCAATATTTTTGGGCATACAAGATTGCCCTTATGAACCTGCGAGAGCAGCTTCCTGTCAAAAATGCGCAAGAGCGGGAGGAAAAGATTCTGATATCGAAAATGTTGGAAGAACCCCTCGCCATCACACATTTTTTGAAATGTTGGGTAATTTCTCATTCGGAAATTATTATAAAAAAGAAATTATCCCTTGGGCTTGGGAATTTGTAACTGAAGTTTTAAAATTGGATAAAGACAGACTTTGGATAACTATATTTGAAACAGATGATGAAGCCTACGATATTTGGAGAAATGTAGGAGTACCTGCAGAACGTATTAAACGCAAGGGCAAAAAAGACAATTTTTGGGGACCTCCGGGAGCTTCAGGTTCCTGCGGACCTTGTTCGGAAATTCACTATGATTTAGGTGAAGAATACAGTTGCGGACACCCGAATTGCGGTATAGATACCTGCGAATGCGACAGATGGGTTGAAATTTGGAATCTTGTATTTACCGAATTATACCAAGACGAAGAAGGCAACCAATCTCCGTTGGCTAAGAAAAATGTTGATACCGGCATGGGTTTAGAGCGTATCACAATGGTTTGCCAAGGTGTTGCTTCAACATTTGAAACAGACCTGCTAAAGCCTATTTTAGACAAAGTTTCTGAAATGTGTGGAGTTCCTTACAAAAAATCAGAAAAAACCGACATTTCACTAAGAATTATCACAGACCACGCAAGATGCGTATCGTTTTTAATCTCAGACGGTGTAATCCCCGGTAACGAAGGAAGAAGCTACGTATTGAGAATGATTTTAAGACGTGCTTTGAGACACGGCAAAATTTTGGGTATGGAATTGCCATTCTTGTATAAATTAGTTGATGTTATCGTTCAATACTATGGCGAGGCATACCCTGAACTTGTTCAAAACAAACAAAAAATTATTGATACTATAAAAGCAGAAGAAGAAAGATTTAACAAAACTCTTGATAGAGGCTACAAGCTTTTGGAAGATTTCATCAATGAGAAAAAAGATATTGATGGTGAAAATGCTTTCAAATTGTATGATACTTTTGGTTTCCCGTTAGAATTGACAAAAGAAATCGCTCAAGAAAACGGACTTAAAGTTGATGAAGAAGGCTACAAAGTTGCAATGCAGGAACAAAAAGACCGCGCAAAAGCCGCAACTGCAAAACTTTCTGTTACAGGTGATATTAAATATGCAAATTTAGAGCGTGAAATAGGTTCAACAGAATTTGTCGGATATAGCGAGAATGAGTGTGATGCTAAAATTTTGGGAATTATAGAAGGCGAAGGCTACATAGATGTTGCATTAAACAAAACTCCATTTTACGCAGAATGCGGCGGACAAGTCGGTGATAGCGGGATAATAGAAGACAAGCTGACAGGAGGTCAGGAGGTCAAGCTTGAAGTTTTAACAACATTTAAAGTTAATGATTTATACGTTCATCGCTGCCAAATTATTAACGGCGAAGATTTAATCGGGAAAGAGGTTGTTGCTAAAATTGATATTGAAAAACGAGAAGAGATAAGAGTTCACCACACATCAGCTCACCTTTTGCAAGCTGCACTGATAAAAGTTTTAGGCGATGAAGTAAAACAAGCAGGCTCTTATGTTGATGAAAACCGCATGAGATTTGACTTTACATTCTCAAGAGCAATGACATCTGACGAAATCAAAAAGACCGAAAATCTTATGAATAAATGGATAGGACAAGGATATACTATCAAAACTCAGGTTATGGGAATAAAAGAAGCAGAACTAACAGGTGCAACAGCATTATTTGGCGAAAAATACGGAGATACTGTTCGTGTTGTTTCAATTGAAAAAGACGGAGAATGTATTTCTAAAGAATTTTGTGCCGGAACTCATGCCAGAGAGCTTAAAGATTTAAGACTGGTGAAAATAGTTTCAGAAAGTGCTATTGCGGCAGGCACAAGGCGTATTGAGCTTGTTGTTTCAAATTCCGCACTACATTACATAAATTCCAAAGTTGAAGTTGTTGATACTTTATCTGCGAAGTTCAAGACTCATCATGATGAGGTTATAGAAAGAGTTGAAAAATTATCAGATGAAAACAGAGAACTTCAAAAGAAAATAGAAAAACTTGAAGAAGAAAATGCAAGAAACAGATTTGCAACACTTATTGACAGAGTTCAAGACATAAATGAAGGTAAATTATTTATATCTAAATTCAAAAACCTGACACCTGTCGGATTAAAAATAGGAATAGAAATTTTATCTCACAAGCTTGGGAAAGATAATATAATTATCCTTGCCGGCGAAAAAACTGTTGCAGCAAAAGTTTCGGACGGTTTTGTAAAAAAAGGTATCAATGCCGGTAAAATTGTCGGAGAAATTGCCAGAGCAACAGGTGCAAACGGCGGTGGCAAACCTAACTTTGCACAAGGTGGGATAAAAGACCCCTCTAAACTTGATGAGATTTTAGCAACAGTAGAATCTGAAATTAAATCAATTCAATAAACCAATCAAGTAACTATACAGCATTTAGCACGGAAATTTTATGTCAATAATGGCAATTTTCGGAAAATATAGTAAAAATAGACACTGAATTCGTTTCAGTGTCTATCAATTTTCATGTTTCGGGATATAATGAATTTTTATAAACAACTCTTTCTATTTTACTATGCAAGCCCGTCAAATCATTGAACTGCTGACTTATACAAGATAGCAAAGGTTCAAGATAAGATATATCATAATTACTGCGCGCTTCAATTTTATATAAATCAATAAAACATTTTGCTATTGACTTTGCGTTATAAATCTTTTCTCCTAAGTCATCAACCAACTCAACTAATTCTTGCATAATTTTCCCTTTCCAAATTTCTCTTATATTTTTACAAGTTTTATTGTAATATTTACATATATACCATATTGTTATTTTTATGTCAATATTAAATAATATATTTCATGAATACAAGAGCATTAGGATTGAATATTAAAGCGGAGAGAAACAGAAAAGAACTTTCTCAAGAAAAATTAGGCGAAATGGTTGATTTGAGTACAAATTCAATAAGCCTAATTGAAAAAGGAAAACAAATTCCAAACGCAATCAATCTTTATTTGATTGCAAAAGTTTTAGAAGTTGATATTAATGAATTATTTAAAGGAGTAGAGTAATGACAGTATTAAAAATAGAAAGATTACCGCATAACAAAGTTTTACCTGAATACAAAACAGAAGGTGCAGCCGGTATGGATTTATGCGCAGCAATTGACGAACCTATTGAACTAAAGCCTTTGGAAAGAAAATTAATTCCAACCGGTTTAAAAATCGAATTGGAACATGGATATGAAGCACAAATCAGACCACGTTCAGGAATGTCAATTAAACACGGTATAACTTTAATTAATTGCGTAGGAACAATTGATGAGGATTATAGAGGAGAGGTTTGTGTCGCTGTGGTTAACGTATCAAACGAACCATACACAATTGAACCGCAAGAAAGAATTGCACAAATGGTCATTACAAAATACGAACAGGCAAAAATCGAAGTTGTTGCAGAATTGACAGAAACCACCCGAGGTGCGGGAGGCTTTGGCTCGACTGGTAAATAAACCTAATTTTGCACATACTCACAATAGCAGCCTAGGACACATGATATATATATTTTAATCTATCTATATGATGACAAATAAAAAACCGTTAAATACAATTATTTTATAATAAGAAAGGAGTTTTAATGAGTACAAATTATGCACCGGCACCGAAGGAGGGAAACCGGAATTACATTGTTACCTTACTATTGGCTTGGTTTTTGGGAATATTCGGAATTCACAGATTTTACACAGGATACATTTTAATTGGGGTAATTCAACTAATTACGGGTGGAGGCTGCGGAATTTGGACATTGATAGATGTTATATCTATTGCAATGAACAAATACCAAGATGCTGAAGGCAATGATTTGGCAGATTATAACCCTGGTTGTGGAATGATTGCTTTAATTGTTATTATTGTAGGATTTATTCTGGGTGGTATCAGCGGCTTATTAGGAATGTTTACGATATCTTAATAACAATATTACAAGTAAATAAATGAAAGGAGTTTAAGAATATGGAAAACACACAATTAGGAAACTTAAAAGGTAAAAACTGGATGGCAGCAATGATGTTATGCTGGTTATTTGGTGCTCTTGGCGCTCACAGATTTTACACAGGAAAGACTAATACTGCTATTGCAATGCTGGTTTTGACTATTACCGGCTGTTTTGCTCCTATCGCTGCAATTTGGCAATTAGTTGACGGTATAACGATTGCACTTGGCAAATTTACTCACGAAGATGGCAGTGAACTTTATGAAAGAATTAACTGGGTTGGTTATGTTTATATTGCATTTATGATTTTGGCAATACTCGCCATTATCGGATATATTGCATTATTCGGTTTTGCAATAATGGCAGCTCTTGGAAATAGTGGTATTCAATAGCTTAGACAAATTCAATACACAAAAAGGGTTGTTTCTTCTATGAATCAACCCTTTTATTTAAAGGGTGAAATAATTGAGCAAAGTTTTCATAACAATTAAACGCATTTTTATAATCAGTTTACCGATAATAGGTTTTCTGCTGGCAAATCTGTCTGCAAAATCTCATTACAGTCTTTGTTTGATAAAACTGATTTTTAAACATGAATGCTGGGGGTGCGGACTGACAAGAGCTTTTGCCGCATTAAGCAGATTAGATTTTAAAGAAGCTTATGAATTTAACCACTTAATAGTAATTGTTGCACCGTTACTATTTGTCTTATGGATTATAATGCTGAAAAACGAATTTTGTAATAATTACAAAACCCAATAACATATCTTGCTAAAACACAGCCATTCTAAGGATAAAATTTTGAGATCACGGGTTACACCCTCTGAATGACGCAAAATTTTACCCTACCATAATAAAAAAGGAACCTTTGCGGTTCCGATTAGTAGGTTAGTAGTAGGGGAAAAGGAGGAAAATTTGTTTTGTTTTAATTACATTTTTAATATCGGCACATTTGAATGAAACTTTAAAGATTTTACTAAAAAGTTTACATTTTGTTACATATTATAAAAAAACTACTATTTTCTCATTAAACTCTTAAAAAATATTTTTGAGCCAATCATCAATTTATCCCAAAAAGTATATTTTTCCAGTGGTTTTACGATATATAGGCTAATTCTGTCTTTATTTGTAATATATTCTCTTATATACTTAGTCCTTGGATAGAGAACAGATAATCTTTCTTTTATTTTCATTTTCATGTCAATAACAACATCATCATACTCTATAAGCCCCTTATTACGGACAAAATTACTCGGCATGGATATCCCGCCGGTATTATAATAATTTCTTTTTGCCAAAAAACCTAAAGTCGGACAATCGTAACAATCTTGCAAATGTCTAAGATAAAATTTCACTGTGTGTTTGTCCGGTGTACTAAAAGCATCAAGATGCACCCTTGCACTATTAGCATTTTGGATACACGATCTTACATCTAATCTGTTATGACAAACCATTGAATCAGACACAGATAAACTCCTTAGTAATTTATATTTTAATTATACACGATGAAATAATCTTTTCAAAAGAATTATTGCTTTATCAAACTTGGTATACTCTTTGCCTTTTTTTACATAATCGAGAGCAACTCTATCACTGTTAATTATATATGAACGGGCATACTTTGTTTTTTTGTACATTTTATTTATATTTTTCTTCAGCGTTTTATTCAAAACAGCAACATCAGGCTGTACATCAAAAATCAATTTATTACGTTTAGCATAATCAGGATAATTCATAGGTTTGCCGGTTATATATTTTCTGCGGGCGATTAAACCTCTTGTAGGATTATCTATACAATCCTGCACATGAGCTGTATATGTTGACTTTCCATCTTCAGATGGCCAAAACATAGTATCTATATGAACTCTAGACCAATAAGCATTTGATTTTATATTATTAAATTTTGGATCTATATAACCTAATTCGACTTCAGACATGAATTACTCCTTTGCGTTTCCATATATAAAGCCGCTAAATATTAAAATTGACAGTTTTGTAAAGAAATGTAACACATATATATTTAATATATAAAATTTACGCAATTTTTAAATATGAAAAAACTTTATATAAATGTAAGGGAAATTTAATTAAGGGGATACGGATATGAAAAAAGAATATGAAATGATTACATTAGCTGCATACGTTGAAAAATATGAAGTTGAATATTTAGACAATAACGAAAAGGAAATTGAAGCTCAAGTTGAAAAATACATATTAAATACCAGAAGAGCAGAAACCAACGCAAAAGTTATCGAAGCATTGTTAGCTTAATAAAAGATTTTTCATATCATATTCAATTTTATATAAGTCGGTCGGGTTTAATAAACCCGACCGTGTAGTTTTTATACTTTTTCAAATACAATTTCATCATTACGCAAGTCTATTTTAATCGTATCACCTTTAAGGAATTTTTGAGATAACAACTCTTTTGACAAAGGATTTTCAACTTTTTGACGAATAACTCTTTTTAGCGGTCTTGCGCCATACACCGGATTAAATCCTTGAGTTGCTAGATACTCTTTTGCGTCATCTGTTATTTCAAAATCAAGCTCTTGATCTTTTAATAACTTTCTCAAATAATCCATCTGAATATCAACGATTTTACTCAATTGCGGTAAAGTCAAGGCTCTAAAGAATATCGTTTCATCTATTCTGTTTAAAAATTCAGGTTTGAAACGGCTTCTCAAAACTTCCAAGACTTTATCTTTTGTATCGTTATACTGTTCCGGAGAAAGCATAGCATTGAGAGTATTTTCAAGGATAATATCACTGCCGATATTACTTGTCATAATGATAAGAGTATTTTTAAAATCAATCGTTCTGCCTTTTGAATCGGTCAATCGCCCGTCATCAAAAATCTGAAGCATTATATTAAATACATCAGGATGAGCTTTTTCGATTTCATCAAACAATACAACAGAATATGGTTTTCTGCGAACAGCCTCGGTTAATTGTCCGCCTTCTTCATACCCGACATATCCCGGAGGCGCACCAACAAGACGTGCAACGTTATGTTTTTCCATATATTCTGACATATCAATACGAATCAGTGCATCTTCATCATTAAACATAAATTCTGCTAATGATTTTGCTAATTCTGTTTTACCAACACCTGTCGGACCTAGAAACAAAAATGTCCCGATAGGTCGTTTAGGATCTTTTAGACCTGATCTTGCACGACGTATTGCATCTGATACCGTATCAACAGCTTCATCTTGACCGACAAGACGTTTATGCAGCACATCTTCCATCTTCAACAGCTTTTGCATTTCTGATTCAACAAGTTTTGTTACAGGGATACCTGTCCATTTTGAAACTACCTCTGCAATATCAGAACCGTCGATTTCTTCTTTTAACAGCTTGTTTTCTGAGTGTTCTTTGTTTTGGCAAGCCTTTAACTGTTTTTCAAGCTCAAGTAATCTGCCATATTTTAGCTCAGCTGCTGTCTGCAAATCAGTATTACGTTCAGCTTCTTCAATTTTGTTTTTAACATTGTTAATTTCATCTTTTATGTCAGCTTCAGATGTAATTGACGCTTTTTCTTTCTCCCACTGAGCTTTCATAACATTGATTTTTTCTTCCAATTCTGAAACCTGGCGGGAAATATCTTCTACTTTTGTTTTTGCCTCATCACTATCTTCTTTTTTCAAAGCTTCTCGTTCAATTTCAAGCTGTATTTTTTGGCGCATCATTGAATCAATTTCTTCAGGCATTGAATCTATTTCAATACGCAGAGAACTTGCCGCTTCATCAATCAAATCAATAGCTTTATCCGGTAAAAATCTGTCTGTTATATATCTGTCAGATAATTTCGCAGCCTCAATAATTGCGCTGTCTAAAATTCTAACCCCATGGTGAACTTCATATTTTTCCTTTAAACCACGCAAAATTGAAATTGTATCCTCAACAGACGGCTCATCAACCATTACAGGTTGGAAACGTCTTTCTAATGCGGGATCTTTTTCGATATATTTACGATATTCATTAATTGTTGTTGCTCCGATTGTCCTTAAAACACCACGTGCAAGCATTGGTTTTAAAAGATTACCTGCATCCATAGAGCCTTCTGTAGAACCTGCTCCAACAACAGTATGAAGTTCATCTATAAACATAACAATTTCGCCGTTTGAATCTTCAACTTCTTTCAAAACAGCTTTTAAACGCTCTTCAAATTCCCCTCTGTATTTTGCACCGGCAACCAATGCTCCCAAATCAAGAGATATAAGTTTTACATCCTTTAAACTTTCAGGAACATCACCCCTTACAATACGTTGAGCCAAACCTTCAATTATTGCTGTCTTACCAACACCCGGCTCACCTATCAAAACAGGATTATTTTTTGTTCTTCTGTTTAAGACCTGAATAATTCTTCTGACTTCTTCATCACGACCAATTACAGGGTCTAATTTACCTTTTGCGGCTAATTGAGTCAAATCAGTTGAATATTTTTCAAGAGCCTTCATATTTTCTTCTGCATTTTTACTATCCACTTTTTTATTACCTCTTATCTTCTTCATTGTGCCTAAAATTGAGCCGTAATTAACGTTAAAACTTTCTAATACTGATTTTATGTTACTGTTATCAAGTTTTGTCATGCTAAGTAAAATTGCCTCAATTCCGACAAATTCATCTTTTAAATTTTCAGCTATTTCTATAGCTCCTTCTAACAATCTGCGGGTATCATTTGACAGATACAAACCCTGAGGGTTTATTGCACCTGAAACTTTTGGGAAACTTTCAACTTTTGATACAATTTTATTGATAAAATTTTGATTTAAAAGTTTTAACTCGGTTAAATAATCTTTAATTATTCCGTTATCTTTAATCATAGCAAGCATTATATGCTCAGGCTCCATCTGTGAATTTTGATGAGAACTCATTAAATTACTTGCTTCAGATAAAATCTCCTGAGAATAATTGGTAAACTTGTCAAAATCTAGCATCCTACATCAACTCCATTCATAATAGTTTTCTATACTATTATTTTAACGTTGATTTTTAGAAAGTCATGCAAAATTAACTTTTAATTAATTATTTTTAGGTCTTTGATTTGGAGGCAAACACATTTGTGGCGGAATTACAATCGTATTAAAGATTTTCGTTTCTATAGTTTCCGAGCAAAACATTTGTGAATAACTTAATTCTCCGTTTGAATATTTTTTAAAATAATACATTTCTCCGCCCGCAAAAACAACAATCATAACAACAGCGACAACGACTGACACAAGAGAAACTATAGTATCTGCATTTGATTTATCTTTAGAAAAAACCTGATACCCGATTATCGGAACTATAGCAAAAACAATCACAAACAATAAAATTCTATCCATTATGGAAACAAAGTACGTGTAAGTTTCACCCGAAGGTTGAGACATTACAATCGGTAATTTTGTTGCCAAAATCCACAGAAAAACAACCGCCATAAGAACAAACATCACAACAACGGTATATATAATACCCGAAATACAGACCTTAGATGCTTGATTCAAATTTATATCGTCCAAAAATTTCATAACATAATTGTACTACAAAATTAATATATTGGTACCCTATCAGGTAATTTTTCAAAAATAAATTTTATGCGAAAGTCCTGCGGAAATTTTTTATTCAGTTTACTAAAATACTTTTTTATTTCTCTGTAATTTTTCTGAAAAAACTCCTCGCATGAGCTATCCTGAAAAAATTTATACAAATAATCTAAACTCATTTCATAGTTTTTAATTTCATAATATGAAAAAGATAACACCGCATATATACCACCATTATATATAATCGTCGGATCATTTATTTGCTCCAAAAGTTTTATTACTTTTTTATAGTCCTTTTTCTCCTTTTGACAATTGTAATAAACTAAAGCTTTATAATATATATTCCAAATATTTTCAGGTTCAATTTTAATAAGTTTTTTTGTTAACTTTTCTGCCTGAGCATATTTCTTTTGTGATTGCAAAATACCTATTTTAACCGTCATTAGACTATACGAATTCGGAAATTTTTCGAAAGCCTCATCTAAGATTTTATTAGCCGATTTATACTGATTTCTCATAACATACAAAATTACAAAATTCACATAAAATTCTTCCGTAAAATCAACCTTTTCGGCGTACGCTTTTTTATAATATAGTAACGCTGTTTTAAAATCTTTTTTTAACGAAGCATAGATATTTCCCATAACAGCATAACCGTCAATGTCTGTTTTATCTTTATCAATGGCTTTATTTGCATATTCTACGGCTTTTTCAAAATCATTTTTTGTCTGATAAATAAAGGCTAATCTTGAATACATATCAGACTCGGCACAATTCTTTTTTTCTGCCATAAGCAAATTCTGTTCGGATTTTTTCAAATCCTCTTCCATAAAATATGCAAACCCTTTTCGATAATAGCCTAAGGCATCTTCTTTATCCATAAATATACACTTATTTGCATATTCTACAGCTTTATTTAAGTTTCCTAACATGCTGTAACAATATGATATTTCATAATACAAACTATAATCAGAATACCCCATATTTTCAGATTTAATATAATACTTTAGAGCATGAGAATACTCTCTTCTTCTAAAATACATCCACCCCTTCCAGTAATACGAAAAGGCATTTGTAGGATCAAGCTCTATTGCTTTTGTTGCATATTCCAATTGTTTCAAAAAGTTGTTATCACCCAGCCTGCCATATACCTCAGCAATTTCTCTCAGCATTATAATATCATCATCATATCCTTTTTCTTCTGCCAAAAGATAATATTTTAACGTATTTTCTAAATCCCCTTCCTCATAATATGCACCCCCAAGCATAAAATAAGGATAACCGTATTCATCATCAATATCTATTGCCTTTTGAGCATATTCTTTCACCTTATCAAATTGACCTTCAGCACCATAAATTCTTGCCATTGAAGAAAACATATCACTCGATTCATACCCAAGTTCTTCTGCTTGCAAAAATTTTTTTATTGCAACAGAATCCTTATCCTGTCTGTAAAAACATAAACCCTCATTATACAAAGCATATCCTTTTTGAGTCTGTATTTTTTTATTGATTTTTTTAAATTTTACAATATTATTTTTCTTCAAATCTCACTCCTTATTATTATTTTTAATTAAAATATTCATAAATTCAAGCACAAAAAAGCCTTTTGTATATTCATTTACATGATTTACAAAAGGCTTTATTTTATTACTTATCTTAATTATTTTGAATTTTGCAACAAGCCATAAGCAGCATCCCAACCGCTCATACCACCTCTAAGTTTAAATTTAGAAATTTTTGACGCATTATTCTTTTTATTTTTAGTCTGTGTTTTTGTATTTTGTTTTTCAAGTTTTTTGCTTTCTTGTCTTATAGCAACAATATTCTTTGCATACTCAGAAAAAGTTCTGTATTCGTTGCAAGCATAACCGGCTTTTAGCTTTGCCGGATAAGCATAACTTACGTAATTATAAACGTTTAAAGCTCTTTCGGCATTAGCCGGTTGTCCCATAATAGTTTCCCAGTATGTACCGGTTTGTTTTGTCAATACAACAACGATAGCCAAAGGGTTGTAACCTGCGTTAACCATCAAATCTACGGCAATTAAATCTGCTTCTTTTTGTTGTTTTGAATTATTATAGTTACTTAGCAAAGCAGAAGTTGTATTTGTAGCATTATTTGCTGATACATTAACATCTGCCGTTGATTGCAACAATTGAACAACTCTGTTTTTTGAAGCATGACCGCTTATAATGTGTCCTAATTCATTTGCAACTACATAAGCAACTTCATTATCGTTACCGGTAAATGCTAATTCATTTGTAGAAACATTAACAATTTTGTTAGTTACATAATTAGAATTGTCTACAGCTCCAGATACAACCATAAATTTGACATTTGTCGCAGATATACCATTTTTAGTCAACAAGTTTTGTCCTATAGGCGAAACCCTTGCTGCAGGGTCATAAGTTGCTGCACTGGCAGGAATAATCAAAGACACAGCAACAAAAAGTGATAATAAAACTTTTTTCATACTTATTTCTCCTTAAAAAAATCTAACCTTTCCTCATGAACATAATATAACAAAAATTTGCATGCACAAAAAATCATAAAATTTATTTATGTTAAATGCTCTATAATCATCTCAATTCCTCCTGCAAAGAAATGATTATAGAGCAATACTCCACACTACACATAACACTTTTATCTTAAGCTATATAAGATATATGATTATTTTTTAACTCGCTTTGCAACATTTTATCCGCTGCTTTTTCCTGAGCTGATGCCAACATATATAAAGATTCGTTAGTCATATTACTTGTTGCAATACGTTTATCCATATCATTGAGCATAGCAAGCCTGCTGTAATCATTACCGCAAAACGTTGGCATATTACGACACATAGACATCATGTTAATGCGATTTTGCATCATTGCATACTGAGCATCACGCATTTGATTTGAAGCTATCATTTTTGCCATCAATGATACTAACATATACCTTCACCCATCATTTTCTACTACAAAAGTAGTATATCATTTAATCTAAAATTTGGCAATACCCCGTTTTACATTTCTTTATATTTTTATTTGAGCTAATTATACACAGACGATAGGCACTGCTGAAACTCACATATTTTTACAAATTTATAATCTGCAAAGACCTTTTTTAAATTCAAGAAAAACATGTTTAATGTATAATTATCCTAAAAAAAGAGGGACAATTATATGAACGACGCCGAAATTAAAGAAAAAATTTATAAATTGACAGAACAAGAAATTACATCAGAAACAGAAGCCGAATTAAATAAATTATTAAAAACATACCCAAACGGTACAATTGGCATCGCCCAAATTAACCCTATTGCAGGAAATCTTGAATATAACACAAAAAAAATTGTTAAATACATAAAACATGCCCAAAATATAGGTTTGGATTTGATTATTTTTCCTCAAATGGCACTAACAGGGTTTCCGCTTGATGATACTACAGCCAAGCTGCATATCTTAATTGAAGAAAATGTAAAATGGTTAAAACAAATTGCAAAAATTATAACTAAAACCACAGCCTTAGTAGGTTTTATCGAGCCTTGCAATAACAAGACTCCTGAAAAATACTTTAATTCGATTGCCGTATTAAAAGACGGACAAATCAGTAAAATAATAAGGCAATCTTCTGTTTACAACAATCATAATTTCAACGATTACAAATATATTGAACCTTACACAACCAAAACAACAAGAACTATTGAAATCAATGGCACAAAATACGCAATTTTAATTGGAGATGAAGAATATTCCGAGCAAATTTTAAAAGAAAATCCTGATATTATTATAAATTGCTCATCGACTCCTGCAATCGTAAAAGAAGAACGAAAAAAAATGAAAATTTTATCTAATACAGCAGAAAAATATTCAACACCGGTAATATTTGCGAATCAGGTTGGTGCAATTGACGGAATCTCATTTAGCGGCTCAAGCAGAGTATTTAATTCAAACGGAGAGGTGTTTGCCTGTGCAAAACAATTTGAACAACAGCTGCTTATATGCAATCCCAAATTTAATTTGGGCAAAAATTACCACCAAACCTACGATTTTGAAAAAGCTGAAGAAAATACATACTTTAGCCTTGACTATGAAGCAGATATGGAAAGAACTTATAAAATTTTACTCCAAGGCATAAGAGATTACTTTGATAAATGCGGATTTAGGCGTGCTGTATTAGGTCTATCGGGCGGGTTGGATTCTACAATTTGTGCTGTTCTTTTAGCAGATGCTTTAGGCTGCGAGAATGTATTTGGGATAAGCATGCCATCAAAAATCACCTCTCAAGAAAGCAAAAGTGATGCAGAACAACTTGCAAACAACTTAGGGATACATTTTACGGTTGCACCAATAAAAGATATGTTTGAAACAACAAACAATTGTCTGCAAAAAATATTTAAAACAGCGGAAGATAGATGGGATTGCAGATATGAACACTCATATACCTCTGACAATATTCAAGCCAGATCCCGTGCAATGTTTTTGTGGGGGGTAAGTAATGAATTTGCGTCATGCCTGCCTATCGCCACTTCTGACAAGTCAGAATGTTATATGGGATATGCGACAATAAACGGTGATATGTCAGGAGGATTTGCTCCGATTGCAGATATAAACAAGACTAAATTATTTGCTCTTGCCAAATGGCTTAATAAAAACAGAACAGTAAAAAATGCCATACCGGAAAGTATTATCCAAAAACGTCCCGGAGCTGAACTTGCAATAAACCCTAAAACCGGTAAACCTTTAATTGCAGAAGATGCACTTATGCCTTATGAGTTTTTGGATGAGGTTATCTGGAGAATAGAAAACAGAAAAGAACAATACAATGATATGATAAACTCTGAATTTCTTTATGAAAAAAATCACACCATATCAAAAGAACAAAAAATCGAATGGCTAGATAAATTTTACAGAAGAATGGCAGGCGCATTATACAAAAAAACAATAATGCCGCCGATTATTTTGGTCGATTCTGAAAACTCTTGCGACAAAAGACCTATTACATCTTCAAAGCTTAATTTTAAAGGTCATTCCGAATCTGAAACAGGAGCAATAATCTCAGAATTATAAATATTTATATGTAAAGGAATATTAAGGCATAATTTACCCAAAACACAATAGCGGCAAGCATTTTTAAAAATATCTAAAATATTAAAAATAATAGTGTTTTATATTTCAACTTATATGTTAATATAAATATTGAAGATTGTAGAAAGTAAAATTTTATGCAGAAAATGAATATCTTTAGACAGATGTATAAATATTCACCTATGAATTTTTATACTACAAATGAAAATAAAACTGTTATAAAATCAATAAATAACACCTCTTTAGGATATGAATTTGACAGAGTATTTGACATTGAAGAGATTAAATCTGCATGGGCACAAATAAAAGTGCATAAAAGAATTTCGACTATTTTAATTTTTCTGACATTCATTGCATTATTATATGAGTATATATTTCCTCAGTATTCATTTCTAGTAAACAACAGCTGGTACGTTAACGCTGTTATATTACTTATTGTAATTGGGATTGTATGCCAAATAATTACATATTTTTGCACTAAAATGTTTGAAAAAAATTTGAACAAAAAATTTGGAAGCTTTAAAAAAGTCAAATTCACACCATCAACTAATATTGATGAGCAATATTACAAGCTTTTCAAAATTGAAGTAATTAAGGTCCTTGCACTAATTACATTTATAATAATAGGATTTTCATTTATCTCACCTTTTTATTGTGCAAAACAACTCTTGTTACAACAACGATACAAAGCAGCTGTTAATTTTACAACTATAGGAACAAAAATTTTTCCTATCGCACAAGAGTGGTACTCTATGAGAGGATTTGCGAATTATAAACTCGGAAATTACCAAGATGCCATCAAAGATTTTGATAAAGCGTATAAACTCGGAGCAGAAGGCTTTAATATAATAAATTTTGACAATAAAATTTTTATAAAATACACACTAAAAGACTATGACGGTGCGCTAAAAGATTTTGACAGAGAAATTAAAAGAACCAAAGACAGCAACGAAATTGATGAGTTTTTATGGGATAAAGCTCAATTTTTATACAATATAAACAGATATGAAGATGCTCTTACTATATACAACGATTTGATAGAAAAAGCAGAAAATGACCGAATTTATCTTTTGAAAGACAGATTATACTATGAAAGAGCATTAGTACATAAAAAACTCGGACAAGAAGAGAATTATCAAAAAGATATTGAAGCATCCGGCATAGAAGATGATGCAGAAATTATCACCCCTATACCAAAACCTGCCCTTATATTTGATGATGAAACTTTTGAATCTAACTAATTAAACATTAGTTTTTATCAACTCTGCCGCCTTTACGAATATCATTAAATTTAAGTTTTAAATTATCTGAGTTCAAATTACCATCAACATTTACTCTAAAGATAGACTCGTCTTTTAAATCAGCATTTATTGGCGGAATTTAATTGATTTTATCAATATTGATATCATAAGTTTTTTCAGGTTTGAATACCACACGATAAATAAGTCTTAACGGAACTTTAAAGATTTTTATTTTCTTTTCCGCAGCTTTATTATGCCTGCCCCATACAACAAGATTGCCTTCTTGTGTTTTTATTTTATACTCGCCTTCAATAAACATTGATAGATTATTGCTTTCTGAGAATACTCTGATGTCCTTTACTACTCCATTGTGAGTTCTAAATGTTCCACGCAGACTCGAATAGAAGACATTTGGCTTTGAAAAATCAATATTGCAAATTTTTGATAACGGAGTATTTACATACTTTTTGAGTATAAACCTAAACTTTTTAAGTTTTTTAGGGTTATCAATTATAATTTCTTTATCACCTAAATTTGGTAAAAAACCATCAACAATAGCAAATGTAGATTCTGTTCTAATTTCATTTAACTGATTCTTTGATAAGAAATGCAAGGTCGCATACGACGAACCCTGAAACTGATTAGGTAAATTATAAAATTTGGTTGCAACCTCATTTGAATCAATGTCTGTTGCCATAAATAGAATATCGGAGGAATGATTTGCGACATTATATTTTCCTATTGCACTTAACGAGCCTTTTGCATATTCCGTTTCAGGAACAACAAAACTAACTACATTATTCTTTAAATTCCCTTTTATAACAACATCATGCAAATAAAATCTTGGATTTATTATTTCTCCAACACGAATTTTACCCCTCTTAATCTCAAATTTATAATCTGTAGTTCGCTTTTTCTTCTTTTTAGCTGAGGTTTTGGATTTTTCAGACTCTAAATTTGATTTAACCCTGTCGATATTTCCCCTGTGCACATAATATTTATCTAAATTTATATCAATGTCATCTATCACAACACCATTATTAAAATTATTTTTTGCAACAAGCTTTGCTCTAATAGGAGAATCAAAAAAAGTTCCATTTAACATCATTTGTATATTATTTCCTATAATATCAATATTTATGTTCTTCATATACAAAAAATCATTACGCTTTAAATCTTTTAATACCAAACTCCCCTTTATTGCTTTTTTTAGGAAATCATATTTCAAATCAGCACTAAAACGCCCTTGCTCAAAATAATTATCAATAAACGATTTTATAATGCCTACTGAAATTTCACCATTTGTTTTGAAAGAAATTTCCACCGGTTTAAATTTTTTATTAATTTTTCTAAAAATACCCTCACCCCAAAATATATCATATTGCTGACCTTTATCTGTTAAAGAGTATACAAACTTATTTAATTTGATTTCATCCCCGTCTTTTACAGTATGGGCGTATATTTTACGAACAAATTTTATATTATCGAGATTACCATATTTTGATAAAATATTACTGTTTTTGGGAACATCTAATGAATAATCAACATCCACAACAGTATTATTTACCTCATATCTGACAGCCGCATCCGCATTACCCTGTATAGATACTATTGGAAAATGCTTTTTGGTAAAATTATTCGTTAGACGAGATTTGACATTTCCAACAGTATGAAGGGTTTTCGTAGCAACACCATCTATAACGACATCAGTATATACAGGTTCAGAGCCAAATTTTCCGTTTGATTTTGCTCTCATTTGGCGCTTATCAAAGATAAATTCTGTGTACGGCAAAGATACAGGAATTTTATAAGTCCAAAAATCAGCCTTCAAATCATTACCATAGCATTTTCCATAAAAGCCATTCTTGTCAATTGCTAAATCAACATCAATATATCCTTTAAAATTAGAAAAATTTTCGAGGAAATTCTTTTTGTCAGGATGTCTGTATTTGTAAAAATATAAAAAAGTATCTGCCAACTCTGCCCCATCAAGCTGTAAACCTTTTGCATATATTTTTTTACC
>CACXCI010000027.1 GCA_902766105.1 uncultured bacterium
GCAATAAAAAACTCCCCAGGCTGGACTCGAACCAGCAACCCTTCGATTAACAGTCGAATGCTCCGCCATTGAGCTACTGAGGATTACTTTGCCGTTTTATTTTCGGCTCGCATCCTTATTATATACACAAAAATTTTTGTTGTAAAGTCTTTTTTATTAATTCCCCGTTTTACAATTGTGATTTATTCCATAATGTGCTATTATGTCCTTGATAATGATATCTTGAAAGGAGTTTTTATGGCAAATCCAACACTTAAAGAAGGTATTTTAAAATCTCAATCGTTTAATTCGTTAGAAAATTCGCACGAAATGACTATAAACGGCACTATACTTAAAACATGCTTTTTAGGGTTATTAACCGCAATAACTTTTGCTTATTCATGGTATTTACCATTGGCTGGGTTTGCGGATAAGGCTTTAATGCTTTATCAAGTCGGTATTTGGGGCGGTTTAGGGCTAGTTCTTTTTATTTGTTTTGCACCAAAGAATAATCTGTTAATGATTACAACTCCGCTTTATGCTTTATGTGAAGGTCTTGCATTAGGATATATTTCTGTTTTAGCTAACAAATATTATCCCGGTGTTGCTTCTCAGGCTGCTATCGGTACTATATTTGCGCTTTTTGGCATGTTTTTATTATACAAAGCTAATATCGTTAAATGCACAGAAAAATTCAAAATGATTATCATTAATACAACTTTAGCGGTTTGTGGCTTATATCTATTACAACTTGTTTTGAGTTTATTTCATATAAATATTCCGTTCATTTTTTCAAATTCACTAATCGGAATAGGCTTTAGTATATTTGTTGTTGCTTTAGCTACATTTAATTTGGTTATTGATTTTGATAATATCGAAAGATTTTCAGGGCAAGCTCCAAAACAATATGAATGGTATTTTGGTTTCTCTTTACTTGTAACTATAATTTGGATGTATATTGAAATGCTTCATTTACTTATGAAGCTTCAAAGCAGAAGATAGTGGCAAATATTGTTACCAATCACAATGAATTTCGTCAGTCATCTTGAGCTGAGCGAAAGATATCATGATTTATTTTGTAGGTCGTTGCGATTCATCGGGTAAAATTTTGCGATTCCACGAACTACGTACACAGAATGACGTAAAATTTTACCCGAAGATGAGTAGGGTAGCCTTCAGTCTACCATTTAATTTCTGTTGTCGGCATGGCAATGCCGACATACTCCTTTACATACCTCACCCTAACCCTCTCCTACTCTTTAGGAGAGGGAATATGTCATTTTTTGTGTAAAATTTTGGGATTCCATTGGCTACGTCCTCTGAATGACGTAAAATTTTACCCGAAGAATCTCATTAATTTAAAATTGAATCATTTGATTTATTTAGCGGGCGGAATTATTGTGTAGAAAAATTCGTTTTCTTCGCATTTACCTATTTTGTTACAAACATTCATAGTATATTTTTCGGTGGTGATTTTATAATCATTTGGGAGAAGAATAATAGCTTCTTTTGTCCTTTGAATAACATCAGCTTCGTCTTCACCCACGACAATTGCACCTGATTTTAAAATATCTTCGTGGTCAACCCACGGATTTTTATGCCCAAAAGTTTCCAAAATTACTGTTGGATGGTTAGGGTGATAAAACTTAAAATGGAAACAATATCCCATATCACCTGTAACGTATTTAAGTGGTGAATTATTTGTTTTTTCAATCCATAATTTGTCAAAATCTGTCATAGTTTTACTTGTCGGATATGCAATAAAATATTTAGTCTGTAGTATTCCAAAGATCCCAACGGCAAGTAATGATGCGAATAATCCAAAATAGCACCATTTTACAAAATATGTGTATGAATCTTTATTAAATTTAATTGGAATAAAATAAAACAGTAAAACTCCAACGAAGCTAACCATAATGCTTCCCCAAATCCCCGGAACACGACTTCCTGTAATAAGTCCCATAATACTATGAAATAAAATTGGGGTTATTCCTATACATAATAAAAAGATTGATTTTTTTGAAGAAATATCAACTTTATCTAATGCAAAATTTTTGAATTTCATAATGAAATTCTTCTCTTCCTTATCAGGAAGAGAAAGATTACTAACAGATTGAAATATTAAAAACAAATATACGCCAACACATGGTAGAACAGCTAAAATCTGATCACCTATAAATTTTATAGGATATGTGATATGGCTTAATTTTACTAATATTAATGGCATATTGTGAGTCTCTGATGCAGTTCTGTCCAGCATATATGCAAAAGAGAAAAAATCATTTTTGAATAGCCAAATAACATGAGGTAATATTACAATACTCCCGGTCAATATCGCCAAATACATTCCACTTTTTTTAAATTGTTCCCTATCAGAAATAAGCAAATACAACAGCATTCCAAGAAAAATAAAAACAATTTGATATTTCCCCAAAAAAGCAAAGCCTGAAATTGCTCCAAAAGTTATCCAATCTAATGTTTTATTTTGGCTGACAGATTTATAAAAATAATATATAACAACAGGTACAAGTCCCATTAACAACACATTACAATTGTAGCTATTTACGTAAATGTAGTATGTATAATAAAAGCAAAATTCTAACACCATCGTTGCACAAAAGGCTTTTTCTTTGGTCATAAAAAATTTTGCTTGTAGACGAATATAAAGCCAACCAGTAAGCATAACTGTCCTAAAAGATATATTAGAATTTCGTGTTTACCCAGTAAATTGTAAAATCCTGCCATTAGCCAGCCGGATAACGGTGGATGCTTATTTGTACCAAAGCTTAATAATTCTCCCCATTGTATTGCTTCCATAGAGTCAAGGGATATGACATTGCGTAAAAGTTGCAATAATGTCCAAAAAATTACGTGTAACGCCAAAAATATATAAAAAATTCGCTTTTTTATCCCTTCCATAAATCTTCTCTCCTTACGAGTAATTTTATGCCTATGATTTTAGAATAGACAGGGAGGAAAGTAAAGTGTCATTACTTTCCATGTGCAGCAATAACAGGATAAATAATAATTCCTCCCTGATTAGGGAGGATAAAGGTGGGTATCTATTAAGCTCACCCCACCCTACCTCCCCTGCATCAAGGGGAGGAGTAATTACTAATGTTACAGAAATAAATTCCCTCGCCCCAACGAGGGAGAGGGAAGAAAATCAAGTTGAGTCTACGAAACTTAGATTTTCGGGTGGGGGGGAATAAGAGGGGTAGGGTGGGTATCGATGTAGGGTGTGGTTTTAACCGCACCATTTATATTTTGGTGCATCAAACGATGCACCCTACAAGGCTAATTATATATTTCTCTCCTAATGGGGAGATAAAGAGGGGTGCTATCTCAAAAATTTA
>CACXCI010000028.1 GCA_902766105.1 uncultured bacterium
GGATAGTCAGAAGCAAAAATAATGCTGTCTATACCAAGCGCCTTTTTGGTGCATTCAAAAGCAAGTTTAGACATATTACCGCTTGTTGTTACGACAACATTTTTATTTTTAAAGTAATACGAAACAGGATGTTTCATTTTTACTTCATCATCCTTAATCCATTCAAATCGATTATCAACTCTCTCTAATATAAACGGGAAGTATTCACCCAAATGGCCAAGAATCATTCTTAAGTTAGGAAATTTATCAAATGTTCCGTTTAAGATGAGCCGTAGGGATGTTTTCATAGCATCTAAGCCAAAACCAAGACCCGGAGAAGAATATACATAACCCATATCTTTCATATCTTTATCATCAGAAGCCTGCGGATGAACATAAAATGCGCAACCCAATTCTTCCGCTTTTGCAAGCAAAGGAAGATATTTTTCTTCATATAAATGTTCATTCTTATAATTAGAATGTGTGTGCCAATATTTAAAACCAAGTTCTTTTACACAGCGTTCAAGTTCTTTAATTGCTTCATCAACATAAGGAGTTGGTAAAACAGCAGCACCTAAGAAACGACCGGGGTACTTTTTTATAATTTCAGCAACAGCATCATTAGATTTTTTTGCAAAATATACCGCTTCTTTTTCCGGTAATTCTTCTAATGCAGGGGAAGATGCCATAACGCCAACTTCAATGCCGTTTTTGTCCATAACGGCAATCCTTTCCGCTCCAAAATTCATTAATTCATCAATAACCGGATATTCATTCGTTACCCCGTCAAAATGTGCAAAAACTTTATCTCTAACTTCCAAAATTTTAGTTTCCGGATAATATCTCATCGCATTATCTCTTTTAGAAAGGTATTCCATTAATTCCGGTAAGTAATAGTGAAATTCGCAGTCGATTATTTTCATAACATATTCTCCTATATATAATAACCTACAGTATTATAATATAATATAATATAATTGTCTGATTGTAAAATAATTACAATTCTAAATGGATGTAAATTTTGACAAAAAACAAACTATCGATTATTATATTAAAATATTCAAAAGTATAATTAAAATAATACATGTATTTATATACAAGCACTTTTAGAGGAAGCGGAGAGATAAATGAATAAGAAAATTACATTATTATTAATAATAATGGGAATACTATCCTTTTTCGTTTTTGCTCCTTGTTTTGCAGTTGATAGAAATGATTTGAATGTTGAGTTTTTCTCTCGTTTCAATGATGATTACTTGCCCCAATATGTTAATGAAGCGATAGATAATAACCACAATGCAAAACAAGCAACGATAAGGGTGGAAGAATACAGACAGAGTGTAAAATCTCAATTTGCAAACGAATTACCAAGTTTTAGCGTAGCCGCAAGTTATTTAGGAATTCATTCACCAAAATTTAATCCTAATTTGAGTGTCAGCAAAAATGCTTTTGTTTTACCTTTTATAGCAAACTACGAAGCAGATTTTCTGCTAAAAAACAGAGATAAAACAAAGAGTGTTCAAAAGACTTATGAAATGAGTAAATTTAATGAACAAAGTGTATATTTAGCACTATTATCAGATGTTGCAACGGTTTATACAAATATTTTAGAGTATGACAAACTTATAGAAGAACAAGAAAAAATTGTCGATAATTATAATCAAATTTTAGATGATGATAACAAAAAACTCGTTCGTGGTGTTATAAACACAACCGAGTTAAACAACTCTAAAACTAATGTTGAACAGGCAAATATAACACTGGAAAATCTTATTAAACAGCGGGAAGTTCTTTTAATGCAGTTTGCGGTCTTGATAGGTCGCAGTACCGATGGAGCAAACAGTATTGAAAGAGGGTCTATTGATAATTTTGAATATAATGCGGTTATACCAAACGAAATAGTATCAGATGTTATATTCTCAAGACCT
Source organism: uncultured bacterium (assembly GCA_902766105.1). Lineage (GTDB taxonomy): Bacteria > Cyanobacteriota > Vampirovibrionia > Gastranaerophilales > Gastranaerophilaceae > Zag111. The sequence goes on from CACXCI010000028.1 coordinate 1,908, forward strand.
GATGTTAAAAGGGCGGAAATAGCATTGGAAAAAGCCAAAATAGATATTCGAGTTGCAAGAAAAGAGTTCTTACCTACATTTAATATTACAGGCATTTGGGCATTTAATACAATTGCTCCAGGGACATTTTTTTCTTGGGAATCTTCTCTTGCAGCACTACTTGCAGGTGCAACGCAGGATATATTTGCAGGGGGAAGAAAAATTGCTAATTTAAAATTCAAAAAAACAAAATATGAAGAACTTCTTGAACAATACAGGCAAACCGATTTAGATGCCGTAAAGGAAGTTAATACTTCCCTTTGTATTATAAAACACGATAGGGAAATCGAAAATAAAACAAAAGAAAAGTTATTACTTGAAACTAAAAATTTGAATAATGCAGATAAGATGTTAAATCGTGGAGTTATTTCCAAAACACAGCACATTAACTCTGAAAATATGTACATAAACAAAGATATTGATTTGACCAAAGCAAAAACAAGAAGATTAGTTAATTATTTCACACTGTATAAAACCGTTGGAGGTAAATTATAAATGAAAAAGAAAATAGCAGCATTAGTTTTAATAATTTTAATTGCAGGGCTTTGCATTTTTTTCTATAAAACTAATAAAAAAGATAACTCGAATGAATTAACCTTATTCGGCAATATTGAAATAAGGCAGGTTGATTTATCTTTTCAAGTTTCGGGTTTGATTTCAAAACTTTTAAAA
>CACXCI010000029.1 GCA_902766105.1 uncultured bacterium
GCCATTTCAATTGCTGTTTTTGCAGCATCTGCCCCTTTGTTTCCTGATTTTGTTCCGGCCCTTTCAATTGCTTGTTCAAGATTGTCTGTAGTAAGTACGCCAAAAATAACAGGAACTCCTGTTTGTAAACTTACTTGTGCAACCCCTTTTGAAACTTCAGAGCTAACATAGTCAAAATGAGGTGTTGATCCTTTTATAACCGCACCTAATGTGATTATTGCATTGTAGTTGTTAGATTTTGCGCATTTTAGTGCCGTAATCGGAATTTCAAATGCTCCGGGAACTTTAACAATATCTATATTTTCAGAATTAACACCATGTCTTGTTAATTCATCTACAGCTCCTGATAATAGTTTTGAACCGATAAAATCATTAAATCTTGAAATTATAATGCAAAATTTATCATTAGCATTGGTAGTAAGCTGTCCTTCAATTGTTCTCATAATTTTACTCCTTAGAAAATAGCCTTCAGATATCCAAATTTTACTATATTCAAGGTTATTTTACAATAATTGGAGCAAAAATCTTATAATAAATATACACAGAAACCAAAATTAATAAAATTCCGCTTATTTTCATTATAAGTTCGGAAGTTTTGTAAAAGTTTTCGTTCGATTTAATTTTTGAGGTTAAAAATCCTGCCAAAATCAGAATTAATCCTTGACCAACCGAGAATAAAAACAGCATTATAACAGCGTTTGTAATATTTGCCCCGATGGACGCAAAAGCCATAATGCTTGCTAAAATAGGGGTAGAACAAGGTGTTCCTATGATTGCAAAAACAGCCCCCAAAATAAATGGATAAATAAAGTCATTATTGAAATTATTTTTTGGTAGCTCTTTTATTACAACCGGTAGTTCAAATTCAATAATATCAAGAATTTTTAAACCCATTACCAAAATTATTGAAGCAACAATAAGTGCAAAATAAGGATTTCCGATAAAGACCTTGCCGGTAAGAGCGCAAATTATCCCGATTATTGCAAAAATAACCGATGTTCCCAATACAAAAATTAACATCTGTAAAAGGGTCTTTAATGGCTTTGTTTTACTATATCCGCCTATGTATCCGATTATAAGTGGCAACATTGATAAAGAGCATGGTGAAACTGATGCTAAAATTCCACCCAAAAATGATGCCCCAAAAAGCAGGTAAATATTAGCATTGTTTGAAAATACTTCAGTAAGGTTTAGCACTATCTAAGCTCCTTTAAGCAATTATCAAATTCCTCTTTGCTTACAGCACCTTCAATTCTTTGAGCAACTTTTCCGTCAGAATCTATCATAATTACCGTTGGTACAAGTTGCACGTTATGTTTTTTAATCAAATTGTTTTTCATGTCGTTTCTGTTGTCAACTAAAATTTCAGTGTAGACAATTTGATCTTTGTATTTCGGTAGTAATTCTTTAAAAATTTTTTCAACTTCTTTACACTCCAGACACATGGTGGAAGAGAATTTTATAACCTGAGGTTTGCCACTAACAGCTTGTGCTACTGTCGAGGTATCTTTGTTGAATGTTAAGCCCCAAAATGCTAAAAGAGGAATGATAAATATTGCTAAAATTGTGATAAGTGATTTTTTACTCATAAAACGCTCCTTTTACTTATAAACATATTATTACAAAGAAATAAATTATTTAACAATATCTTGTTGGATAAATTTCCGGAATAGTATATAATGTTTATATAAGCTGAATTGCAGACATGTGCAATAAGCATGTTCACAAACCCAATTATTAAGTTTTGTAAAGTGTAAAACGTACACTATAAGCCACTTTGCTACTTTTGTAGAAAAAGATTAAATTAAATTATTGACAGAAAATAAATTGTATGCAATAATAAAAACATAAGATTTAAGTGTAGTCGAAACACTAAATATAAATAATTCAAAAACCCAAAAAACATATAAACTCCTAAATAATAAACACTAAAAGAGACCATTAGGATGCAGAAAACGACCCACTCACTTGTGAGTGGTTTTTTTTATTAATACTTAGCGATTTTGTCGGCATGGCAACGCCGACCTACTATGAGGATAGATCATTTATTAATTGAAAAATAGACCTCTTTAAGGCGCTTCTTGGTTATGTGGGTATATAACTGAGTTGTTGATACATCGCTATGGCCCAAAAGCTCTTGTACAACCCTTAAATCAGCACCATTTTCCAATAAGTGGGTAGCAAAGCTATGGCGCAAAGTATGTGGCGAAATATGTTTATGAATTTTTTCACCTTGTTTTCTTATAAAATTATATACATCCTGTCTTGAAATTCGCTTTCCGTTTTCTTTTATAAACAAGTCTTTAGGATTATTTAATTTATTCTGCATAACAATAATATCACGATACTTAAAATACCTTTCTAATGCGTCTTTTGCCTTTTTACCAAAGGGAACTACCCTTTCTTTAGAGCCCTTACCGCAGCATTGGATGTATTTTGATTTTATATCAATATTAGATAGCTTAAGATTTACAAGCTCTGATACTCTTAATCCGCACCCATACAAAAGCTCTACAATAAGTTTTTCTTCCTTATTCAAATCAGTATTCAAAATAGTATTCAATTCATCAACTGTCATGACCTTTGGCAATCTTTTTGGGAGTTTTGGTCTTTCGAGGGTTTGTGTCGGATTTTTTTTGCCATAATCATTTGCACAAAACCATTTGAAAAAGCCTCTCATTGATGCTATTTTTCGAACCACACTCGAGGGGGAATATTTTTCATCCCTAAGCTTTAATATATAGGCATTTATATGAGAGCGGTCAATCTCATCAATTTCGTTTGCTCCTCTTTGACAACAGAAATCAAGGAATGATGTTAAATCATTTCTGTACGCTTCTACCGTATTGTCAGAAAGACCTTTCTCAACTTCTAAAAATTCTAAATACTCGGATAAATATTGAATATTCATAATTATACCACTGAGCTTGCAAGTTTAAATAAATTATCATCTCTTGTTGAACATTTTAACCCCATAGGGATAAAGTTTTCTTTATACCTTTCAACTGCATATCTGTCTGTCATGCCGGATATGTAATCGGTTACAACTCTTACTATTTTTTCTTTTGGACAAACATTCTGCTTTTCTAACAAATCACAATAATACACAAATAATTCACGAATTACTCTTCGGGCTTTATTTTCTTCAAGCTTAGCAGTTGATTCATCATTATAAACATTTTCAAACATCCATGCTCTGAGTTTTGTTGTATACCCCCAAGCTTCCTCACTCATTGAAATATCCGATTTTCCTATGGAATTGTTAATAATTTCATGAATCATTTTGCTCAGGCGTTTACTTTGAACAGATGAAAAATAATCTATACAATCCTTTGGCAAATCACTTTCTGAGATAACACCCGCTCTTATAGAATCTTCAATATCATGATTTATATATGCAATTTTATCAGCTAACTGCACAACCTTTCCTTCAGGCGTTGTCGGCTCATAACCCCAAGAGTGCGTCATAATACCTTCGACAGTTTCTCTGCACAAATTTAGATGTTCCAATACCTCTACAACCCGAACACTTTGAATATTATGATAAAACCCGCCCTCAACCAGCTCGTTTAATACACCTTCTCCACAATGTCCAAAAGGAGTATGACCTAAATCATGTCCTAAAGAAATTGCTTCTGTCAAATCTTCGTTTAAATCCAAAGCTCTTGCAATAGAACGTGCAATCTGGGAAACCTCAAGCGTATGAGTCAATCTTGTTCTGAAATGATCATCAAACGGAGATAGAAAGACCTGAGTTTTATGTTTTAAGCGTCTGAAGGCTTTTGAATGTAGTATTCTATCTCTGTCACGCTGAAAACAGGTACGCATATCGGATTTTTCTTCCTCTGTTTTACGTCCTTTTGATTCTGCGGCTTTAGTTGCAATATCACTTAAAATTTTATACTCTCGTTGTTCAAGTTTTTCTCGGATATTCATATTTCCCTCCATTGGAATTTTAACAAAATTTTCAATAAAGGTTTATACACTAGATAGATGATTTTAAATAACTATACAGCTTTAGATTTTTGAGCTTTGTATTCTTTCAATTTACTATCACTCCACTCTCCTATTCTATTTAACAGCCAAGTTGAAACTCCGCCAAACATCAACGATTTTGAACCTGCATATAATTTAGCATTACAAAACAGTGATACCCCAATACCGGCAAGTGCAGGGATTCCATATTTTAACGCTATAGATTGTCTTTGATCATTATCTTTTGATTTGCCAAGATTGTAACCCAAAACGGCAAATGAACCTAAAATTGTTAATATATCTGTTGGTGCAGAGCCTAATTTTAAATCTCTTAACTTACTCAAAAAGTCTTCCGTTTCGATTGCAATAGATTTGTCCAAAGATTTTACCGTATCACCGTATGCTTCGGCAATTTTTTCATATTCACTCTGAGGTAATATTTTTTTATAAATTGTCAAAAGCTGCTGAATCTTACCTTCTTCAAAATTAGCAAATCCCGATTGCAGCTCTTCTATTTTCTTAAACATAATAGCCGCTTGTTCATTTGTTATGGATTTATTATTTAGGCACGCTTCTATTTCCTGTCTGAAGGATAATATATCATTTGTAATTTTTTGTTTTAATTGCGGATTTGAGGTCGGATTATTTGCATACTTGTATATCTGACCTCTAATATCTGCTAATTTTTTGATATTTTTAGAATCTTTGAAACCCAAAGTCTTGACCATATCTAAAATTAAGGTATTTGAGCCAGATGCAAGATCTGCAAGTGTATATGATAATTCTCCTCGATTTGATATAACACCTTTGTGTAATAATGCTTTTTGCTCTGCAATTGTAGACTCAGCCAAAAATTTCTTTAAGGCATCCACAGATGCAAAAATTTTCATATCCTTGAATTGTTCATATAACTCTTCAACCATTTTTTTCATTTTATGATAACGACCGTTGAGAGGTTTTTCACTGAAATGTCTGTTATAAGAATCCACAATATCCTTATTCAGATTTTGAGCTTTTGTAAGCCATTGAGCCTTCGTAAGACGAACACCGTCAATTTCAATAATTTCATAAGTATTACCACTCATCAATTTTTTGATAATTGATTCTGATAAAATATTAGTTTCCACCATTCTTCCTGACGTATTCTTATACGAATTGACAACCGCTCTTCTTCCTATTTTCTCAAAGAGTCTTGTTATTTTTTCATGAATTTTTCCGGTAATACGAGTTGTATTCATTATTCTGGTAAATAACATATCCTTAAATGAGGTAAAATTATTTACAGCCTCAAAATGCTTTGAAACTTTTTCTATTCCTTTAGACAAGTATAATAGCCATTTATTAGGTGTTGAGCCTGTATTTATATTTGATTCCAGTATTAATCTTTCTATATTCTGACGTAATTTTGCAAAGTTTTTTGATAACCCTTTAGGTCCGCCCTTTAACAAGAAAAATATTCCGGCAGCCGTTATAACTGTTGCTGAAGCAATAGATAATCCAATTGTTCTAACATTATTTGTTTTCCTCGCTTCATCAGGAGTTATGATTATTTTATTAGGATTAGTAGACACATATTCATCTTTGCTGTCTTTTTTATCAGACGGCAACCAATATACATTCGAGCTTTTCTGAAGTTGAATATTCTCAAATGCTTCAACTTTGCTTGATTCAACTTTTGAAATTGAATTTGTCATAACACTTGCCTACACAAATATTAAGTCAAAACACAACCTAAAATTGCTTATTTACCATGATATTTATTAACTTTATGTTACATAAAACTAATCAATGGGAAAAAGCTCTTGATCAATAACTTTTGCGACTTCAACAGCAGAATTTTTATTAGATAACATATCCTTAACCATAGCTAAGTCTTTTATGTTTTGCTCTCTTTTTTGAGAATCATATAAAAAACCTTCAATTTCATTTGCAATCTTTACAGGATTAGCATTATTCTGTAAAATTTCAGGAACAATATCCTTATCCGCAATTATATTAGGCAAACATACACGTTTTATACATCTTACCAGTAAATATATCCAATAAAATATCTGAGGGCCTTTATACGATATAATCATAGGAGTTTTATATAAACATGCCTCTAAAGCAACCGTACCTGATGCCAGTATCAAAGCATCCGAAACACTTAACAATGCCTGATTTTCACCCTTTACAACAGGGATATCGCAATCACCCAAGTATTTATTAAAAATTTCATCAGAAATATTCGGAGCCTGAGAAATACAGAATTGAAGCTCTGGATGACGGCATTTCAAGATATCTGCAGATTTCTTAAAAAGCTCCATTAGATTTTTTAATTCAAATTCTCTTGATCCTGGGAATATAGACACAAGTTTTTTTTCTACATTCAAACCATGATTTCTAAAAAATTCACGTTTTCCAGCAGGTGCAGGCAACTGCGCAACCAATGGATGACCGCAATAATGAGTATCAATACCATATTGAGCATATAAAGGGCCTTCAAACGGGAAAATACAAAGAACTTTATCCACATATTTTTTTATCAATTTAATTCTATACTTTCTTGTTGCCCAAACTTGTGGCGGAATATAATAAAATACTCTTATTCCGGCTTCATGTAAATATTTTGCTACTGAAAGATTGAATGCTCCATAGTCAATTAACAAAACCAAATCCGGTTTATATACATTTTTCAAATATTCAACCACCGATTTACCCAGTTTTATGTGATTAATTAAAATCTTTGGAGAAATACCCATAGCAGACATATTTTTTTGATCGGCAAAAAGCTTTACACCTTCATTAGAAAGATTCATGCCGCCAATACCCTCAATTTCAACATCTGAGGTTAAATACCTCAGTTCTTTGACAACTTTTGCAGCATGGATATCTCCTGAATATTCACCCGTAATTATAAATAATCTTTTTTTCATATATAACTTTGTTTTACCCCTAAACAGCCATTATTACAATATTGTGTTCATCTGCATATTTTACAACTTTTTCCTGATCTACTATTATTGTTTCATTTGCCTCCAAAGCTATTAGTGAAGCATTCTTATGAGCCATAGTCCTTAATGTTCTCAAACCAATTGCAGGAATATCAAAACGCTTATCTTGATTCGGTTTTGAAACTTTTACAACAACTGCGCCGCCTTTTGCTAATTTTGCACCACGTTTTATGCACGCATCTGTGCCTTCAATTGCTTCAACAGCCATAATCATCTTGTCTTTTATCACAACTGATTGTCCTACATCAAGTTTTCCCATTTCTTTTGCAAGCCAAAATCCGTAGTTTACATCACTTATTTGAGCTTCTGTAGGCTTATGCTTACCTAATACCCCTGCAGAAATCATAAGATTTTTAATAAATATTGTCTGATCAAGCACTTCAATACCAATATTTGCTAATTGTTCAATAATCATAAGCATAACCTGATCATCATTTAAACGGGCAGCTTCCTTAATCAGCTCAATCGCCCTTTTATCAAATTTATTTAATTGCAACAAAACCTTTTTATGAACTTTTCCTAAAAATGTCAATTGTTTAATTTCTTCATCTTTTAAAATCTTCTCAATTTTATTAACCTCTCCGGGATGGCAACTGTAGACCTTAGAGCAATATTTCTTTAAATCTCTAAGATTATCATTTGCCAAAGATATACAAACGACCTCAAAACCGTTTTCTTTTGCATACTGCGCCATACGGATGGGTAATATTCCATCACCTGCTATCAATCCCTGCTTTGCTTCTAATGTTATTGACACTATTATTTTCCTCTTTTATCTTAATGAATATATTTTTTGTACATCATCTTCTTTTAATATTTTAGCACCACCAAGAATTTTTGCACAAATGATTGTTTTTGCATATTCTTCTACTAATTCCAACTTTAAAAAAGCTTCTTTTACGGATTTTCCACCAACTATTACACCGTGATTTTTCATTAAAATTACATCATTATCAGAAAAATATCTCGAAGTTTTTTCAATTAAATCTTTTGAACCGGGCAGAGCATAATCGGCTAAAGGAATTTCTCCAAAACAATAAATTATTTCAGGAGAAATTTTTTCGCTCAGTGAGATTCCTGCAGAAGCAAATGCTGTCAAATATGGACTATGAACATGAAAAATTGCATTTATATCATTCCTTTGCCTGTAGTATTCAATATGCAAACCTTTTTCACTAGAAGGTCTTGGATTCCCGCTAATAACATTACCTTCAAAATCAATAACAGACAAATCTTCAGGTTCCAAAAAACCGCTTGCAGAACCGCTGGAGGTGATAACAATATTGTTATTATTCCTTGCTGAAATATTACCGGAAATCCCAGGAGTATAACCTCTAATTCCTGCAAGTTTTCCATATTCTATAATTTTATTTATCAAATCTGTTTTCATACTAATCAACGGTTTCCTTATCCGGATCTTCAATATTAATTACTTGAGCGTGCTGCAAAACTTTTCTTTCCTTAACCTTTGGTGCGCCAAATGAAAATATAGGCTTTTGCTCTTTGGGTTGCTCCAAACTTGCGGGAGAAAACGCTAATTTTCTGGTATTTTTATCTTCTTTACCAAATCTTTCAGGATTTTTTATCTCCATACGCTTGTAATTTACAGTCGTACCTTTTGTATCAAATGCAACATCAAAACCAAAAGATGTTGTCTGACGAACAAAGTCATAACCTATTCTAACCTTTAAATCATCAGGTCCCAGAGCAACAACAAACCTGTTTTCCTGGAATAACTTTCCGTTTGGAGAATCATTACTCAAGTTTACCATACCGGACCAACCAATAGACAAGTACTTATGCAATCTTAAAACCTCTGCTATACGAAGCGATGAATGACCATATCTGTACGCATCATATCTTGGCATTGGTGATTCATCTTGATATGCAGTTTGATAGTATGCAATATCCTGCATCCAGTTTTTGTACTGAACATGGGCCAATGGTCCCATTCTGCCAATAAACTGAGTGGCTCCGGTACCATATACTGCTGCAGACCCCTGCATCATAAAGCTAAAATCAAAATAAAAAGTATTTTCAGGTTTTTCATAATGATACAAATTCTGAGTCATACTTGCCATATAACGGAATCTTGCAGTTGTGATACCGCCATTAAATTTTTCACTGTAATAGTTTCTGTCATTATCTTGCATAATACCGGCACCCAGTCTGTGAGAAAAAGATAACCCTCTGCCTTCTGCCAAAAAGCTGGGCTTATAATAACTTTTGTCATACACAAGCTCTGCAATATATTTTGGCATTCTGGAACCTAAAAACCATTCATCCATATATGAATTTGAACCATAACGCAAATATAAGTCATCATCCAAACGTTGTTCACCTCTTAAGAAAAATATCTGATCAGATGAACCATAACCTAATTCGGTATAATTAAATTTGTTATGATATTTTAAAGCACCGCCAAAGCCAAACTTTTTCTGATAATTTAAGAATGGAATAACCTTTATAATAGAACCTGCCGGACCGCCAAAGGTAAAACCAGGTCCCACGAACATACCTAATTTATGCTTTGAGCCAAATTCCGGATAGTTTGCTTCAAAATAGTTTCTTTCTTTATCTGTGTATGCGGTTATACTCGGCCAAGTAAACCAATGTTTTCCTTTCCTTTTAAATTTTACATGTTTTGCTGTAATCTTGTCATGGTTTTTACCTGCATCAATTATAATTTCATCAGCATCAAAGGTAATTTTATTTCCGGTAGGATCTCCGAAAAATAATCCTTTATCTTCATCATTGACAATCATGCCGCTAAAATTCGGACCAATCATCCTTGATTCCATTCTGAATATCCTTGATTCATCAGAATGTATATTACCATTCGTAAATATCAAAGTGTCGTTTTGCTGAACACCTTTTTCGGCATCAATAATCGCTATATCAGAATGGGTTTTCATATTATCCATCATCATGGTTTCTTCATTCATATTAACTTCTGCATAATCAGCAGTAGTTGGCATGCCATCTTTTATAACCACTACATTTCCAATACCTTTCATTGTGTTGGAATCCTGATTATAAATCATTTTATCCGCTATTACTGTTGCTTTTTGAGGGGGAACATACAATAGCGGTCTGCCTGTAGCAACCATATCTCCGGTTTCCTCATCAAAATTAACATTATCAGCATCAAGAGTTAACTCTTTTTGAGTTACATGGGTGCTAATTCCGGATTCCAAAGATAGGGTTTCTTCTGTATTTGACTTTTCAGAAATTTCTGATTGAATAGACTCAACTATAGAACCTTCTTCTGCGGTAATATTACTACTATTCGGGGTTTGTGCTTTTTTCTTTTTCCAAAATTTTAATTTTTCACCAAATGGTTTTTTAGAAGATTTTGAAACTTTTACCTCTCCATTTTCATCAGTTTCTGTTTCTGCATAAGGATTCGGTTCAGGCGCATCATAATGCATAATTTTTCTTGTTTTATTTGTCAAATAAACTCTGACCTGTTTAAAAAACGGCATTTCACCTTCTTTTAACGGTCGCATAGACGATATACCATGACTATCCGCAGAGTCATCAACACTTGAGTAATCAACAGGAGTAGTTGTTCGCACTTCAGGATCAACCAACGCCCCAACCGGAGAACGGAAGAAATGTCCATCTTCTAAATCTGCGGGAGTAACGGCAAAATCATATCCGTTTATATCCTCAGCGTATGATGGAGTTATAAATGCTAATGTTAAAATTAGAATGAATAAGTATTTTTTCAATTTATCTGTTCCTTATGCTTATATATAGTTCAATGGATTTGTCGGCTTACCGTTTATACGAACCTCAAAGTGACAATGAGGACCTGTACTGTATCCGGTAGAGCCTTCTCTTCCGACAGTTTGACCTTTTCTGACCATTTGTCCGTTACTTACCGCAATAGATGACATGTGCGCATAAAGTGTAGTAATAGGTTGACCATTTATTACACCATGATCTAAGATTACACATTTACCATATCCGCCATACCAACCGGAATAAATAACCTTACCGTCATTAGATGCCATAACAGCACCGCCGTTTGCACCGCCGATATCAATACCGGAGTGGAATATACGGCTTTTGAATATCGGGTGTATTCTATATCCGAACGAAGAGGTTATAGGACCTGCTATCGGTTTTATAAAAGTCTTTGAAGATACAACAACCTGAGTTCCTGATTTGCTGTTTCTTCTTGTCATATTTGCAATCATGCTTTGAATATTAGCTGATTGCCTTTCTAATTCACGTTCTGTACGCTCATAATAAGCTTTGTCCTTTTGCAAGCGCTCTATCATAGTCTTATTAGCCGCAATAGAACCTTGAATAGAAGCCCTTTGCGTATTTATATCTCGAATAGAAGCTTCCACCATTCTTTTCTGAACTTCTACACTTGCCTTTAAAGAAGCTATTTCATCTGCTTTTGCCTTAACCTGTTTCATTCTTCGATAATCATCTTTTATGACAATCTTTTCAAAATAAAATATATCCAATAGCGTATTAACATCTTTTGCCGACATTATAAGCTCAAACATACCGGATCTTTGATGCTTAAAGACCTGTCTTATTCTGGCTTTCATTGCTATATCAATTCCTCTAAACTCAATTATTGCATTATTCAATTGTCTTTCCATAGAGTTTAGATTTGATTTTAGAGAATTGTACCTTTGTGTTGTATTTTGAAGCTCAACTTGGGCCTTTTCGAGTCTTTGCTGATTATTGCTCAATCTGTTTCTTTCATTTCTCAGTTTTATATCTGCCTGACGTTTTTTTTGCGCATAATATGAACGCTTGTTATTCGTTTGCTGTAATTTTTGAGACAAAGACTGACGGGATTGAGGCGCAGCATATACAAAGGCTTGCCCTAAACTTACAATCCCTAAAATTATCCAGCATATTAATATATTTTTCGTTATATATTTTATTCTCATAAATTTTTACTATTTTACAAATAGCGGTAACAACATCAAGCCAAGCGTCCACGCAATAAAGGTCAGTGAAATAATGACTATAAACGCTTTTTTATGTTCTCTGAAAAATTCCATAATTTCTCCCCTTATACTTTACACCATATTACTATTAATATAAAAAATGTGCAAATTTCTTATGAAAGCAAGTCCGTTAAGAGCGTTAAGTTCGAAACATAGATTAGTATTGCGGTGCATCAAACGATGCACCCTACAATAACTGTTTTGGTTATTTATAGAATTTGTGCAGCTTAAAATGATTGCAAATAAAAATTAAAGAACTTATCTAACTTACCATACTTATCCTACTTATCTGTCATAGCAGTCTTTATTCTTTACATTAACAAAAAATGAACAATTTTATATTATAATCGTTTTATTAGTACGAAAGGTCAAATTATGGATAAGAAATGTTCACAGTACGAAGCTCTATTTACCTTCAGAAGCGAAGAAGAACTGATGGAGCATGTTAAAAATTGTCCTGAATGCAAGGCTGAACATGAAAAAATGCAAAAAGTTTCAGAATTACTTCAGGAGGTAAAACCTTATTACCAGAAAAGAAGAAAAACTTTTGCAAAACTAAAAGCTGCATGCGCATTATTTTTAATTATGGTATGCGGAACAACGTTAGGAATCATCAACTTTAACACTGATATCTCAGACACCTTAAAATACGGTTCGGCATTAAGCGCCGAAGATTTGGGTTTGCCTGTAGATTCATACGGGTTGATATACATAGAGTAGGAACTTAATGGACTTTAACAAAGTAATAGAAACAAATAAACAAAACATAAAAAATATAATACGTCTTATAACCAAAGAAGACAACGAAGATTTGGAGCAAGAGGTGTATTTAAAGATTTGGAAAAATTCAGACAAATATGAGGAAAAAGGTTCCGTAAAAAGCTGGATATCAACCATTGCCAGAAATACATCACTTGATTATCTGAAATCTTCATATCAAAAAGTATTCAGAACATCAACATCAGATGACTTTGTAATGGATAGTATAAAAGATAAAAAAATATCTCCGGAAGCGAAAATAATAAGCTTAGAACGACAAAAGAAAATTATTGCAGCAATAAATAAACTAAAGCCAAAATTCAAAGAGGTAATCATGATGTGCGAAATCAACGGTTACACCTACGAAGAATGTGCAAAAAAACTTAACTGCCCTATTGGCACGATAAAATCAAGAATTTTTAATGCCAAAAAGGAACTCGCAGAAGAACTAAAAGAATTAATGTAAAAAAGAAAGGATAAATTATGAAAAAATTACTTTCAATATTAGTATTAACAGCAGCATTCGTTGCTATTGCACCTGCGCAAACAATGGCTGCAGATCAGACAGCAACAACTAACAGACAATCAAAACAAACCTTTACAAGACCTCAAAGACCTGATAAAGAACAAATGAGGAAACAATTTGAGGAAAGATTACAATTAACAGACAAACAGAAAGAAAAAGCTAAAAAAATTCACGAAAAAGGTCGTGCAGAAATGACTCCTGTTATGGAAAAAATTAAAACAAAACATCAGGAAATGCAAAACCTTCTACAATCCACCAATTTATCTGATGAAGAAAAAGAAAAACAAAAAGAACAAATCAAAGCTGAAATAAAAGCCTTACACAATCAAGCAAAAGATTTAAGAAAGAAAAATTCTGAAGAATTTGAAAAAATATTAAATAAAGACCAAAAAAGCGAACTTGAAAAAATGAAGGCTGAAGGCAGAGCAAAATTTGAAAAAGAACACAAAGCAAGACCGCCATTTAAAGGTTTAGGTTCTCCAAGTTTATTCTTCCCGCCTAAAACAGATAAATAAAACACGAAAAAAGACCTCTTAAAAAAGAGGTCTTTTTTTATATTATTATTATCACCTATAGCCCAACTTGCATTTCGTTATATATATTCTTAACCTCATCAGATGGATGCAAACTCATTGCTTTTTCAATATTTTTCACAGCTTTATTTTTATAAGACACATCAGATGAAGATGAATATAATTCCCAATTAGATAAAGCCAAATACACATAAGGAACATAATCATTTACATTTATTTCCGACAGCTTTTCAAAATACTTAACTGCATCTGAATAGTTACCGTTTAAATAATTTACGTATGCTACTCTTGTTAATCTTATTTGCATATCTTCTATCTGATAAAACTGTTTTGGACTGTTAGACTTGAACAAGACTATTGAAACATGATCCGAGGATTTTTTGACAGGAATAATCTCGCTGTTATATATATTTTCTCTGCCCTCATTTACCCAATCCGGATTACTTAATGCCATATTTTCCATATAGCTTTCTATACGTTCTTTTGTTTTTGGGTGAGTATCCATTACAGTATTTATTTCTTGAAGGGTATCAAGAGAATTTAATGCTCTTAAAGCTTTTTGAGGAGAATATCCGGCTTTGGTAAGAAGTATCAGACCTTCGGCATCAGCCATATACTCTCTGTTTCGTGAATTTTGATTATATTTTAGCTCCAAACCTTTATATATAAGCTTGCTGCCCACACCATGCAATTTACCGAATTTATCCATATACTTTATCATACCGGTATCCTGCTCTTGATGTCCTAATATCAAATGCGCCATTTCATGCGCAATTACAAAAGCTAAAGCATCATCATCTCCATATAAAGAATCATACAAACCTGTATGAATAGTTATGTGATTTATATTACTTGCATAAGCATTTACATCTGCCGTTTTTCTTACAGATATCAACCAATTTGCATAATCTAAATTATTTGCCCTTATCAATCTTTCAGAAATTCTGTATAAATTATAAAAATCTATGGCTAAGGGTTCAATATTTACTGTACTGTATTTTTTCTTCAGTACAGGAACAATCTCCTTTTGGTATGTTTTTTCATCTTTAGCTAATTTATTTTTATACTCCTCATCAGATATTACACTAAATGTAGAAAGTTTTATCAACTTGGGATCGTTTATTTTTGCCTGCGGTTTTTGTACAGGGTTACCTACAGAAACATAATTCCTTTCATGTATACGAACAGAATTTGATTTTACATTCTTATTTATCTGTTTTAACTGGTTATCTATATATGACTTTGCGTTAGCACAGGTTGATACAGATAACATCAACAAAATAATTAATAATTTTTTCATACTTAACTCCTTAAAAATAATTCCTTTTTTATATTACTCAATAAAATATTTTATGCAAGTTTATTTATTATTAACCCCATACCCAAACATAGCAAAATCGTACTTAATCGGATCTTGTGGACACAGCTTTCTTAGATTTTTTGTTAACTCGACAACTGCCTTAAAATCATTTGCATTTCGAGTTAACAATCCCATTTGTCGTGAAATTCTTCCTACATGAACATCAAGCGGTATATACAATTCAGATGGATTCATAAATTCCCATATTCCAACATCCACAACACTCTTTCGCACCATCCAACGTAGGTACATACACATTCTTTTCATAGCACCTCCGTTATCAGGATTAGGTATCATGTGATAAAAACCTTGTCCTACAGTCTTGTCAGCTCTTGAATAAAAATAATCAACAACCGTTTTGAATATGTTTCCCTGTCTGTATCCGTACTCAAATAATTCTTCTAAACCATCTGAATTGTTATACAATTGCTTTAAGATAGAGAATATTGAAATAAAATCATTTGGTTTGCCAAAACGGTAATTAAAATTTCCAATCATACCGGCTTCAAAATTTTGTATAAAATTTAAAGGTTCATTTTGTGCTATTACAAAAAGCTCATCTAATTTCCCGATAAACTGCTTTCTGCTGCCATAAGCCAATAAAGATGCAATAAATCCCGCTATTTCGATATCTTTTTTATTGTCAAACTTATGAACAAATTTAACCGGATCATCTTTTATAAAATCCTCATTCTCATATTTTTCAACTAATTTATCCAGCTCACATTTTGTTATCATAAGAACATTTTATTTCAAAAAAAGTATAAAAGCTATATTAGAGGCCTAAACGCATAGAGGCAAGGCTAAATACGTAAATAGCTTTGCATCCTAGCATCTATTTACGCATAAGTTATTAAATCATGACCATCTGTATCAATATTTGGCTTTAAGCCGTTATTTTGATGAGAGAACAAATCATTACCGTTATATCTTGAAATGTTATCTGTCTGCTTTCCTTGAAATAAAACCTGAAGTAAATTATACAACGGATTATTCGGTAAAGAATTTACCTCAGGAGAATCAGGATTAGGTAAATTATTAACTCCCTGATCCATATATTGGGTTCTCATATCTAACCCTGTTGTATTTAATTGTACTCCATTAAATTGCATTATTTTAGCCTTTTCTTTTATCCTAATGTTGATAATGTAAATGCCCCGCCTGAGGGATGTCCTGATTCATTATAAGCCTTCAAATTTCCGACTCCCGGATGCGGATAATATATTTTGCCTTCATTTTCAATCGCTTTGCTCGGATCTAACATTGTATTTTGATAAGCCGTATTAACATTCGGTTCAAGCCCGACTGATGCCCAAAATGCAGCTAAATTATTTTTTATAACACCAAAAGTATTACTCATAATATTGACGGTTTCTTCATCTCCGGACCTTATTCCCAAATCAATCGTCCTGTATGCAGATTCCGTAGTAACACTTTTAACTTTAATTTTTGAGATTAATTCTTTTATCTTATTTTTCATAAAATCATCCTTTGCTCTGCTCTTATATATATAAAGTATATATAAGTTAAATAATTGCCTTGTTGTTAAACCCTTACTTAACATTTATTAATATTTTTGTTTTACATTTCCTATATTTGACTGATGGCAAATGAACCATTATAGTATTTAATCGTTGTAAGTATATAATGAGGATTTAATGTGCATAAATATATAAAAATTATGGCTATAGTAATATGTGCAGTGTTTTTATCAAATTTCTGCGCATTCGCACTTGAAGATATTAAAGTTGAACAGGGAGCAGTTTTAACACTTAACGATTGCATAAAAATAGCACTTAATAATAACCCGAACATAAAAAATGCAAAATATAATTACGGAATTTCTAAAGCTAACGTAAATCTTGCAAGGTCTGAATTTTTTCCGACTATCGGAGTCGGAACAGGATTTAATCACAACACTACCGATACAAAATATTCAACAACAAACTCAAACGTATACAATGTTGAAGCTACTTTAAATCAGCTGTTGTGGAATTTTGGCAGAACTAATGCTCGCATAAAAATGGAAAAATTTTACCTGATTGCCGACCAATATTACTTTGATAATGCCGTTAGAGAAACCATTTTTAATGTAAAGCAAAGATATTATGAGGTTTTGGCAGCACGTGCAACAACTGTTATCAACAGAGCATACGTAGATATTAACGAAAGAAACTACCAAAGAACTAAAGCTTATTTTGATGAAGGTTTAAAATCAAAAATTGATTTGGTGAATGCAGAGGTTACTTGGAGTGATTCAAAAATAAATTTAGTAAAATCAGAAAATACATACAAAAATTCTCTGGTTAAGCTGAATAATGCGATGTATTTAACAAATGCTCCGACCTACTCAATTTCTGCAAAAGACGGGGTTAATTTAAAGGATAATGTTGCACAGGTTGATTTAACAAAGATTTCAAAGCCAACAGATAAAGATATTGCACAAATTCCGGTTAAAAACATATCTGATGCAAAACTTTTGACATCTATTGAAAAATTTGAGGTATATTCCGATTACGAAATAGAAGAATTTCCATATACATTTGAAGAATGTATTGATATGGCTTATAAAAACAGAGCTGATTTAAAGGCATACAATTCAACACTTGATGCAGTCAAAGAAAATCTTATTTACGTAAAACGGAACTATTATCCATCGTTATCTGCAACAGCAGGATACGGCTTCAGAGATACAAACAGGACAAATTCATTTAATGTCGGAGTAAATCTTTCCAGTTCAGTCAATATAATGAATCAAAAATCGAAAGTTGATGCGGCAAAATATCAGGTTGAGATTGCGGAAAACGCCTTAAATAAACTAAATCAGGACATATATTTTGAAGTTCAAAATGCTTACATAAATATGATTGAACTTGAAAAACAAATTCCTCTGATTGCCGTAAAAGTCAGACAAACATTAGAAAATTTTGAACTTGCGGAAGGCAGATATTATGTAGGGCTGGGCGATTATCTGCAATTACAGGATGCTAAAGTAAATTATAATACTGCACAGCGTTCATACATCGAAACAATATACAGATACAACGTGGCAAGAGCAACGTTGGAAAGTGTAATTGCAATGCCGCAAACTGTTGCTATAACAATAGATGAACTTAAATAAAAAAGGAAAAACAGATGAAATTAGACAATGACATTAAGGCTAAATACCTAAAAAAAAGATATATAATATCAGCATTGGTTGTTGTAGCTTTAACCGGAATGATTGGATACGGGCATTTTCAAAAACACAAAGTTATATATCAGACGCAAAAGCTTGAAAAATGTACAATCACAGATGTTGTCGAAGCTTCCGGAACAATTAATCCTGTAAATACGGTCAGTGTCGGTTCAACCGTATCAGGATTAATGAAGGAAATCTATGTTGACTATAATTCCGAGGTAAAAAAAGGACAACTGCTGGCACAAATTGATCCCGCAAATTTTCAGGCATCAGTTGACCAAAATCAGGCACAAATTTCCAATGCCGAAGCTAATTTAGCAAAACTCAATGCTGAAATGGCGTACGCCAAAATAACTTACGAAAGATACAGAAATTTGTATGCCAAAAATTTTGTTGCAAAAAGTGAATTAGACCATGCCGAAAGTGATTATCAAGCAAAATTAGCATCTATTGGCGCTCAAAGAGCCTCTATTGCACAAGCAAGAGCAAACTATAAAACAGCAATGACAAATTTGGGCTATACAAAAATTGTTGCGCCTGTTGACGGAACAATTATCAAACGTGCCATTGACGTTGGACAACCGGTTGCCGCAAGCTTTCAGGCTCCCGAGCTGTTTACTATTGCACAAGATTTGAAAGAAATGCAAATTGAGGTAAATGTTTCAGAAGCAGATATTGGCAAAGTTAAGGAGGGACAAGATGTTGAATACACACTTGACGGGTATCCGGATAGTATTTTCCATGGAAAAGTAACTCAGGTAAGACTTGATTCAACAACAACATCAAATGTTGTAACCTATACCGTCATCGTAAGTGTAAGTAACGAAGATTTAACCCTTAAACCCGGAATGACAGCCAATGTTTCAATAATCACCAAAAGAAGCAAGGATGTAATGTGTGCACCATCTATTGCACTAAAATATACCCCCGAAGTTGACGGTCCAAAATACAAAAACAAAGGAATTTGGATATTAAAAGACAATAAACCTGAACGCATTGATATTGAAACCGGTCCAAGCGACGACACTAATGTAGAAATTATATCCAAAGACTTAAAACTAGGAGATAAAGTCATAATAAGTTCAACCGGCGGGGGCAAAAGAAAAATTTCTTCGCAAGCCGGTACAAAACGTCGCGGCGGTCCTCCGGGAATGTTCTAGGGGTAAATATAAAAATAATAATGTCGGCATGGCAATGCCGACCTACAAAATACAAAAATAACACACCCGCCATTGCGAGGAGAAGCAAAATTTCGACGAAACAAACCAGAAATAAAAACGTAGGTCGGGATTACTATCCCGACAAATACAAAGGACAATAATGAAATCAGAGTACAGAAACAAATTTTTAGAAAATTATACCAATAAAGTTCTACCAAAACTGAAAGAGCTTGAGCAAACCAGATGTGAAATGCTAAAGGGTTTTTATCCAGGAACTCCTTCGCAGCTAGCAAAAGAATTTAATCGGCAGGTAAAAGCACAATGTACGAAAGATTTGGTTAGTTGTTTTGACTTTATTCTCAGATATGGAAGAATTACAGAGGAAAATTTTGTTTCGGCAGATGA
>CACXCI010000030.1 GCA_902766105.1 uncultured bacterium
AATAATACCATCCGCCGTAACAAAACCCTCAACATCATCACACTTATAGTTTATTTTCCATTTACCATAATTCCCAATAACCTTTTTCCCATCTTTACTGTATGCGATACCGTTCACAGTTTTTTTAAAACAATCATATGCATCTAATAATTTCATATCTAATTTGTTTATTGGGTTTAATTCTATTTTCATAAGTACCACCCTAATATTATATTGTATTACTTGTATTAAAACAGATAAAAAATTTTTTTGCTATTGTATATAAAAATATTTAATAATCAATTTCTTTGTTAAAAATCCTCAAACCGACTGCTATTTTACAACGGTTCATAAAATTTGATGGTTTATTTTTATAAAGTCCGCTCGTTATGGGGGTTTTGGCGGTCGGAAGTGCAACTTTACCCCAAAAACAATTTACTCACTTTTACACCTTATTTACTCTCACCGGTCGGCTACTTTCAAATAGCAGTGGTAGACTAAAGTCTACCCTACTTGCTTGAAAAGTGTAACAATTATTGAATAGTTATTGAACAATAATCAAATTTTGATATATAATCTTCATAAAGTGTTTAGTTAAACTAAATAGGAGAATAGTTAATATGAAAAGAATCTTAAAAAGCTTTTGTGTAGTATCAATATTTATACTGTTTTCGACAGCAGCAAACGCAGCGGGCATGATTAAAGATTATCACGCATACAGAATCAAAGACAAGAATATAAGAACTGTCGTACCTATTGTAGATAATATTTTAAGCAAAGAAATTGAGGTAAAAAAACTTGCAAGAAATGCGTATTATGCAACATACGGCGACGAACACTATTATATGAAATTTTATCCTGCCTTGCATGATACGGATGTATACATTGTAACAGACGCAGAATACGACAAAGACAATAATGACGTTACGGCTTTTTTTAAAAGTCAAAATTACCAATACGAAACATTAGAGGATAAAGAGGCATATAAAGAATATAAATTTGATTTTGTAGATTATGCAAGATCCGGAGCATTAGACGGTTTATTTACAATGCCAGACGGTTTGAAACCGATAAAAAAAGGAGTGAGTAAATTAAATGACAAGATGTCGAAAGGCAATGAAAAGACCTCTGCTATTCCGTATTCAGAAGATAATGATCCAATTGATTTAACTTGTATTGACTCGCAAAAATTTTATAATACAGATGCCAATGTTACGGTTACAATCAATGAATATCGTTTAAAGAACAAAGAGAATAAGTATGTTCACGCATTTGAATATATTGTAAAAAACAATTCAAATACAAATATAAAAGTTGAAAAAGTGTATTCTGAAAGACTTGCAGCATTAAAAGATGTAACAACATCTACATTTGTAGATTTTGATAAATTAGATGTAGCAGATAACTTGGCACTTCCTCTTGCTGTAGCTACCGGAGGTTTGTCATTTGGTTTTACTATTGCAAACAACGTAAGACTTGGAATGGTTATTAAGGAAGCTACAAGATTTTCTCATTCTTTACCAGAGAATTATGACCTGAAGGCAAATTCCTCTATGAGAATACTTTGTTTGAAATTTAAAGATGATCCAAAACCGCTTCAATTTACGATTAATAAACAGGGACAAACTTATCAGTTCACATATTAGTATAATAAATTAAAAAATCGGGTTGGATATCAATTATTCAACCCGATTTTTTATCTCAAGTAAAATCTCTCCAATGGAGAGGGGAAATTCTAACCGGCGGTGCGGCAAATAATAATTCCCTCGTCCCTTGGAGGGAGAGGGTTAGGGAGAGGGGGAATTCTAACCGACGGTGCGGCAAATAATAATTTCCTCGCCCCTTGGATGGAGAGGGTTAGGGAGAGTGGGAACTCTAACCGACGGTGTAGCAAATAATAATTTCCTCGTCCCCTGGAGGGAGAGGGTTAGGGAGAGGGGGGCTCTCTAACCGGCGATGGAGCAAAGATAAACATCTCTCCTATGGAGAGAAAAGAATTTGTTAGCGAAGGTAGTGAGCTTACAAATTCAAGAGAGGGCTCAATAATGACCCTAGCGGGAGGACACCCTCTCCCGCAGTTAAATAAATGCTTCAAGATGGTTTCTATCACATGAACCGCTATACAAAATATACAAAAGCTGAAAGAAGCGCTGCTGAAAATATCAACAAAAATGCTTCCACTGCAGCTCCCGTATATCAAATTTCAGGAATTCCTGAAACCTCACAAGATATGTGGGTAAAACCATACGTTACATTTGAAAATGTTAATTTAAACGGCGGAATTAAAGTTTCAAATATATCTTATGGTTCATTATACGGAGGCGACAGCAAGCTTAAAGATTTAGGACACGGATATAAAGGAGTTATATCTGCATTTATCGGATATAATGGTTCACATTCTTCTTATAACAAAGTAAGCATGAACCAAGAAGGCGGCGCTATCGGTCTTACCGGAGCTCTATATAAAGGTAATTTCTTTACCGGTATAACCGCATCAACAGGCGCAAGTGTCGCTCAGGCATATACTCCGGATGGAACAGACAATTTCGCAATGATTACAGCAGGTATAGCAAATAAAACCGGCTACAATTGGGAAATCAAAGGTGGTCGTGTGATTGTTCAACCTTCATTGATGTTAGGTTATACCTTTGTAAACACATTTGATTATACAAATGCCTCAGGAAGAAGAATAAATTCTGATCCACTAAATGCAATACAAATAATTCCGGGCTTGAAAGTTATCGGAAACACCCCAAGAGGATGGCAGCCTTATGCCGGAATAGATATGGTATGGAATATAATGGGTAATACCAAAGTAACGGTTCAAGATACAAGGTTACCAAATTTATCCGTTGATCCTTACGTTCAATATGGTGTCGGTTTACAAAAACATTGGAGCGACAGATTCTCTGCTTATGGTCAAGTAATGATCAGAAACGGAGGCAGATCCGGCGTTGTCTTGAATGGCGGCTTCAACTGGAAATTAGGCAAAGCAACACCTAAGAATGCTGAAAAAACATTAAATAAGAAAAACTCAGTATCCTCAACAAAGGAAATCAAAAAACAAAAAAATGAAACAAAACAACAAACACCTCAAGCTAAAAAATCTACATCTAAAATAATTAAACAAAAGACACAATCTCAGTCAAAATTTCGTACATTCTTTAATAAAATGAACGGAGATGAGTACACATACCTGATGAAAATTTCTAAATCGGGACAACAAACTGTAGTAAAATCTTAAAAAAAATATTAAAAAGCATCTGATAAAAATATAAAATCAGATGCTTTTTAGCATAAGATTTAACTCTATACTAACTATACCATAAATTAGCCTTGAATATAATATAATTAACTATTTTACAAGCCTTAAAATTTATAGTATAATAATCATACAATGTTGAAGAGGGAAAACAAAACAGATGTAATAGTTGTTGGAGCAGGTCCTGCCGGAATTTCTTGTGCAATAACTTTGGCAAGAGCCGGCAGAGAAGTTGTCTTAATCGAGCGTGGAATGTTTGCAGGCGCAAAAAATATGTTTGGAGGGGCAATATACACAAATGCCGTAAAAGAAATCTTTCCAAACTTTGAGCAAGAAGCACCGCTGGAAAGACGCAACATTGAACATAATTTTGCTATTCTTGGAGAAGCAGATTCAACAACAATTACATATAGAAAAAATAATGATTCCAGTTATTCTGTTATACGAGGGAAATTTGACCGATGGATGGCTCAACAGGCACAAAAAGAGGGGGTATATCTTGTAACAGAAACTGTTGTCCGAGAACTCATCAAAGAAAAAAATAAAGTTATCGGAGTAAAAACAGAACTTGAAGAATTTTACGCAGACATTGTAATTCTTGCCGATGGGGTAAATTCATTGTTAGCAAAACAAATAGGCTTGAGAAAAGAGATAGAAACAAAAGATGTTGCTCTCAGTGTAAAAGAGGTAATAAAGCTTAATAAAGAAACAATCAATCAAAGATTTAACCTAAAAGATGGTGAGGGTGCAATTATCGAAATTTTTGGCGGTTCAATGCTTGGAATGTTAGGGCTTGGTTTTATGTATACAAATACAGATAGTGTTACCATAGGACTGGGAATTACTCTTAATGAACTTGTCGAAAACAACTACAGACCTTTTGAATTGTTAGAAAGGTTAAAACAACATCCTTCTATTGCAAACTTAATTGAAGGCGGAGAATTAGGTGAATATTCTGCTCACATGATACCTGAAGGTGGATATCATAAAATTCCAAAGCTTTGTGATAATGGAGTTATGGTCATAGGTGATGCCGCAATGCTTGTTAACAACCTTCATTGGGAAGGAACAAATTTGGCAATGATTAGCGGAAAACTTGCTGGCGAAACGGCAATAGAAGCTATTGATAAAAAAGATTTTTCTAAAAAATCATTATCTTTATATGAGAAAAAACTCAAAGACTCTTTCATTATGAAAGATATGCACACATACAGAGATTTGATGAATATAGCTCACACTCGTAAAAAAGCATTTTTCTCATACTATTTCAAAAAGATAAACGCCTTTTTTGAAATGTTTACAACATCTGACGGCACACCTAAAAAAGAAAATTATCATAAATTTATAAAAAGCGTATTTACAGACAGAAAATTATCTGAACTTTTTAAAGATATATGGGCAATATTCAAATTATTATGGAGTATTTTGATATGGAAATAGATAAAAAATTATATACTTTAAAATACTCGCCGGATGACAACTCTCATTTGCATCCCAAAATGGAGGATTGCAGACTATGTGAGGGAAAACCATGCACATATATATGTCCTGCAAAAGTTTATGAATGGGATAAAGATAGGCAAGAGCTTATTGTAAACTTTGAAAACTGCTTAGAATGCGGAGCATGCCGAATTGCCTGTGAAAAGAAATCTCTTGATTGGGAGTACCCGAAAGGGACAAAAGGAGTAACCTTTAAAAAAGGTTAGTGGTAAGTATAGTTACTACAGTCCACGACTATGTTACACTATAATTAGTATAAAATAAGGAGAACGGAAGATGAAAGAAGAATACTCAAACCATTACAGACGCTGGTATGACAAAGATCCGGTTTTATCAGAAGCAGTCAAAACGTTAGAAGAAACAGATGACCAAACTCAAATTCGTGTTGCGTTAAATTTAATTAAAATTATTATTGAACACAACATAGAAGATGAAAAATTTGAGGCTGTTGATGACATTATTTCTGCAGTAGGCTCAGGTTTAGATGATAATCGTAGAGGTCGCTGGTACGATATTGATGCGACACTGAGAACTGCTATGAATATGTTACAAAATTGTCCTGCAGATACTCAAGCAATTATTGCCAAAGAAATGGCAAAAATGGTCGTTGACCAAATAAAAAAAGATGATTCTGACGAAGAATAAACAGTATAGAATTATTTGTAAAATTATAACAAAAGACCGAATGAGTTTTCGGTCTTTTGTTTGTCATCATATCATATTAAGTTATTTCTTTCGGGTAAAGCCTGTTTGAACAATATTTTTGCCAAATTTTGCCTCAAGTTTATCAAAACAGTTTGTTAAATTTTTATTTTTCTCAATAGTCTGACTGTCAGAATATAAAGACAACTGTTCAATACCTTCCTCTCCAATACGCTCTAAAACAACTCCGGTACTTCTATACAGCACAGTCGGATCATATATATCCTCAAGCAAATCCATTGCTATTTTTGATATTTCAAGTTCAAAATCAACCGGTGCTAAAAGTTCTTTTTTTGTATAAAATACTCTAAAATCCTTAGTTCTCAACATTACACCAATTTGACGGCATTTTGTATTATAAGAACGAAGTTTTCTGCAAGAGGTATGGATATGTTTATTTAATTCATTTTTTATGTAATTAAAATCAGATGTAAAAAGACAAAAAGCTCTCGTATTTTGAATTGACTTTGGAGGTTTTTCTTCATTGATAACAGGAGAAACCATATTTCCCAAAAGCTCATGCCTCATTTCAATTCCATGTATACCTATCAATTTATCAAGCCATTCATCCGATTTAGCAACCAATTCTTCCGCTGTCAAAACTCCTGAACGACGCAATGCAACGGTCAATCTCCTTCCAATACCCCAAATTTCTTCAATTTTAGTATTTTTCAGTTCTTTAATAATTTTCCTTTGTCCTATGAGGTATATTCCGTTTTTAAAATGTTTAGCCTTATCCGAGGCAAGTTTTGCAAGAGTCTTTGTGGAGCTGACTCCTATTGAAACCGGTATATCAACCTCATCAAGAATTTTTTGTCTTAAATAGAGTGCCAAAGTATAATAATTTTTCTTATACAATCTTTTTAAACCCGTAAAATCAACGAAAGCTTCATCTACCGAGTAGATTTGAACGTATGGACTAAAGTCTTTCAGTACAGACATCACAAGATTTGAAACATAGGCATAATATTCATGATCGGCTACTATGTATATTCCTTTTGGATGTTCTTTTTTTGCCATAAAAAGCGGTTCACCCATGCGAATACCCATTTGTTTTGCCTCTTTTGAACGAGAAATCACACACCCTTCTTTGTTTGAAATTACACACACAGGTTTGCTCTTTAATGAGGAATCCCTTTTCTGCTCACACGATACAAAAAACGAATCACAATCTACTAATGCTATTACTCTTTGTTTTACCATAACAACAGTATCCGATTAAAATAACAATTGGTCAAATCATTTTCAGGCGTACAGATTATAAAAGTACTTAAAAAACATTTTAATTAAGGTAATTATATGCAAAGCTGCGCAAAAACAACGACTGAGCGGTTTTGAAGCCGTTAAGACGATAAGACGCTAAGTTCTTAACGATAATTTAGTTAATTTAAGGCAATCATTAATTTAAGCAATAAGCCTTATTGCACTTATCGACTTATCGACTTATCGTCTTAACAAAAATAAATATACTAACAAAAAAAATATTGATGTTTTTTTACAAATAATGTATCATTAAAAAAAGGTAGAAGGAATATGCAAAATACAGAAAATCATATAGCACCAAAAAAATCAGAGCTTATAAAAATCAAAATCTCAGACATAACAGCTAAAAAGCCTGATTTAAAAGATATTAATGAAGCAAAAGCCATTATTATCGGGAAATGGATTGCGGCTTGGATTACAAAAGAAATTGCAGAAGGAAAAATTCAAGAAAACTATATACTTCCTTCAAAAGCTGATTTTGCATACCACCTTGGAGTAAGTACAGGAACAATACAAAACGCTCTAAGATACATTGAAGATTTAGGTTATGTTGAGTCAAAACAATGTATCGGTACACTAGTCAAAGATTTCAAAAAAAGTAATGCCACATTTCGCAAATTAACATCAAAGAAAGATTTTGCGACAGAAGCAATCAAACGCTACATTTCATCAGGTGAATACAAAGTTGGAGATAAACTCCCTGCGACAAGAACAATATCACTAATTATAGGATATTCCGCAAATACAACAAGAGCAGCACTGGAAACGCTCTGCGCAAGTAAAATTCTTATCCATAACTTTAAAAGTTCAAGACAAAGCGGCTGGGTCGTCAACAATCTTAACTTTGAAATCTCCGCAGAAGACAATAAGAAAAAAAGTTCGACACTGGTTGATATGATAGTTAAAGATTTAGAAAATTATATTAAAGAATCTCTTAAAGTCGGTGATAAGATGCCTGCCCACGAGGAAATATCAAAAACCTTTAAAGCAAGTATAAAAACGGTTCATGATGCACTAAAGATACTAATTAAAAAAGGCATATTATTGGCTCGAAGAGGAAGCTACGGAACAACTGTTATAAAAATTCCCGGTACGGTTGACAATAATCTAAAGCCTGAAACCTCAATTTTTGCACCTGCGAAAGATACAGCTTTTTATCACTATGAAAAGACTCAAAATCACATAAAAAAAATGATTGCCCAAAATTATAATATCGGGGATAAATTACCATCTATTTTGGAATTATCAAGAATGTTGGATTTAAACCCGAATACCATTAGAAAAGCTTTTCACAATTTGGCAAAAGAAGGGTATTTGGTATTTTCAAGAGGTCGCTACGGCGGAACTTTTGTTATTGATATTCCAGAAACAGAAGCTCAAACGTTTAAATGGCTTGCTGTCAATCCACAATATGCAAAAGAATATAGTAATTAAGACCGCTAAGACAGCTAAAAAGGAATGTCCTTTAAGGTTTATTATTTTTGTCAATATTGTACACTATTTTGATAATTTACGTTTATGACTTAACGGTTCTATTTTGTAAATATTCTTAAATACTTTTGACATAACCTTGTTCTGCCTGTATCATGAGGAAATAGGTAGAATTATGTACATAAAACAACTGGAAATAGATAATTTTAAATCATTTGCCAACAAATCAGAAATACCTTTACTCAAAGGCTTTACTACGGTTTCAGGTCCAAACGGTTCAGGCAAGAGCAATATTATTGATAGTGTCATGTTTGCCCTTGGTTTAAGGCAGGGCAGCGCTTTACGTGTTGAAAATTTATCTGATTTTATAACTACCTTTAATAATAAAAATGAAGCAACAGTAAAAGTTACATTTGGAGATGTTGACGGCGAAAAAGAACTTACGGTTGCAAGAAGGATAAAAAAGACAAATCAAGGTTTTGCAAGTACATACTACCTTAATGATAAAATTGATACCCTGACAAACATTCGTTCCATATTGGAAAAGTATAACATTACCCCTAACAGTTACAATGTTATGATGCAGGGCGATGTTACCTCGATTGTTATGTGTTCATCAAAAGCCCGCAGAGGAATTATTGATGAAATTGCCGGTGTTGCGGATTTTGACAGACGCATAGATCAGGCAACAAATGAGCTAAAAACTGTAGAGCAGCGAGTGGATGCCGCTATGCTGATTTTAACAGAAGTTGAGCAGAACTTGGAACAACTAAAATCAGAGCGTGAAGTTGCTCTTAAATATAAAAAATTACTTGAAGAAAAAGTAGGTTTAGAAGCTCAAATCGGTACGGTTAAATTCTTTGATCTTAAACGCAAATTGGAATTAGCACACGAAAACATCCTTCAATCAAATAAAAAGCTAAAAGAAGAACAAGCTAATAAAAAAGATTTAGAAGAACAAATCCAACTTATAAATGAAAAATATAAAGAACTTGATACAAAATTAAAAGAGCAGGGAGAGGAAGAACGTAACAAATTAAAAGATTCTCAAAGCGATTTGTCTGCTCGCATTCAAATTAAGAAAAATTCTATGGCCTATGCGGATGCCCAAATTCAAAAAGGTATTCAGTCGATAGAAAATGCAAAAAACGGTATTGAAACTTACAAGAAAAAAATCGAAGATGAAAAGTTAAATATAAAACTAGCTCACGATAAAATCGGTATACTTGAAACTCAATTAAAAGAGAAAAAAGATGAGCTGGCAAAAAAGCTATCAGATATGTCCGGTTTGAGTTCAACAGTTGATAAATATGTTCAGGAACGCAGCGAGGTTTCTCACAACTTAGATACATTAAAAGATAAAGATAATGAGTTATTGAAAGTTCAACTTGAAAAAGAAGTTGAGCACAGAAATCTAAAGAAAGAATTAGATGATGCTAAAACCTTTATTGAGCAAGCTGAAAAATCAAAAGCGAATTTCGGGGATGACAAATCATTAAAAGAGCTGGAAGTAGACAATCTAAAAAAAGAAATGGATGAACTGAAAGAAATCCAAAATAAGACTATGCAGCAACTGGACGATGCCAAAAACTCAATGGAAGATTTCGATCACGATTACCGTGCAGCGTTGCGCAAATTTTCAGAAATGGAAGCTCAAAGAAAAGCAATGTCATCATCCGGTTCAAGTATTCCTATTTCAACTGTAATGAATGCTCACTTAGAAGGTGTTCATGCACCTTTAATGCAATTGGGGACTGTTGATGAAGAATATTCGCTCGCTTTAGATGTTGCGTTTGGCGGCAGACTTGCACACATCGTCGTTGATGACACTCATGCGGCTTATGTTGCTATGGAATTATTAAATTCAGCCAGAGCCGGCCGTGCAACATTTATACCCTTAAATAAGGTAAAAAAAGCACCATCGAAATTACAATTACCGAAAAACAAAGGGGTTATTGATTTTGCAATAAACCTTGTTGATTTTGACGATATGTATATTGACGCATTTTTCTATGCTGTCGGAGATACTTTGATTGTTGAAGATACAGATACAGCAGAGCAGCTTATCGGACAATATCGTATGGTTACTTTAGACGGTAAACTATATGAGAAATCTTCTGCAATAACTGGCGGATATGTCAAAAAATCAATGTTAGGTTTTGGTCAAAATGCAGATAAAGAACTTGAAAATGCAAAAGCCAAACTTGATGAACTACAGAAAAAATATGAGGACTCTGTAAGCCTCAAAAAAGAACTTGAAGACAAATTAGATAAAATCCGCACAACATACTCCACATCTTCAACCGAATATTCAAAAGCAAAAATTGAGCTTTCTAATATGAAATCTCAATTTGAAAACAGCCAAAATCTTTTGGATACAAAAAAGGCTTTTATCACAGACACAGAACCCCAAATCAAAAAACTAAGCACAGAATTGGATAAAATTGAAGCTCAACGAGTTGATTTATCAGATAAGATTCAAGCTGCTCAAGATAAACTCGCTGAACTTGATGCTCTGCTAAACGACAAAGATCTCAAGGACTTAAAAGAAAAAACTCAAGGTCTTGAAGATGATATCAGACATATCAACAACAGCATAGACGGTGTTAACAATGAAATCAACGGCTTCAATAACAACATTAAATTCAATGAAAATTTAATTGTTTCCAGAGAAGATGATATAAAAAATACTGTTAAGAATAATGAAGCTCTGGAGCAGGACAAAATCACCTCTAAAGACGAAATCATTCAATTAGAGGAACAATTAAATGTCCTATCTGATAAAATAGCTGTAATTGATGAAAAAATCGGAGAACTTGTGAAACAAAAAGAGGAAATTCATAAAAGTTTAATCGATTTACAGACAAATAGTGCAGTTAAAACAAATGAAATCGAAAGAATTAATGAACAAATTGAGGCATTCAAATTACAAAGAAAAGAACTGGAACCTCAATTAGAAAGTGCAACCGCATTGTTAAAAGATGCCGGCGTTGAAACAGAGAAACTTGAACCTGTCCAAATTTCTATTGACGAATTGAATACAAAAATTCAAAGATTGGAAAAAAGAATGCAGGAATTGGGTGATGTTAATATGCGAGCAATTGTATCTTACGAAGAAAAAGCCGCTCGAAAAGAAGAACTAGACACTCAAATCAAAACACTATCAACAGAACGCCAATCAATATTGGACAAAATGCAAGGCTTTGAGCAACAGAAGAAAGAAGCATTTATGACAACGTTTACAGCCATAAATGAAAACTTTAAGGATATTTATCATCAATTATCAGAAGGCGAAGGCAAACTGATACTTGAGAATGAAAATGATCCACTGTCAGCAGG
This sequence comes from uncultured bacterium, assembly GCA_902766105.1. Taxonomy (GTDB): domain Bacteria; phylum Cyanobacteriota; class Vampirovibrionia; order Gastranaerophilales; family Gastranaerophilaceae; genus Zag111. The sequence continues at coordinate 11,477 of CACXCI010000030.1, forward strand.
TATGACAATTGAAGCAAAACCAAGAGATAAAACAACTAACAATAAATTAGGAGCTTTATCAGGTGGAGAAAAAGCCTTAACAGCTTTGGCATTAGTATTTTCAATCCAAAGATATCTTCCTGCACCATTTTATGCTTTAGATGAAGTTGATGCAAGTTTAGATACAATGAACGTTGAAAGAATTGCGGAAATGGTAAAAAAACAATCGTCAGACACTCAATTTTTGGTAGTAAGCCACCGTCGGCCGATGATTGAAGCTGCCAGCAGGACAATAGGTGTTACCCAAAAAGAAAAAGGTAAAACAAAAGTTACAGGTGTAAAACTAAGAGAAGACAATGAACAATAATCAAATAAATATACAAGACTTAGAAGCCTCTATATACGGAAAACCCGGCGAATTTGATGCCAATGACGGTATCGGAATATTGGTTGATATGGCAAAACAAGGTAAAATTGACCCTTGGAATATTGACATACTTGATGTTACTGAAAAATATCTTCAAAGAATGATAGAATTAAAGTCTTTGAATCTGAGAGTCGCAAGCAGAACACTTTTGTTTGCATCAATATTGTGCAGGCTGCAATCAAATGTATTGGCAGGTTTATCTATTGAAGATTTCAAAGATGAGCCGCAAGACAATGTTGTGTATGACGATGACGGTTTCGTGGCTGACTACGGCGATGAAGATAAAGAATTTATTCCGACAAGTAATGTTGTCAGTTTTGATGAAGCTCTTCAACGCAGAACAAGTATTCGTCTAAATCGCAACAGAGTAGTTACTTTGAAAGACTTGATTAAACAACTTGAATTTTACGAAAAATTAGAAAAACGAGCTTCAATGAAAAGCGCGCATGAACGTGCAAAAAGTCATGTCAGAAACTACTCCAGACTAACTCCTGATGAAATTGTTTCAATGGCGCATGAAGAATATATTGAAGAAGCAGTACTAAAACTTAAAGACAACTTAGGTCAAATATTTGAACATCAAGATAAAATTGAGTTAAAAGAACTTATTGTTTTAGGCTTAGATAAAATAAGTGCATATCTGGCATTGTTATTTTTAACAAGGGATACAGATTATGAATTGGAACAAAAGGAATTCTATTCTGATTTATACGTTGTAAAAGGAGGCTCTCATGCAACAGCTTAAATCAAGAATAGAAGCAGTTTTATTTGTTACGGCAAAAGCTCTATCGTTAGATGAAATTGCAACATATTTAGATGCTGAACCTGAAGAAATTGAAGAAGCCATTTTAGAATTGATTATGGATTATGCCTCACGAGATGGCGCTTTGGAAATTGATGATGAAAACGGTTATATTTTACAGGTCAAGGAAGATTACAGTGATATAGTTGAAAAAATTTGTCCTGTTGATTTATCACCGGCAGTTTTAAGAACTCTTCTGGTTATCGCATTAAAAGGTCCGATAAGACAAACAGAACTTGTAAAATTACGCTCTGCAGCTTATGAACATGTTGCAGAACTGGTTGAAAAAGGCTTAGTTTCAAAGCATAAAGATAAAAACGGCAGAAGCATTAATATAAAAACAACCTCGAAATTTGCAGAGTATTTCAAATTAAAAGGAGATACAAGAGCTTTAGCGCAACAATTAGAGAAAAATTTGGCGGACAAAATTGATGCGTAAAATTTTACTGTTTATCTTATTTATAGTTCTTGCTATTGCTGCGATATACAAATCCCCGTTTTCTGCAATGTATAACTACAATAAAGCTAGGGTTTTATACTTGGAAGGCAAATATGAACAATCAATACCATATTTTGAACGCTCATTATTTGCTGACAAAAAAGGAATTTTAGCGAGATTTTATTACGTCTTGGCACTATCTAAGTCAAAACCGACATATTCCGTACAAAAAAAATTATTTGAAATGGCAGACTCAGATATAACAGATGAAGCTTCAAAATACGCTAAATCTCAAATTGTATATTTAAAACATAACCTGATAAAAGGCTTTGAAAACAACTATATTTATAATGCTGCGATGGGTAATGATATTGTCCGCTGGGATTTACGCTCATTTCCGTTAAATGTTTATATTGAACAAACAAATGATGTTCCGCAATATTATTATACAGGTATTCAATCGGCCCTAAATCAATGGGTAATCAAAACAAATTTCATAAAATTTAATATGACAAAAGATAAAGATAATGCTCAAATAGTAATTTCATTCAAAGATATAGATGAAAATGTTTGTGATAAATCAGGAAATTGCAAGTATATTGTGGCATATACCGAACCGATAATTGCAAACGACAATTCTTTAAAAAAGATGAATTTAACATTTTATAAAACAAATCCGCTAAAACAAAACTTTTCGCAAAACGAGGTTTTTAACACCGCTCAACACGAGCTTGGTCATACTCTTGGCATAATGGGACATAGCGACAATCCTGCAGATATTATGTATGACAATGCGGACTCGAAAAAATATGATTATATATTTTCTTCAACAAACAGCATCTCTAACAGAGATTTAAACACTCTAGTTTTGTTATACAGGCTTGAGCCGACAATAACGGACAACAATCAAAATAAATATGAAAATTTATATTATGCACCTTTGATTATGGGAAAAGAAGATATTGTATTACAAAAAAAACTTGACGAGTATAAAAAATACATAAGTAATTATCCAAATATCGCAACAGGATACATAAATATTGCCTCAGTATATGTCGATATGGGTGATTATGAATCAGCACTAAAAAACCTTGCAACAGCGCAGGGTTATGCAAATTCCATTGATGAAAAATACATAATTGAATACGATTTGGCAATAATTTATTATAACAAACAAGAACCCCAAAAAGCTTTAGAACACGCAAATAATGCAAAAAAAATTAAACCTACGAACAACGCAGAAGAATTGATATCAGATATTCAAAAAATGATGAGTAAATAAACCGACTAATTAAAGTTTACGCTTCTGCGTGAAACAACTAAAGCATTTGACAAAGCTATGCCTCCGGGTTGTACAGGACGGTTAACTATTTGTCCGTTTACGTACATAACGGTAGAGCCGCCGCCATCTAAGTTAATAGCATTTACACACCCTAATGATTTCATATAATTTGCAAGTTCTGTCAATGTCAATCCGATTGAACTTCCTTCTCTGCCGTCTGCTGTTATCAATATTAAATCGTTATCCTTTGTATACCCAATTGCAGTTCTTGGGTTTCGCCCGCCTATTGAATTTAAACGCTGCGCTGAGGTATCAACAAATACCGTCCCGTCTTTTACCAAATACGGACCGCCGCTTATTATATGTTTAACATTTTCCCACTTAGGATTTGTCGTTAAGTTTATCTCAACATCCTTAGCTCCAAATAGCGCTCCTAATTTATCTTTAGGCCCAACTAAAACCATCCCGTTTTCAGGAATAAAAAGAGGATTGGCAGAAGCTTTTACGATCTTATTTCCAACAATTTGCAATTGGACACCATACTGAGGTGAAGCAGGCGCATAGCTTCCCCAATCCCGAGTATATGCTAAAATATATGAGGATAGTATTCTTGGCTGATTTATATTATCAATTTTTATTGTCTTATTATTACCTTTTACTGTTGCGTTTAACTGAACTCTGCCCACATCATAACCATTCTCAAAAATTCCAAGTGCAACTCTGTCATATATAGGTCCGGTATAAATTTTACCGTCAATCATCAACGTTCCCAAAGGAACTCCTGTCTGGGGTTTAAAAAAGCCACCATTGATTGCAACTATAGAATTCGTATTCTGAGCAATTCCACGAACTGTTCTTTTGTGAGGTAAGGTATTTGCCGCTATTGCCGGTTTTACCTCATAGTCAAAAGCTACCTTTTGATTAATTTCAACGATATTTAATCTTACCGGATGTCCGTTAAAATATTTAACCGTTTTTATATGCTTTATCCCATCTGCAACATTATAAACGTTATATCCGTTTCGATATTTATTTTGTATTCTCTGTTCAAATTTATCTTTTCTTACAGCAGGATTAATTTCTTCTTTTAAATTTTGACTTGCCTCGTATAATGTGGGTGCTGTAATGGGATTGCTGGCCAATAAGTCATTTGCCATTATTGGAGGTTGAAAATACCAATGCGTCAGGACTAATAAAATAAAAAGCAAAATCGTAATCAGATACTCGCAAGTCCTGCTATCCAAATATATTTGTCGTTTTTCAAGAAGTGTATCCATAGCAAATCACCAAAAGGTTAAGTAACTCGGATACCTTTTTGTTTTTAGAGTGGTGTGGGGAATAACACTCATCAGAAGCCTAT
>CACXCI010000031.1 GCA_902766105.1 uncultured bacterium
ATTTCATCATTACATGGACTATATAAATCTACATTTTCAGAAATTATTGGCTCCATATAAACTCTCCCAAGGTTATTTAGTCGCTTTGTTTTTATGAATTAATAAGATACCTGCACCTACATTCATTTTAAACGATTAAGCTTTAATTTCTATCCTCTAAAAAGATGATTTGATTTTAATTAGTTTTTTAGTTAAAATAAAAATACTTAAAAGGAGAATATTATGGCTCAACAATATAATCCGCAGGGTATTAATCCTCAAAATATCAAAAAAAGACAAGCAGTATTAGTATTTATCAAAAGTTCAACAGCACCTTTAGTATTGTATGTGAAAGATGCACAGGCTTTGTATAGCGACCTGCTAGAAAAGATGACTCTTAATCAACCTGTATTGATTGAACAAGAAACTGAAGGGCCTTTGAAGAAAGTATCTTTTGTTTCTAATCAGATAGCCGCAGTTGCTATTCAAGAAGAACAATATATGTAGTAAGACGTAGGATGAGTTAGATAAGTAGGATAAGTTTTATGCTGTAATTAGCAATTGTACAATTTGTGTTAATACATATATTCGATACGCACTTATCAAACCTATCCTACCTATCAAACCAAAATAAAACCATGAAAACGATATTATCACTGGACGAATTAGAAAATAGCTCAAACAAAACATTATATTTTACCTTTGATGAAAAAATTGAAGGAATAGATTGTGTTACTCCGATACATGCCGATTTATGTGCAAAATCTTTGGGAGATTTTGTACAAGTAAGCGGAAATGTTAAGGGAAAAGTTTTGTTGGAATGTGATTTGTGTTTAGAAAAATTTGAATATGATTTAGATTATGAACTTGATGAATTGTTCTCAAAAGGCTCGTTATTAGGAGATTATGATGAATCCGGACAAGAGTTTGAGATAAAAGACGGACAATTTGTTACCGACTTAAACGGCGAAAATGAGATTGATATTTATGACTTATTGTATCAATCTGTAATATTAAGTTTTCCAAATAAAAAAGTTTGTGGTATAAATTGTAAAGGAAGGGAATATATTTCACAAGAAGAAGATATTACCGATCCAAGATTGGAAATCTTTAATAATCTCCAAATTAACCCAAAAAAATAAGGCGGCAATCCGCTACGTTGCAAAAATAGTTAGTACAAGAAATAAAAAGGAAAAACAAAATGGCAGTACCAAAGAAAAGAACAGGACATTCAGCTCAAGGTAGCAGAAGAGCAAACTGGAAAGCTACAAAACCTGAAACAACAAAGTGTCCTAATTGTGGCGCAACTGTTTTGACACATACTGTATGTACCGAATGCGGAACATATAAAGGACAACCTGTAAAATTAGCAGATAAAGCAGCTGCAGCTGCAGTGTCAGAACCGGCTAAAAAAGCTACTAAAAAAACAACTAAAAAAGCAGCTCCAAAAGCTGAGAAAGAAGAAACAAAAGTGGAAGCTGTTGAAGAAAAAGCAAAAGAAGTTAAAACTGAAGAAAAAACTGAAGAATAGTTTTAAAGTCATTAAGACGATAAGACGTTAAGACGTTAGGTTCATATCGTAAAGAACTTATAGACTTATCGTCTTAGAGTCTTAAAGGCTTTGAAAAAGGGGAGAGTATGGCAAGAATAGCAATAGATGCGATGGGTGGCGATTATGCACCAAAAACAATAGTAGAAGGTGCTTTGTGGGCAGCTCAGGAGTATGGCGTAGGTTTAGAGCTTGTTGGCAGACAAGATGATATTCAGGCTGAGATTGAGCGTATTAAAAAAGCCGGTTGCATTTATTCTGATTGTGGAACAAAAGGTCATAAAAGAAGAATTAAAATTGATGTTGAAAAAATTGATTATACAATTTCTCATGCTTCAGAAGTTATTGGCATGGGTGAAGCTGTAGGTCAGTCAATTCGCAGAAAACAAGATTCTTCAATTGTAGCTTCAGTTAATGCAGTTGCTCAAGGCAGGTGTGAGGCTGTTGTATCAGCAGGTTCAACGGGTGCTGCTATGGCGGCAAGTTTATTTGGTTTAGGGAGAATACATGGTGTTACAAGACCTGCAATTGCTGTAACTTTACCTACTTTATACAAACCTGTTGTTTTAATTGATGGTGGTGCGAATAGTGAATGTACAGCAGGCATGCTTGCTCAGTTTTCCGAAATGGGTGTTGTTTATGCTCAGGATGTTGTTGGTGTTGAAGCTCCGAAAGTTGGGATTTTAAGTATTGGTGAAGAAGAAGGAAAAGGTAATGCTTTGGTTAAAGAAACCTATCCTTTGTTGAAAGAATTACACGAACAAGGCAGAATTAACTTTGTAGGTAATATCGAAGGAAAAGAATTATTTATAAACAAGGCTGATGTAGTTGTTTGTGATGGTTTTGCCGGAAATGTTGCGTTGAAAGTAACGGAAGGTACGGCATCTTTATTGATAAAAATGATAGCTTCAGAGTTTAAATCTGATATAGTTGGCAGTATTATCGGACTTATGGCAAAACCATTTTTAAGAAGAATTTTAAAAAGAACAAATTGGGAAGATTTTGGTGGTATGTTGTTGTTAGGAGTAAGAGGAATTTCGGTCATAGCGCATGGCAGAAGCTCCGCTTATGCTATGAAAAATGCCGTAAGAGCAGCTGTAAGAGTTTTGAATAAAGATATCAATTCAAAAATCGCAGAAAATATTAACAGATAGGAAATATGATTATGAAACCTTTGAAAATTGCAGGAGTCGGGTATAGTGTACCAAAAACAGTCATAACGAATGATGATTTGAAAAAGCTGTATGAAACATCTGACGAATGGATCTATACAAGAACAGGTATAAAAGAAAGAAGAGTTGTATCAGGTGATGAAACTGCAATTGATTTAGGTTTGGATGCTGCAAAAAAAGCTCTTGATAAATCCGGTTTAAAACCTGAAGATATTGATTGTATAATCGGAGCAGCTTCAGCTCCGCCACAATTATATCCTACATTAGCTTGTACTTTACAGGATAAATTAGGTGTGCCAAATTGTGTTCCTGCATTTGATTTAACTGCGGCATGTACAGGTTTGATTTATGCTCTGCAGGTTGCAAGAGGTTTTATCGGCTGTGGTTTATATAAAACCATTTTGATAGTTGCGGCTGATAACAATTCAAAAATTACAGATTGGTCAGACAGGGGTACATCAATTTTGTTTGGTGATGGTGCGGGCGCTATGGTTGTAACCGAGGCAGAAGACGGAATTGATGATATTTTGTCTTTAAATATGAGTGCAAATGGTACAATCGGTCAATTGATTCAGACAAATTTCCCATCTCAGTGCTGTCCGTTGGTGGAGCAAGCATCAGAGGTTGGTACGGGTAAAATTATTATGAACGGTAAGGATGTTTATAAGTTTGCAGTTTCTACAGTTCCGCCTTATGTAGTTGATTGTATTGCGCAATCCGGCATGACATCTGACGAAATTGATTATTTAATACCTCATCAGGCAAATCAAAGAATTATTGAAGCAATTCAAAAAAGACTAAACTATAGTGATGATAAGGTAATTTCAAATATAAAATATTACGGAAACACATCTGCGGCATCTATTCCGATAGCATTGGTAGAAGGTGTAGAGCAGGGAAAAATCAAACTTGGTTCAACTGCTATTTTATGCGGCTTTGGTGCAGGCATGACCTGGGGTGCTGCTGTTGTTCGTTTGCGTAAAGGTATATGTTAATCAATAATAAAGGGATATAGTATGACAAAAAAAATTGCATTTATTTTTCCGGGACAGGGTTCTCAAGCTGTCGGGATGGGAAAAGACTTATATGATAATTTTTCTGCTTCAAAAAATGTTTTTGATACAGCAGATAAAGTTTTGGGTAAAAGTATTACAACTATTTGTTTTGAAGGACCTGAAGAGGATTTAAAACAAACGGTAAATACTCAGCCTTCAATTGTTACAACATCTATTGCGGCTTTAGAGGCATTAAAATCCGAATTAAATATTGAACCTGTATGTACAGCTGGTCACAGTTTGGGTGAATATTGCGCAATGTATGCTTCAGGTGTAATGAATTTGGAAACAACATTAAAAGCTATTCAAAAAAGAGCCGATTTAATGGGTGCAACAAAAGGTGGTGCAATGGCTGCTATTTTGAATGCACCTGAAGGAAGTATTGAAAAAGCGTTGAAAGAGGCATCAAGTGTTGGATATGTTGATGTTGCAAATTATAATTCCCCTGTTCAGGTTGTTATAACAGGTGATGAGGCTGCTGTTGCAAAAGCCGGAGAATTATTAACACAAGCCGGTGCAAGAAGGGTTGTGCCATTAGCTGTTTCTGGTGCTTTTCATTCAAAATTTATGGAAAATGCAGGTAATGAATTTAAAAATTTTGTAGCCGAATTGGAATTAAATGATGCACAAATTCCTGTTTATACAAATGTTGATGCACAGGCAACAGTTTTGGGTGCTGAATTTAAAAACAAAATGCCAAAGCAAATATATTCTTCAGTATATTGGACACAAACAATTCAAAATATCATTTCAGATGGTGTTGATACGTTTATTGAAATCGGTCCGGGGAAAGTTTTATCAGGTTTGGTAAAAAAGATTAATCCAAGTGTTACAACATATAATATTTTTGATAAAGAATCTTTAGAAAACACTATCAAAGCATTAAAGGAAAATCTTTGTGAGGTATAGGATAGTTAAAAGTAAAACCTAACAAATAAAATAAGTAGATGGGCATTTAGCCCAACACCATATATAAGGAGAAGTTAAAATGACAGAAAGAAAAATTGCATTAATTACAGGCGGTTCAAGAGGTATCGGTTTTAGCTGTGCCAAAGAACTTGCACAAAACGGATGTGATATCATTATCAATGATATTTGTGATGCAGCAACCGCGCAACCTGCAATAGATGAAATCAAAGCTTTGGGAGTAAATGCTTGGTTTTATCAATTTGATGTATCAAATGATGAACAAGTAAAAGCTGCCGTTGATAAAATGATTGAAGAACACGGACATATTGATATTTTGTTAAACAATGCAGGTATTACAAAAGACGGTTTGTTCTTGCGTATGGATGCAGAACAATGGGAAAGAGTTATCAAAATTAACTTGGGTTCAGCATATTATGTAACTCATGCAGTTATCAAATATATGATGAAAGCTCGTCAAGGTTCAATCATCAATATGTCATCAATTGTTGGTGTTCACGGTAATGCAGGTCAAGCTAACTATTCAGCTTCAAAAGCCGGTTTGATTGGTTTAACCAAAACATTAGCTAAAGAATTTGGTTCTCGTAATATCAGAGTAAATGCTGTATGTCCCGGATTTATTCAGACAGCTATGACTGCAAATCTTGGTAATATTGAAGAATATGCCGCAGCAATTCCGATGAAAAGATTTGGCACACCTGAAGATATTGCTAAAGTTGTTAAATTCTTAGCTTTAGATACTGATTATGTAACAGGTCAAGCAATCGAGGTTGCAGGCGGTTTGATGTTATAATTCAAACCTGATTATAATAACCTGTATGGGTTAGTAAAGTTTTTTAACAAAATCATGTAAGATTTGTAATATTCTTGCAAAAAAATATTCATAGGGTTATAATATAGTCGAAAAAGTATTAGTAATACAATTAAAATTAAGAGGAAAAAAAAATGAGTACATTAGACACAGTAAAAAAAGTTGTAGTAGAGCAATTAAGTGTTGACGAAAAATTGGTTACACCTGAAGCACGTTTCACAGATGATTTAGGTGCTGATTCTTTGGACACAGTTGAATTGGTTATGGCTTTAGAAGAAGAATTCAAATGCGAAATTCCTGATGAAGACGCAGAAAAAATCCAAACAGTTCAAGATGCTGTTAACTATATCGACAGCAAATTAGGTAAGTAATTTTCACCTGTTTGTGTTATTTGAATTAAATTATATTTAAAATGCGGGTGTGATAATATTTTCATATCCGCATTTTTACAAAGAAAATAATTATTTAATAAGGATATGTTTTATGACGAAAAGAAGAGTAGTAATTACAGGCTTGGGTGTTGTTACCCCTTGCGGTATTGGTGTTGATAATTTCTGGAAATCTATGATTGAAGGCAAAAGCGGGATTTCTAATATTGAAAGAATTAGTACCGAAGGTCAAACAGTAAAAATTGCCGCAGAAATTAAAGATAAAGATTTTAATCCTGAAGATTATATAGATCCAAAAGATGCAAAAAGAATGGATAGATTTACTCAATTTGGTATGGTTGCGGCTGATGAAGCTATTGCGGATGCCAAACTTGATGAAGCAGGATATGATCCATACAGAATTGGTGTAATGGTAAGTTCTGCTGCGGGTGGTTTTCATACCTTTGAAAAAAGCCATTTGGCAATGATAGAAAAAGGTCCTACAAAAGGATCTCCGTTTACAGTTCCTATGTTAATTGTTGATATGGCTTCAGGCAGAGTTTCTATTAAGCATGGTTATAAAGGTGTAAATAAAATTGTAGCATCAGCATGTGCAACAGGTACACATTCTGTAGGTGATGCATTTCGTTCGATTCAGTATGGTGATGCGGATGCTATTGTTGCAGGCGGTTGTGAAGCAACAATTACAACATTAGGTATTGGTGCATTTACAGCATGTCGTGCATTATCAAAACGTAATGATGAACCTGAAAAAGCTTCACGTCCATATGATAAAGATCGTGATGGTTTTATTATGGGCGAAGGTGCAGGTGTCATGGTTTTGGAAGAATATGAACATGCCAAAAAACGTGGTGCAAAGATTTATGCAGAAATTGTCGGTTATGGACAAACAGCAGATGCTCATGATATTGTTGCCCCTGATCCGGAAGGCAAAGGTGCTTATAAAGCAATGGAATTTGCATTAGAAGATGCAGATTTAAAACCTGAGGATATTGATTATATTAATCCTCACGGAACAAGTACCGGATTAGGTGACATAGCAGAATCTCAAGCTATTGAACAAATCTTTGGCGATAAAGAGAAAAATCCAAACTTGTTAGTAAGTTCAACAAAAAGTATGCATGGTCACATGTTAGGTGCTACAGGTGCAGTTGAAGCTATTGTTTGTGTGAAAACAATTACTGATGGTGTAGTTCCTCCAACAATTAATCTTGATAATCAGGATGAACATGTTGCAAATCTTGATTATGTACCGCATAAAGCAAGAAACAAAAAGGTTCATGCAGCTTTATCAAATTCATTTGGATTTGGTGGTCACAATGCAACTTTGGTATTTAAAGAGGTTGTATAGTTTTTGAAATTTTATTTAAATAACTGATTAATATGTCATTGTGTGGAGATTACGTTTCATACAATGACATATTTTTTATGTAATAAATTGCATAATGTATTTTGATTTTAACCGCCAAACCCCTTAACAACAACTCTTGGATTTGAATTTGTTAAATCCATTTTTTTAGTAACAGGTGTCGTGGATGTATTGGTTGAAAATCCTTGTATAACAACACGTTCTTCTGCCACAAGTTCTTTTCCTGTCGGTATTTTTACAGGTTTGGTATAGATTTGCCCTTTAGTGTTTTCTGCAATATCTTTGGTAAATCCTGCTATAACTTTTCTTTGAGGTTGTAAATCATAAACAACGTGTCTTGTTATATTTGGTATTCTAAAATTTGGAAACCATTTTAATCTGGTTTGTCCCGGAAGTCCGGGTATTTGTTTTACAAGCATTCCCGGTATGTGGTCGTATTGATTACCAAACCCCCTAATAACAGGTCTAAGATTTCTAATTCTCAAATTGTATAAAAAATTAAAATGAGTTGAAGCATCAAGATTTGGGCCGGTGAACCCGCTTACAATTGTTCGTTGACCGCGTCCTCTAAATATACTTCTGCAAAATTTCATAATAGGCGCAGTTGTAGTTTTTTGGGTAACTGCACGTCTTGCAGCATTGAATAATTTAATTTCCCACATAAAATTATATCCCCTTGATACTTTCTATCCATTTATATAAAAATTTTTTAGTTTAAATAATTGCTTATTTTTTTAAAATTTGTTGTAAAATCATGTTATGAAAAAGATTTCAACTATTTTTTTACTGCTAATTTTCTTAAACCAAACAGCTTTGGCAAATCAGGGTTATATTATTACCTCGGATGAAAATTCATACAGGCAAACTAAAACCACCTCAATCAATAATCTTCCGTATGGAAATTATCTAAAATTCTATAATATAAATACGGGCGAAATTGATGCTCAATATATCTATTTAAAGGGTTCTGATGAAAATATTTTTATGAAATCTTTATCAAAAGAAGAAAAAGAAGATTATAAATATGTAAAAAAAATACAAAAGCTAATAATGAAGGATAAATGGGATGAGGTATTTGCTCTGTATCCAAATTATTTTCCGGCATATTTGCAATATTATTCCAAATGCAAAAGTGATGAAAAATATACCGAGGCAATAAGGGTATTAAATAAGATCAGAAATTTTGATTTAAAAGGACAAATATTTTCGGCAAAGGTGATAAATAAATCATTTGCGGATTTGTATTACAAATCAGGACAATATTCAAACGCTTTGGAATATTTAAAAATGTATGATAATTCAAATGATGATGAAATAACTTTTTCTATCGCAAATTGTTATTACAATCTTGGTTCTTATAATCAGGCAATAAATTATCTTAATCGATTAAAAAATAAAAATTACAATTCAAAAGAGCTTATATACGATTGTTATATGAGGTTAAAAAATTTCAAACTTGCAAATCAATATGCAAAAGAGCTTTTAAAAGAAAAATACAGTTATGAAAATCTTATGCGGGTTCAGGCTATGGAAGAAAATGATGCTTCAAAATTATCGTATTGTTATCATGCCAGAGAACTGGCAATTCAGGAAAAAGATATCAGAGCGGTAAATCAGATAATTGCTGATTTAGAGCAGAAAAAACTGGATAAATCCGTTTCTAAAATATCGCAGTTTGTAAAAGTTCCAAAATGGAATGATTATGCAAAACAAATACCATCGAATGTTACCTTAAATGAGATTTGTGCAAAGCAGGATGAATTTTTCAAACTGGCAAATACCTATATTTCTGAATATAAGGGACAGGATTTGGTTAATTCTTTTTCATCTTTAAATCAGGAATTTACGAATTATATTCAGGCAAAGCAAAATCAATACTATCAAGAATTGCAATTAAGAGCGCAGCAAGCACTTTTAGAACAACAGGAGCGTGAAAATGCACTACGTCAGCAAATGATATATGAACAGCAAGTGCAAAATTATATGAACAGACAATATTATTATATGTCCCGCCCTTATCCGTATTATTACAGACACCATCATCCTATGATGGTAGATTTTTGGTAGGCAAAAATAAAAGTTTTTTGATTTAATAAAAATATGAACTTAATAAGTTTTAATACTCAAAACTATAATTTATCGTCAATAGTATCAAACTGGACAGATTCAAAACCTCTACCGGATTTGATAGACAATTATACTTACGATTTATATGAAAGTGATAATCCTTTTAACAGAACATTTAGTCAGAATGATATAAGTAATAATGAGTTGAGATTTGCTGTTAATGCTACGGCAAAGGTTGGAGCAGAAGCATTTTCAGCTTTTGCAAATCCATATTATTTAAGTCATAAAATTACTCATATTCCGATTTATTATCAATCTGTGGTTGATAAATATAAAAACGAATAAAGTCTGTTATGCAGAATTTTTATATACTTTTTTTCACTATAATATTTGTATATAGTTAAACCTTATCAATAACTTATTTTCCCCATAACGACACGTTTGTGAGCGCCTGTACAACATGGAAGGTTATTTGGAATTCCATAGAATGTACAGTATCCTAAAAGAGCAAAAGCCATTATTTCTTTAAAATTGTTCGAAATTCCGTAGTTTTCACAGGTTTTCAAATCTATATGTTTTGGAAGATACTGTCTTAACATTTTCATTAATGTCTTATTATATGCTCCGCCGCCGCAAATAACGGCTTCGTGAATGCCCACCTGAGGGTAAATAAATCTTTCATAAGACTGTGCTATTGTTTTGGCTGTGAGTGCCGTAACTGTTGCCAAAATATCACGCTCATCTTCCGGTGCAAATTTTAAAACATTTTCAATATATTGTGTTGAAAAATATTCTCTGCCTGTTGATTTTGGCGGTTCTAAAAGATAATATTCATCTTGCAATAAACATTCAAGCCAACTATCCGATATCACGCCTGATGCAGCAATTTCTCCATCCTTGTCATAAGATTTTCCAAAATATTTATTGGCGCAATAATTAATCATAATATTTCCCAAGCCTGTATCAAAGCCAAAGGTGTCAAAATCTTGTGAAACCACTGTTACATTTGATATTCCGCCAATATTTTGAATTGCAAAATTTTTATTATATTTACCCCTAAACCATGCTTCATCAGCAAAACAAACTAATGGTGCGCCCTGACCATTTTGTGCAATATCTGCTTCTCTGAAATTAGATATTACCATACAGCCTGTTTTTTGTGCTATAACTGAGCTTTCCCCAAGCTGCAAAGTACTTTTCAGGCTTATATTGTCAATCTTTTCATCAAAAGGATAATGGTAAACTGTTTGTCCGTGACTGGAAATAAAATCAGGTTTTCCGAATTCTGATATGATAGTATTTGCTGCATTTGCAAAACATTCTCCTATTGCAAAATTCATTTGGCAAATATCTTTTATGGAGGCTTCCCCTTTAAAAAGTCGGAAGATTTTTGCTCTTATGTGTTCAGGATAACTGTAGTTTATTCCTTTAATAAGTTTTACTGTTTTATCCGGATAAACTTCGCACAATCCTGCATCAATGCTGTCGCAGGAGGTTCCTGACATCAGTGCAATAACCCTTTTTGTTTCAATTTCTTCCATAATATCTATTTTATCATAGATGAAACGCTATAGGAAATTTATTACACATAATAACCGATTGTTAACTTTTGTAACAAACCTGAAACCATGTGAAATCGGGCATTTCATCATGTTTTTATATATTTAAGACAAAATGAGAGAGCAATATTATGTCAGTTGATTTATCAAAACTGAATAAACCCGGTTTGGGCAGCGGATCTTTTGGAATTAAGCAAAAGAATATAGGTGTGTCCGCACAAGCAGCCAAAAATTTGGCGAATTCTTCTGCTGCAACAAAAACCTCAATTTTTTCTAATTCAAGACCGTCAAATTTTGTGGCAGGTAAAAATGTTGCAAAGCAATTAAGCAGATATAGTTATCAAAATGCCAGAGCAAGATCAAATACTCATTTTATCCCACGGCATGCAGGTCCAAGTCAGAGTGCAAGTTTTAACATACCAAGTTTTCAAATGCCTGGTCCAAGTACTTTTGATAAAATAACTCAAACAATGCAGCAGGCTGTGATGGTGGGGCAGTCTATACAGGCTCTTGCAGGCACCGTAAGTGCAATTGGCGGTATTTTCAGCGGTTCATCAACAAGTGCCTTGACGGCAGGTATTGAAGGCTTGACAGGTGGTGCATCAAGTTCTGCCTCCACCGGTTTGGGTGTAAATACCGCAAGCCTAATGGGTGCATCATCATTTGGTCAAATTAATAATCTGGAAAACAGTGTCAATATGAGTAAAGCAGGTTTAGATTCAAGCTATCAGCAAATTGGTAATAATATGCAACAAGGCATTAGTGATATTCTTGGAGACGCACAACAAGGTTTGCAACTTGCAGGTGTTAATATTGATACATCAGCATTGCAATTATCAACCCTTGATGGCAATAATTTAGATGGAGCAATGGCAACTATAGATAAAGATATTGGTAATATCAGAAACTTCTATGAATCAACACTGGGTTCCGCAACTCAACAACTTGACGGGAAGCATTCTGAAATACAGAGTGATATAAATGGTTTAAATAGTCAGATACAAAAATTACAAGGTCAAAGAACAACTGAAAATGCGGCACAAATAGATGCTCAAATTCAGCAATTAGAGCAAAAACTTGAAAAAGCGAAAGAAGACCTAAAATCTGTTGAGACTGCACAGAAAGCTGTTGATAATGCGGTTGATACTTGTCAGGGCGATATTGATAAACTAAGTCAAAAGAAAGCCGAAATCAAAGATATCAAGCAATTTGAAGGTGCAGTAAAAGATAAGAAATATAATTTGGCTAAAGAAAAAGATAAACAATTGGGTACTTTGAAGAAAGAATATGCAAAATTGCAGAAAAAAGATCCGCAAAAAAATGCTCAAGCGATGCAAGATGTACAGCAGCAGATACAAACATTGACTAATGAAATCAGAAATGCCGGTACAATCATGAACTCTAAAAATCAGGTATATGATTTTAAGAATGACTAATTCCTGAGTATGAACATATTTTAACAAAGGCTTTACTTTTGGCAATAATTATAATAAAATAAATTTAGCAAGATATTGCAATGAAAAAAGAACGGTTTCCCCGTTCTTTTTTTCACTAAGTAGGAAGGATGTAACTATGAAACAAGACATCAACCGTCAGGAAATACTAGGCGCAATAACACCGTTGATTGAAAATACGGCTATGCGTTTTAATTTAATTCCTATTGAAATCGATTTTTCTAAAGAAAATCATCGTTGGTTTTTGAGAATATTCTTGTATTCAAAAGAACGCAACATAACTCTTGATGATTGTGAAAATGTTACAAGAAGTCTGGAAGGTTTTTTAGACGAACTTATTCCCGTAAAGTACTACTTAGAGGTTTCTTCTCCCGGACTGGAGAGAAAATTCAAATCAGAAAAGGAATTTTTTATCTTTAAAGGCAAACGAATAAGCATAAAATTAAAAGAACCTTTGGAAGGTGAAACCGAAAAAATCTTTAAAGGTGAACTTGTTGATTATGATACAAATGAGGGGTTGACGTTTTTCCGTTTTGATGACGGACAGGAATTAAAAATCCCAAAAAGTAATATCCAGTCTGCAAAATTGTATATTGACTAAGAAGTAGGATAAGTGTGATAAGTTTGATAAGTAGGATAGGTTTATTACGGAATTATAAAAGGAAAAAATGTATTATAAAGATTTAGAGGTTTGGAAAAAATCAATCGAACTAGTAAAGGAAATATATATACTTACGGAAAGTTTTCCGCAAAGTGAGCAATTTGGACTTATCTCGCAAATAAAAAGAGCAGTGATATCAGTCCCATCAAATATCGCTGAAGGATGTGCCAGATATTCAAACAAAGAGACTTCTCGTTTTGTTGATATAGCAATCGGTTCGATTGCTGAGATTGATACTCAGCTTATTATTGCAAAAGAATTAGGTTACATTAATGAAACAAAAAAAGCGGATGATATGCTTAAACAAGTAAATGCGTTATTACTGGGATTTAAAAAGCATTTAGATAAAAGTACATAACAGATAATATAAGGGATAAAAAAAGATAAGAACTTATCAAACTTATCACACTTATCCTACTTATCAAACTATAAATAAAAAGGAGAAAATAAACATGATTAAAATCGGAGCAGGAAACTTAAACGAAGTTTTCGAAGAACTGGAAAGAGAAAAAGGCATTTCAAAAGAGGTTATAATATCTTCTTTATGTGATGCTATGGTAGCAGCTTACAAAAAACATTTGAGAGTAAAAGAGTTAGAAAATGTTGAAGCATACCTTGATGAGCAATCAGGTGAAATTGGTATTTTTAAAGGAAAAACAGTTGTTGAATCTGTTGAAGATCCTGATAATGAAATTTCTTTAGCGGAAGCAAAAGAAATTGATGAAGATGTTGAATTGGGTGATGAGGTTAAATTAGAGGTTACACCTGAACAATTCGGCAGAATTGCTGCTCAAGCCGCTAACCAAGTATTAACTCAAAGAATCAGAGAAGCTGAAAGAAATTTGGTTTTGAATGAATTTTTGGATAAAAAAGGAACACTTATTACAGGTATAATTCAAAAAGTAGACGAAAGACGCAATGTAATTGTAAATATCGGCAAAACTGATGCAATTATGCCGAGAAAAGAACAAATCCCAGGTGAATATTATAAACCGGGCAACAGAATCAGAGTTTTTGTTTTGAACGTAAAAGAAACAACAAGATTACCTCAAGTTATTGTTTCTCACGGACATGCTGAAATCGTTAGAGAATTGTTTGAATTAGAAGTTCCGGAAATTGAAGACGGAATTGTAGAAATTAAGTCAATTTCTCGTGAAGCAGGATACAGAACAAAGATTGCCGTATGGTCAAATGATCCTGAGGTTGATAGTGTCGGAGCATGTATCGGACCTCGTGGAAACCGTATTCAAACCATTGTTTCTGAATTGAAAAATGAAAAAATTGATATCGTCAGATATTCAGAAGATCCTGTTGAATATATAGTTAACGCATTGTCCCCTGCAAGAGTTGTATCAGTTGATATTATGGCAGATGATGAATTTGCACACGAAGCTTTGGTTGTTGTTCCTGATGATCAATTATCTTTGGCAATCGGTCGTGAAGGTCAAAATGTAAGACTTGCTCACAAATTGACAGGATGGAAAATTGATATTAAATCAGTTTCACAAATGGAGCAGGCTGAAAATTCTAATGTTCAAAACTATGAATATGAAGAAGAAGTTGAAGATTCTTCGGTTGAAGATGTTATAGATTCAGATGAACTTCAAGAAGAAATTGAAGAAGAAATGAATCAACAAGCCGTTGACGAAGAAGATTTGGCTGAAGAAACATCACAAGAAGCTGAAGAAACTGAAGAATAATTTTTTCAAAAATAAACTAAAAGCAGAGTGCATAATATTGCACTCTGTTTTTATTGTCGTCATTTAAAAAACATTTTGGCGTTGTGTGTCAGGCTAAAGCCTGACCTACATTTCTTGCCCAACCTACATTTTTATAAGACGGTTCTCTCTCCCCTTTGAGGAAGAGAGATAGAGAGAGGGGGTATTAATTTGCACAAAGGCATTTTCCCCCTATTTTAAATTTGTAAATTCGCATAACTCATTAACAAATTCTATACAAGTCCTTCTTTAAGTGCTTTGACGGCGGCTTGGGTGCGGTCATCAACAAGCAGTTTTTGTATGATATTACAGACATGTGCTTTTGCGGTATGTGTTGATATAGTCAAAGCTTCGGCAATTTCGTTGTTCGATTTGCCGTCAACTACAAGTTTTAAAACCTCATATTCTCTTTGGGTAAGATTTGAATGCTGCTGGCGAAACATTGCTCGTGACATTTGTCGTTGCGGTATTACAGAAGTATTTTTCTCTCGTAAAATAGGTACAGCCAACGGATCTATCCACATTGCTCCCTCTTTTATTGTTTGGATAATCATTTTTAAGATATCGGTATTTATATCCTTCATAACATAGGCACATGCTCCTGCCTGTAAAGAGTCCAGTACCTCTTTTTCACTCAGGTGTGAGGTTAAAATAATAACCTTTGCATTGTTATTCAATTCAAGAATTTTTTTTGTCGCTTCAATTCCTGAAATATCAGGCAAGCCGATATCCATAAGGGTTACATCAGGCTGGGTGGACTTATATTTTTCTATTGCTTGAGAGCCGCTTTCTGCCTCCGAGGTAACCTCAAGTTCATCCTGCTCGTCAAATAAAGATTTCAGACCAACACGCATAAGTTTATGGTCCTCCACCAACATTAGTTTTATTGGCAAATTTAGCATAATATTTCTCCTTACGGTTTTTATTATTATAAAAAGCACCTGATTTAACCGTAAGTGTTTGGTGTTTAGGGTTTGTGGGTATTATTTTCAAGTATTTTGTTTAAATTAAAATTTGAGGGATAATTTAAACATATTTATTTTTCATTTACAAACTGTTGATTTTGATATTGGGGTTCATATTCAGGTAATTTTTCGGGAGGAATTTTCGAAGCATTGAAATCAATGCTTGCGCCAGCATTATCACCTAATCTTTTCTTTGCCCAGCCTCGTTCTGCATATAGAGATTGTAACTCTTTTGAGAATATTTTTTCATTTTCCTGAGCATAATCAATTAGTGCATTGTATGCGTTAATTGCTTTATCATACATTTGCATAAGATACAGCATATATGCTTTGTCGCAGGATATGTAGAACTGATTTTTTGTATCTTTTGGGTTAAGTGATGATAACAAATCATCATAGTCTTGTAAAATCGAATCAATTATACTATTTTCAATCTTGAATATTGATTTAATCCATAACATTTGTGCTTCTTCAAGTATGGACATTTTTTTCTTTGTTATGTATTCATTAAAAATGTCTACAGCATCATGTGATGAGGTTATTCTTTTTTGTAACAAAAGCAGATTTTCAAATCGGGTAATATCATCTTTGGTAAATCTTTTACCTGATAAATCCAAGGCTTTTTTATAATCTTTTAATGCTGCTTCGTAATCTCTTTGCATATAGTGTGCAACAGCTCTCATATCATATATTTTTGGGTTTTTAGGATAAATAAAATTATAAATATTTGACATTACAATAGCATGTTTATAACCGTTATGTTTAGGCGTCAAGCTATGCTTAATTCCAAAACTCAGTAAAAGCGAAGGTAATAAAAACAAGGCAATACATATAACTGTCAGAATAATTTTAGATCTGAAAAGTGCAAGATACTCCTCTTTTTTTCTTTCATTTATCGGTGGTTCAAATTCAATACTTTCGTATTCTCCAAAGCAGGCGAGTAAATAATTATGGTATTTATAAGATAATTTCAGGCGAATACTCATAATTATTATAATTCCGACTATTTCAAAGAACAAAAGTGCAAAAATTGAAAATTTAATATGAATAAATAGCAGATAAAGGACTGCAATTGTAAGAAAACAATATAAATGATATCGGTTTTCCAGCCCTATTCTATATTCTAAAGCTTTTCCGATATTTGGTTTTTCAAATATTTTACTATAGCGGCAGCCTGTTTGGTTGAACAGCGAAAAATTACGAAAAACAGAATTTCCGTCCTTTGTTGAATAATATAGAAGCGGATTGCTTAATATTTGAATATATTTTTTTAACATAACCTTGTTAATATATTACCTTAAAATAAGGTCCTTTTCAAAATTGTAAACATCTGTTGATATATTCAAATTTTCTTTAATATCAATTACATCAAGTCCTCTGAAATTGTATAAAATATTGATTTTTTCAGGATTTTTGTCGTATTCTTTAGCTAAAATTGCCCCTAAAATTGCCTCACAATGGGACATTGGCATCATATTAGACGGAATATCTTCAAAACCCCATTCATATCTTAGAGCTTGCTGTAAAAACTTACAATCAGCAGGAGAACGGTCTTTGTAGCAAGAATTGAGGTGTAGACTTTGTCTTGTCATATAAATATCAAAACGGTTTACAGTTATACCTCTTTCGGATAGTTCCTTTAGATATTCAGAGCCGCGGTTTGAGTGTCTTTGCGTCCAATTATCTCTGTTTGGAATATTTTTATTCGTAGAAACAAACTGATAAGGTTTTGAAAGGACTCTCCATTTTCCCTCCAGCATTGTTTTATCCGGAGGTACAGATACGCATATTTTAGAGTTTTTTAATGATGAAAAATTTTCAAAGAAGAAAATTACATCATTCATCTTATATAGTTTATCAATCAATATTATTTTATTGTTTTCGTCAACTACTGCAACTCCCGAATCCATACTTGAGCCTGCTGCAAGTGATAATCCTATGTAATAATTCATTTATTAACCTGTCCTTTGTTATATTCCCTCACCCGAATTTCTAAATTTCAACTCCGTTTCAATTTGAAATTCTACCCTCTCCCACCGAGTGGTCGTTGTGGGCGAGGGAAAT
>CACXCI010000032.1 GCA_902766105.1 uncultured bacterium
GAAAAAATTAAAGTATCAAACAAACCTTCTTTTTGCCAGCCAAGGTAAATTTTATTTATTTCAAAATTCCTTTTCCTTGTAGACAAATAATCTTCTAATATCTCTTTTGGAATTTCATTTGTTTCGGATACCCCGTTTTTATGAAAATTGTATGAATATTCAAAGATTTTTGTGCCGTATTGCGCCCAATATTCTTTTTCTTCTATATTATAATTATTATTAGAAATTCGCATTATACTTGAAAAAGCATAAATTTTACAATTTTTCTCTTTTAATATTTGTTTTAAAATTTCAACCCTGCGTTTAATATCATCAAAAGTTTGCGGACATCTTCTTGATGAAATCAACCCGCCATAAGCAACAGTATCTAATGACAAAACTAAAGCATCAATTTGAGGTAAACTTTTTAACCACTCAAAAAGCTGTTCTATTTTTGCATACTTTGTCAAATCACCCAAATAATTTCTATCCGGAATAAAAAATTCTATACTCTCATCAATTTGCGAAATCAATTTTGGCAAAGTATAGCAAACAGGTCTGTTATCTATTGGTAAAAATCCGATTTTCATAATATTTTTATATTCTTCTTTTTGTACTTATTTCCCCTCAAGGGTTGAATTTTTGTAAGTTATGATTTATAATAAGAAAGCAGGGAGTCGGTCAAACTCCGATAAGTTCAACCGACTATGCAACTACAACAACAGAGAAACAATTTGTAAAAGGAGTCCTATGAGCGTTAGGACTTCTTTTATTGTTAAATTGTTCAATGCCATCACCCCCTTTCCACCTTTTGCAACTTTACAGGTTGTTGTGTGTCGGAGGATTTAGTTGTCCTGCTATATTAAATTTTCAACGTTCTTATCATATTTTTATATCATTCTTTGTACATTGTATGCTAAAATCAAATTTGAGCAAAGGAATTTACAAAATGACACCGGACAAAAATCCGCAAAAAATTAAAGATATGTTTGATGAAATTTCTCCATATTATGATTCTGTTAATAATTTTATGTCATTAGGAACTCATTATATTATCAAATTCCTTGCTATCAGGAAATTAAATATAAAACCCCGTTCAAATATTTTAGACTTGTGCTGCGGAAGCGGGGATTTCGTAAACATAATCAAAAAATATTACCCGAGAGTTAAAGTCATGGGTTTGGATTTCTCCAGAGAAATGATAAAACTTGCAAAATCAAAAAATCCTGACGGCACATTTATTCCGGGAGATTGCACAGATTTACCCTTCAAGGAAAAAGAATTTGATTATATAACAATGGGATTTGGTTTACGCAATATTGAAAATCGTTCAAAAGCAATAGATGAAATTTATAGAGTCTTAGAAACAGGCGGAAAATTTCTCCATTTGGATTTTGGATATCATAACAAATTGAATACTTTATTTAATTTATTTACCTCGATACTTATAAAAATACTAAAGAAAAACAGCCGGCATTATGAATATCTGCTAAAATCAAAAGATGATTTTCCAGAACCGAATGAACTGATAAAAGAATTTGAACAACACGGTTTAAAATGTATAAAAATTTACAATTACATGTTTGGTACAATCAGCGCGCAAATACTGATGAAAATATAAAACCGCCCCTACATGACATCCAAATTAGTTAAACGGTAGACTGAATTCTACCCTTGCCTTCTATTGAGGAACGGAGGACAGGAGGACAAGAGGTCAGGCTATTAAAGGAATTATTCAAGCCTGCCATCCTGCCATCTTGCCTTCTTCCATTCTTTAAAAAAGTAGATTGGCATTGCCATGCCGACAATAGAAATTAAGCGGTAGACTGAAATTTACCCTGCGGCTACGGCTGTGGGAATTCACCATAGTTGTTAACATCATTTACCCTCCCCCTTGAAATGGAATTATTATTAAGTTATTATAAATGTATGAATAGGCAAGACAATCTACGACAATGCGAAAAAATATACAACACATGTGTTGTATTAGACACATACTGCAAGTGTAATACAAAACTTGAAGAAATTCAGATAATTACACCCATTGTCGAATACATAAGAAAACAAGCAGACAAGTTATATTCTGATTTATCAGGCTGGCAATAACATATTACTCAGACTTTTTCAACAAAACAACGGCATTAGCTTCTATTGCGAGTTTTTGCCCTACAGCATCCATTTTTTCTTTAGTTTTAGCCTTAATGGACAAATCATCAGGACTTATTTCAAGAATTTTAGCCAAGACATCTTTCATTTTCGGAATATATGGCATCATCTTTGGTGCTTGAGCGATAATATTACTATCAATATTCACAATAGAATACCCTTTTTCTCTGATGAGCGAAATTACATGTTTTAACAAAACAGTAGAATCAATATCCTTGTACTTTGGATCAGTATCAGGAAAAAGAGTTCCTATATCATCAAGCGCCAATGCGCCAAGCATTGCATCAATAAGCGCATGAATTAAGACATCGGCATCAGAATGTCCCAAAAGACCTTTTTCATGCGTTATTTTAATCCCGCCGATTACCAAATCTCTGCCTTCAATTAATTTATGAATATCATAGCCAATACCGGTTCTGTACATTTTTATAACCTCATTTATATACATTATACCATATTTTTAAACAATATGATAAATTATATAATATGAATGACTATATAAATACCCAAAACGAAACCGTAGTAAACAGACAAACACAGACTACAGTACCAAATGCTGATTACGAAGAATTGCCGGAAGGTATGCCGTTTTATTACTCAATAGATATGAAATGGGCAATACTAATGATAATTTTTGGTATAATTATCGGATTTGTACAAATTGTAGCAACGGGATTTTTTCTGTTCTTGCCCTTTTTAAGAAAAGAATATCGCTGTATCAGGTGCAAATCGAAATATACAAAGATTTTTAAACCTGAAAAATGCCCTTTATGCGGGGGAATTTTAGTATCAGAAAACGAATATATTAAAAATCAATATGAGTTTGAAAAAATAAATAATACTACATCTTAAATATAAACTTTTCAACAGCTTTAACAAAACCATCGTTATCAATTGTATCTGTAATATAATCTGCACACTGTTTTAACTCATCTGTTGCATTACCCATTGCAACACCAATTCCGCCTGATTCAATTAAATCAATATCATTATTTTGATCACCGATTGTTAAAATCTCATCTTTAGAAAACCCCCATAATTTTCTCAAATATTCAACCCCAAGAGATTTTGATGCCATTTGAGAACCTATTTCACAAAAATACGGAGTTGATTTAACTATGTAGAGATTAGGATATTTTATTCTTAATTCATTCACCCATCCTGTAACTTTTTGCGCATCGGAATAATCTATTGCAAGAATTTTATTAACATTTTCTATCACTAATTCATCAAACGAGCATACTTTATAATCGATATATTTACCGTCAACATACTTTTTTATAGTTTCATCATCATTATTTACATATAATTTGTCATCTATATATAAATTGATATGTATATTATTTTCAGCCGCCCATTTGATAATTTCTTTTGCATAATCAGAAGCTAAATTTTGCTGATATAAAGTTTTTCCGTCAAAATCTTTTATTAAACCTCCCTGATAAGATATTATCGGGGTATCTAAGCCAAGTTCCTGCGCAACATGTATTGCAGATGAGTGCATTCTTCCTGTAACCAGAACTACCTTCACACCTTTTTCCGACAATGTTTTGATACAATTTCTTACAGCAGGCGAAAATTCAGCCATGCTGTTAGCAATCGTTCCATCTATATCAGTTGCAACCATTTTTATCATAAATTGTTAAAACCCCTTACAAAAAGCTCTGGTCAAAGCACATATTGTTTTTGAATCATTAATCACACCTGTTTTTATCATTTCAAAAACATCATCAAGCTTGTACTCATAACATTTTATAATTTCACCTTCATCAGGATGTTCTCCAACAAATTCCAAATCAGAGGCAAAATATAGGTATAATTTTTCGGTGCAAATTCCAGGGGTAGTATTTATATAACCCAAGGATTTCCAAATTTTTGCACGATACCCTGTTTCTTCTTCAAGCTCTCTTTTACAAGCATCATCAGGATTTTCACCCATTTCAAGCTTACCGGCAGGGAGCTCTATACAAACGGAATTTAGCGGATAACGATATTGTTTTACCAACAAAACCGTATCTTCATTTTTTTGTGCGACAACAACAACTCCGCCATTGTGAACGACAACCTCTCGAAAAGACTTATGTCCGTCAGGCAATTCTACATCGTCTAATTTCACTGTTATTATTTTACCCTTATATGCAACCTTTGATGCTAATGTTTTTTCTTCAAATTCCATAAATCGATTATAACATAAATAGATCTATATTATTTATATTTATTAATAACTGTAATTATGAAAAGTTACAATGATTGACAATATCATTAACTACAAAATAGCACCCCTCCTAGCCTCCACCCACACAGAAGAACAATATACTACTCCTCCCCTATGGGGGAGGTTGTGTGGGGAACTATTGCTCTAAATATTCACTCTCTACCATAAGGAGAAAATTATTATTAGTAACAGGTCAGCATAGCAATGCCGACAATAGAAATTAAGCCTTGTAGGGTGCATCGTTTGATGCACCAGGATATAATCGGTGCGGTTAAAACCACACCCTACAACTATTTTTTTACGGGACAGTAGTGCTATAGCATTAGAAGGGGGGATTAATTATTTTTAGCATTTACCCCTTAAAATCTAAAATCTCTTTCTCCGTTTTCAATTTTAGCAAGATTTTCTTCTACAATACATTCAACTTTTTTGTTTGGTAAAGTTTCAAGCTCACGTTTTATAAGTTCTTCACCAACTTTTTTAGTTTCAGGGGACGCATAATCTTCCAAGTATTCTTTCAAAGTCATTATTGCATTTGGATGACAGAAATTGTGAATTTGCTGCTCCTTACATATTGCCATAAATCTGTCGCCAACCCTGCCTTCACGATAACATGCCGTACAAAAACTCGGTACATAACCAAGTTCCATTAACCATTTTATTACCTCATCCAAGGTTCTTCTGTCAGACACATCAAATTGAGCGGTATCTTCTTCTGATTCATCCTCAGGATGAGCGTAACCTCCGACACTGGTTTTTGAACCACCGCTAATTTGCGAAATTCCAAGTTTTAAAACGCGTTCTCTACATTGTTTTGACTCTCTTGTTGAAATTATCATGCCTGTATAAGGAACAGATATTCTGATACAAGCAACAATTTTTGCAAAAGTATCATCATCAATACCATTCTCAAAAGTTGAAGGGTCAATATCATCAGCCTTTTTAATACGTGGAACGGAAATTGTATGAGGTCCTACCCCAAATACAGCTTCCAAGTGTTCAGCATGCATCAAAAGCGCCGCAAATTCATACTTAAATGTTGACAAACCAAACAAAACACCCAAACCAACATCATCAATACCACCTGTCATGGCTCTGTCCATGGCTTCCGTATGATAAGCATAATTATGCTTAGGTCCTGTCGGGTGCAAATTTTCGTATCTGACTTTATCATAAGTTTCTTGGAAAAGAATATAAGTACCAATTCCTGCTTCTTTAAGTTTTCTGTAATTTTCAACCGTTGTTGCAGCAATATTCACATTAGCTCTGCGAATTGCACCATTTTTATGATGAATGGAATAGATTGTTTTTAAGGATTCCAAAACATATTCAATAGGGTTGTTTACAGGATCTTCACCTGTTTCTATCGCAAGACGTTTATGCCCCATATCCTGAAGCGCAATAACCTCTTGTTTAATTTCTTCTTGTGTCATTTTTTTACGTGGAATATGCTTGTTTTTGGCATGGTATGGACAATAAACACAACCGTTTACACAATAATTGGATAAATATAAAGGTGCAAAAAGTACAATCCTGTTTCCGTAATAATCTTCTTTTATTTTTTGAGCTAGTTCAAAAATTTCCTGATTTTTTTCTTCTATTCCACAAGCCAGTAAAACAGATGCCTCACGATGAGTCAGTCCCTTTGCTTTTCTTGCTTTTTCCAAAATTTCATCAATGAGTTTTAAATTGTTTTTATTCTTTTCAGCATACTCTAATGTTGCTAATATTTCTGCATTATCAATAAATTCTTCGGCTTTTGATGATTTTGGATTATACATTATATCTTCCCCTCTTTACATTAATGATAACACAAATAATAAAAGCGACTCAGGAGAAATCGCTTTTATTTTTAGAAATATATAATTACAAATATTTTATTTACTAAGCTGCAAATTTGTCAGCGTGTTTTACCGCACCCTTATTAGAATAATGGTCAGTAATTGCACCTAAAGTTAAGCCGCCTAATGCACCTGTAACAACAGCAGTAACAATACCAAAAGGTGATTTCGTTTTGGTAATAGCCGAATGTGCAAGTTTCCATAAAGGTAAAACAACAGCACCTAATAATGCACCATATTTCTTACCAATATTAGTTTTTTGATAAGCTTCGCCTCTGCGTGTTAATTCTGCATCCGGATTGTTTTTAAGAATCTCTTTTGTGTCCTTGCCAGCATTATCCTGAGCAAATTTAGCACGGGAATCATTTGTTAATTTATCAATCAACGCCCCACATCCGGTATAAACAGCTATACCGATAGGTACTGTAAACCACAATTTTTTACCCGCAGATTTTAATGCGGAACTTACCTCTGAAAGAAAGTTTCCTGCTTCATGAGCTGCTTCTTCACCCATTTCAACGGCAGTACCACTCACAGCTTTTTCTCCTGCTTTTACAAATTTGTCTGCCAGTGCATACAAGCTCAATGTTGAGGCTGCACCTATACCGCCTACAACCGCACCTGTTTTTAATCCTGCATGCGTTTCAAACGGTTTGTCCATTTTTTCATCATTTTGTTTAAAAGAAACCTGAGGGGTATGTGATAAAGAATTTTGTACTGATAACATTTTCTTCTCCTATATTAATTATTACTTACTAGCCATTATTTTTTGTTTTGCAACCGTTATATCTGCATGCTCTTTAGCAGCATTATTAGAAAAATAATCGGTAATCTTTCCTAATATAGCACCGCCTATAGCTCCTGTAATCACACCTGCAACCGCAGCAATAATACTAAATTTTCTTAAACGAACCATTGCTGTTATTGGTGATACAACAGCACCTAATAATGCACCCATTTTAAGACCTGTATTTGAACTGTAATATACATTTTCATTTCTTGTTAATTCCGCTCTGTCATTCATTTTCAAAGCTTCATTTTTACCATATTTATCGACATCTGCAGCCAACCCGTTGTGTTTTTTGTTAATAAAGCTATCAACTAAAGCGCCACAACCGGCAGAACATAACAATGCAATCGGAGCGAACAACAATCCTCCTGTCAATAACGCCAATCCACCTTCAACAGCACCAAATACCAAACCTGTTTTTAAACCGGCATGAGTCTTGAACGGCTCAGTATAAGTCTTAATTTCATCTTTTGGCTGCTTTTCTTTATTTGCCTTGAAAACAACACCCGATGGTCTTACACTACTTACACTATAAGGTTGAACTGATAACATCATTTCTCCTGATTACACACACGTCTACAACAGATATAAACCCCGTAAACATTCAAAATTGCATGATTTTTTATTTTTACAATGAAGTTGTAACAAAAATTTACCTATTTTTTACGACTAACCCAATCGGACAAAATTTTAAGCGGAGAACGGGTAAGCGCCAATGCCCAAGCGGGAATATCTTTTGTTATCACGCTACCTGCTCCGATATTTGCACCTTCTTCAACAGTAACAGGCGCAACCAAAACCGTATTTGAACCGATTTTTACATCATCTTTTAATACTGTTCTTGATTTTTCTTTTGTTATTGCATTGTAGTTTGCCGTAATTGTGCCTGCGCCAATATTTACATGAGAACCGAGTTCACTATCTCCAATATAAGACAAATGACCTACATTCGTATTTGATGAGATTTTAGATTTTTTAACCTCTACAAAATTACCGAGTTTGACGTTATCACAAACTTCAACCCCGCCTCTTAAATGTGCGCAAGGTCCTATCTTACAATTTTTGCCAATAATATTTTTACCTTCGATATAAGTTGAAGGGTAAATTATTGTATCTTGTCCTATTATAGTATCCTCGCTTATCCATGTACTATCAGGATCGACTATGGTAACACCTTCTGCCATATATTTTTCAAGGTTACGTCTGTTCATCATTTTTGTTGCAACAGCCAAATTTTGTCTTGAATTTATACCGTATATTTCATCACTGTTTTGCAAAATATAAGCACTCACATTCAGGTTTTGACCTTTACCCCAAGAGATAATATCAGTTAAATAATATTCCCCTTGAGCGTTATTACTTTTCAATTGACCAAAAGCATCTTTAACTTTTTTCCAATCAAGACAATATATTCCGGCATTAACTTCTTTAACAGCTTTTTGCTCGGGTGTCGCATCTTTTTCTTCAACAATACATTTTAAGGAATTATCTTCTTCTCTTATTATTCTGCCATAATTTGTCGGGTTATCAAAAATTGTACTCATAACCGTTATATCAGAATTATTAGTTTTGTGAAATTCAACAAATGCCTTTAATGTTTCTTCTCTGACTAACGGAGTATCCCCACAAAGAATAATTACAAGTCCGTCGTAATTAACAAGCTCAGGACAAACCATAGAAACAGCATGCCCTGTTCCCAATTGAGGAGATTGCAATACAGTTTTGGCATTTTGGTAATTACATTTTACAAATTGCTCAACTTCATCTGCATGATGTCCCACAATTATAAATTGTTCTGATACAAAATTTTTAACATTATCCATCACATATCCAAGTAAAGTTTTGCCCATAATTTGATGCAAAACTTTTGGTGTTGTTTCGGATTTCATTCTGGTACCTTTACCTGCCGCTAAAATTACCGCTTTTATATCCATAATTCTCTCCTGTAAATACATCTTATAAGTTTATATTCGCAAAAAAATAAAGGTTATGCAATACAATTTCCCAAATTATCATTAGTAAGAGTATATATAATAGCACCCCACCCAGTCTCCCCCTCCACAGAAGAAGAACAATATACTACTCCTCCCCTATGGGGGAGGTTGGGTGGGGAACTATTGCTCTAAATATTCTACAATCTTATTATATACACTCTCAATATTGTTATCTATTTCATTATTCCAAAATCTTATTACGTTAAATCCTCGTGATTCTATATATTTAGTTCTCTGATTATCATATTTTATATTTTCAAATTCATTATGTTGACCACCATCAATTTCAATTACTAAATTTTTAGAACGACACACAAAATCTACAATATAATCTCCAATAGGGTACTGTCGTCTAAATCTACAATTATTAATTTGATTATTTCGTAAATAATACCACAGTTTCTTTTCTTGAGGAGTCATATTATTACGTAGTTTTCGAGCTTTTATGTATTTTTCATCCATAATTTATTGATATCATAAAAATAGCACCCCTCCTAGCCTCCCCCTCAGGGGAGGAACAATGATACACACCTCTACTAGCCTCCCTCCCCACAGAAGAACAACATCATACGACTCCTCCCCTATGGGGGAGGTTGGGTGGGGAACTATTGCTCTAAATATTCTACAATCAGATACTGTCGACTAAACCTGCAATATTATAATTTTATAATCTCAAAATCAGAAACCATACACTCATCTGACACAACAGTCAACATATATTCATTTTCCAAAGAGCAAGAAAAATATGATTTTGGTTCAACCCCAAGTTTTATTTGAGCTTCATATTTTGTCCAAAATCTGTAGAAACTTTCTTTTGTCGGGTTTTCTAACGATTTGTGATAATGAGTTAAAATTTTGGCAAAATCTCTTTCTGTCATATATTCAACATCAGCGCCAAGATTATTATTTCCAAAAACAACAAGCACTATATCTTTAGAATGGGATAAACTGAAATATAAATCTTTATTCTTAAATACAGGTTTTTTATCATTTAAGATTATTTCCGTATCGGATAAATTATAGTATTTCTCGGCAATATATTTTATCAGATATAACCCGCATAAATGCTCAATATATTTTTCTTCACATTTATATTTTCTGCCGTCTGAAACCTTTTCCAGCTCATCTCTGGAAATTTCGGATAAAAATTCACTTTTTCTTATATAAAAAACTTTCATAATTATATTATTACAGAATCAACCAACGGTTTTGCAACCTCAAGCGCGTCTTCAATAACTCTTGAATTTGACCAAAAATCACTCCTGTCAATAAATCTTTTTACAATCTTTCTTGCATAAGAACCAACCGCAATCCCGTCATACAATATCCCGCACATTTTTGCCAACTCGGCTGTTTTTTCATTAGTTCCACCGGATAACATTATGTAAACGGGTAATTTTTCATTTTGCACAATTTCAGCTGTTGCAACAGCCTGTAATGTCGATTTATAATCATCATCACCACCGCTCATAGGAAAGCCATCAGCCTGAACTATCGTTGTATAAGGTTTTCGTCCATTTATCATTTGCTTTATTCTATCAACCAAACCTTCATCACTCAATTTTCCACGACTTGTACAAATGCTCAATACACCATCAAAATTGTCATTTATATATTGCCATTTAGAATTGATTTCTTCTTCGTCAACCCCCATAGCATGAAACTCAATACAATCAACACCTTTTTCTATAATCGAAGGTAAAACCTCTTTTAAATCTTTTTCTTCCGACACGTAAGAAATTGCAGCACGAGAACAAACCTTCCAACATCTTCCGCAACCTATACATTTTGTCTTTTTTACTTTTGCATAATGTATGGCACTTTGAGGACATACAGCTTCACATGCCCCGCAATTTACACACCTGTCATAATCAATTATCGCTTTATTTACATGAGGATCATTTTTTATACCTACACTTACGCATAAATAAGCATCTTCAACTCTTGCCAAATTCAAAGCTTCTTTTGCTACAGATATAACTTGCTCGTTTGCTGATAAATCGAAAAATCTGCAACCGGCTATTGCATATATATAAACAAGTCGTTTTATGTCCTCAACTTCTTCATTCCCCGCACCACACACCAGTTTAAAACAATGTTTTGTATCCAATAAATTTTTTAACATTATTTCACCATGTAATTATAAATAATTTCAGAAGCCTTAACTATAAAATCTTTTCCGGCAACAGAATTATGAGGACGATTTGCCAAAATTACAACTATATATTTTTTACCATCGGGAGCAATTACTATACCCGCATCACCAAGCATTGTCCCGATATCACCGGTTTTATGTAAAAATACAGAACCCTGTCCCAATCCGGCATGTACTAAGCGATCATTATGAACATGTCCCATATAATTAAAAATCCTTGTTCTTGATTCATCTGATAATAATTTATCATTTGTATCAATATTATAAAGCATTGTAGCCATTTCTTTGGCTGTTGTACGATTTGTACCTGCCAAATCAGGTAGCCACGAATTTACATAAGTATTCTTTAAACCCCAATCTCTTATAGATTGGTTTACATCAGTCATAGAACCTATTTTTGCCATAAGCATATTTGTTGCAGAATTGTCAGATTCGGTTATCATTCGCCTTGCCAATTCATCAACCGTATATTGAGAATTCGCAGCTTTAAACTGCAAACTGCCTGAACCTTCCGTTCTGTAATATTCAGTCAGAGGGATTTTATCATTTAATGATAATTCTCCTGCTTCAATTGTTCTAAATACATCTATTAACACCGGAATTTTAATAATACTTGCTGTTGCATAATCTTTTGAACCATTTATATCAACATAGTTTCCCGTATCATAATCCCACACATAAACTGCAGGTTTAACAGTCGGATATAATTCTGCCAAATTCATCAATTCCTGTCTTAATACAGGCATATTAACATTTTCTTTTAACGGCGTCATTTTCGCATTTTTAACATTTGCAGAATAATTAAAACCTCGTTTACCTAAATACCAAGTATTTGCAAGATAATTGTGTGTTGGAAATGCCAGCTTATCCATGTCTATTTTTATATTTTTATAAGGTGCAGGCACAAAAACTGCTTTTGTTACATTATTAAATGAAAACGGCAATATAAAAAACAATAAAAAAGATACAACCGCCAAAGAAATAAAAACCTGTAACGGACTTTTTTTCTTGACATGTTTTTTATGCGGTCTGTTATGTTCTCTTAATTCAGAATAATATCGACCATGCTCATTTGCATAAGTACTATAACTG
This sequence comes from uncultured bacterium, assembly GCA_902766105.1. Taxonomy (GTDB): domain Bacteria; phylum Cyanobacteriota; class Vampirovibrionia; order Gastranaerophilales; family Gastranaerophilaceae; genus Zag111. The sequence continues at coordinate 12,233 of CACXCI010000032.1, forward strand.
TAAACATTTGAATAACTTGAAGCTTTATAATTGCTATAGTATTCGGTATTATAATCTCTGGCTAATTTCGGCATCCAGCCTGATTCCTCCCCAATATTATTTTTAATTATACTATTGTAATAAGCAATTGGCAAATTGTTTACAAAAAATGACTACAGGATAGATGCAAGGATGCATAGCTGTTTACGTTATTGGCTATGCGTCTATGCATCCATAATATTGTTAAATTTTGTAACAAAAAATACTCATGCTGAAATTGAACAATTTTCAAAAACTTTACATGAGTAAGAGAGTTATTCAAATAAGGAGACGAGATATGGCATTTTTAGCATTGGCAGGTCAAAAAAGCATGATGGCTCTGCAAAAAAACTTTTTACAATTTCAAGTAATGTCACTTATGAATCAAGTTCAATATGCGGCATCACAAATGACAGCAATTAAAAGAGAATACGCTTCTCAAGAAGGAGCTGAATACACAGATGATGCAGATTTCATTTATTACGAAAATTTGGAAGAACAACTTGAAACAGAAAAAGAATTACTTGAAAATCAAATTACCGCAATAGACAATGAAATCGGCGGCTTAAAGACATTAGTAAACAACAACATAAAATCAAGCTGTACACTTAACTTAGCTTCAGGAAGCTAGCTTGGTAATTAAAAATTAAAACTGTTTTCATAAAGTTCTACTGTGTTTAACATCAATGATGCTATGGTCATTGGACCGACACCACCCGGAACAGGTGATATGTATGATGCAATTTGGGAGGCACTTTCAAAATCTACGTCTCCACGTGTCTTCCCGCTTTCATCTTTAAAAATACCGACATCTACAATCACGCAACCTGATTTTAACATTTCCCCTTCTATAATTTTTTTCCCTACTGCTGAAACAACTATATCAGCAGTTTTTGTTATTTGGGCAAGATTTTTTGTATAGCTATGACAAATAGTAACCGTTGCATTTCTGTTTAACAACATCTGAGATAATGGTCTGCCCACAATATTTGAACGCCCAACTACTACAACATGTTTTCCTTCAATTTTAATTCCGTACTCATCAAGTAATAATAAAACCCCTTTTGGTGTACAGGGATAAACAATTGGTTCTACCCCTGAAAATAATCTCCCAAAGTTATATGGAGTAAAACCATCAACATCTTTTTCCGGCTTGATTGCATTAATTACTCTTTCTTTCGAAATGTGTTTAGGCAAAGGTAATTGAACTAAAATTGCATTTATACAGTTATCATTATTTAATTCTTCAACTTTATTCAACAGCTCTGCTTCAGAAACATTTTCGGGGAAATTTATAACTTGAGAAATTATACCAAGTTGTTCGGCTGTCTTTTTCTTGTTATTGACATAAATTTTACTTGCAGGATTATCACCAACTAAAATTACCGCTAAAGAAGGTTTTTTGTCATATTTATCAATCCTTCCCTTGAGATTAAGTAATATTTTATCTCTTAACTTTTTACCATCTAATATTTCTGCCATTATTTCCTCTTTATACCTGCCTGTCTTGTGGTAAATTCAATCTGAAATAGAACTGTCTGATTGCATCTTGAACAACCTTAGAATCTCTGGCCATTGGATCATTTTTCAAATTTTCATCAAAAGGAATTACACCCAAAACATCTAAATCATATTTTTTTAACAAATCATATACGGGCGATAAATTGTTATTATCAACTTTATTGATAACTACACCTAATTGATTGCCGGCAGCATATTTTGAACTAAATTCTTCTATACGTTTTGCCAAATGAGCAGATTCTTCTGACGGTTTTGCAACAATTATTGTAGAATCTATTTCAACATCAACAAGCTGATTTAAATATTTTAAATCAAATTCGCAATCAAAAATAACTATGTCATATCTGTTAATAAGCTTGTAAACAGCGTCATTTATGAGTTTTGTAATCGGACATCTGCAATCTTTTGAACCAACAAACCAAGATACTATAATATCAACATTATCGTCTATAGAAACCAAAATATCTTCCATAGCCCACTCGATATATTCCTGTTTTGACATATCTTCAGGGATTCCTGTTTTATATTCATGCTTTCCGCTTCTGATACCATATATTGTATTTCTTATGTCATAGCCAAAACTATGCCCTAATTCACTTGACAGGTCATTATCAAAAAGCAAAATAGATTTTTCCGGAAACTTTTCTTTTAATATATGCATAAATGCTTTTACTATAGTGGTTTTCCCGCTTCCGCTTTTACCTGTTATTGCTAATTTTACTGTCAAATTAATATCTCTCCCTTAATAATGTCGATAGCTCTTTTACCATATCCATCGCTTTTTCGGATAATTCCTCCGACAATGAACCTGCTCCGCAAGATGATGTTATTAATGAATTATCTATAACAAGTTTCTCATCAATTCCTTTATTAGTCAAATATTTTACGCAATCACAAAATTTCTTTGACAAATCTTCAACAGATAAATTTTTTAAAATATCATCTGATAATGTCGGGACAATTCCCCATGCGATTTTACCGCCGCTTTGTAAAAACTTATAAACATCATCAGAATATAAACTTATATGCTCACCAAACGAAAATCCGTCAAGATTTATTATATCAACACCTGATTTTATAGGAATTGACCAATCACATTTACCGCAACAGTGCATAGCACAAATTCCGCCATTGTCTTTAATAATACCGCAAATCTCTGAAAGCATTGAAATAACATCACTTTCTGATACAGTTATATACGCAGATGTTCCCAGCTGCGACAAGGTCGGCTCATCCATAAAAATAATCGGAACAGTAGATGAATTAGCGCTTTTTATCTGTTTAATCTGCCACAAGACTTTTAAGCTCAACAATTTTGTAACAATATCTCTCAAGGTTTCATCAAAGATTAAGTTTATTCCGTTTGTATCAGTTAATGACGAATTCAAAGTGAACGGACCTACAATCTGACCTTTTGCATATTTGGGTTTGATATTTTTTACAATTTCAAGTAATTTTGGAAATGTAGAAGAACAATCATCACTTATACCGTATTTTTCAAGCTTTTCTGATGAAATATCCGAAAGAATTTCTTCATAATCCGCAAAAAATTCTTCTAATTCAGCATAAAATTCATCACTTTCAGAATTAATAACAATATCGTCGATTTTTTTAACTCCCGGAAAGCCTTCTAAAAACTGAATAATCATATCTTCTTTTTTGCTGACATTTGATAACTGCGGAAAAAACGGAATTTCATCAAAGTCCTTCTTTACAATATTCATGGCTTTTTCCACATTACTATGCGGTAATGAGCCTATTGCAATTGGTTTAAGTCTTAAATCTTCGTACATATCTCTCCGATAAAATAAGTCGTCATTCTAATTGTAATGACGACCTACTTGCATATTTATAATCTATACTATTCAGCAGCTTCTTCTGTTACTTCTTCTTCAATAGATTCTTTTACAACTTCAGAAGCCGTAACTGATATAGCCAATTCACATTTAACTTTTGATGTTAATTTGATTAACATTGTGTAGTTACCAATTTTATTGATTGGAGCATTCAAAGAAACTGATTTTTTGTCAACTTCAATACCTGATTTTGCCAATAATTCTTCGGTCAATTTCTTAGTAGTAATTGTACCGAACAATTTGCCTGATTCACCTGCTTTAGCAGATAATTCCAACTTGCCGAATTTTTCGATTTGTTCAGCTTTTGCTAAAGCTTCTTGGTGTAATTTTTCTTGTTTAGCCTGAATTCTTGCAATATTTTTTTCTCTGTTAGCCAAAGCTCCAGGTGTTGCAATTTCAGCAGACCCGTTAGCTAATAAAAAGTTTCTGGCATAACCGTCTTTAACGTTTACTACATCACCGACTTCACCTAAGTTTTGAACTTCTTTCTTCAATATAACTTGCATTTTATATTTCTCCTTTTCTATTTATATTCGTGCATGTAGCTTCACACTACAACAAACATATTAAAAAGCCAATAGTTTTATAAATTTTGTTAAAATCATTTTAGCCTAACAGTATAAGACTCAACCAAATAAACAAAATGCCTGAAATAATTCCGACAATAGACAAGTGCCAATTTCCGTACTCTTTTGCCAACGGCAACAAGGTATCAAAGGAAATATACGTCATTATTCCCGCAACCGCAGCCATCAAAACACCAACCAGTACATTTGGGACAAACAATCCGAATATCAGCATTCCAACCAACGCACCTATTGGTTCTGTTATACCGGATAATGCTGCGTATAACATTGCATAACGCTTTTTACCGGTTGCATGATATATAGGCAGAGCAACAGCAATCCCTTCAGGAATATTATGAATAGCAATCGCAAATGCAACAGATAATCCTAGGGTTATATTTTGAGTTGTAGTTAAAAATGTCGCCATCCCCTCAGGAAAATTATGAACACATATTGCTATAGCCGTCAAAAAGCCTGCTCTTTGCAATTTGTAATGGTTATGAGAATATGCTTTTGGATCATCCGGATTTAATAATTCATCCGTATCAACGTGATCCGGTAAAAAATAATCTATCAATACAGAAACCAAAATTCCTGCAACAAAACCAGCAAATACCAACCACTGATATGAATTGGCAAAATTATTTTTTAACAATGCTTCAGAATTTGGAATAATATCTACAAATGAAATGAATATCATTACACCGGCAGAAAAACCCAAACCCAATGACAATGTTTTTAAATTATCCTTTTTTGTAACAAAAGCAATAATTCCGCCAATAGCGGTGGTCAAGCACGCTAACATTGTCAGAGAAAAAGCAATTCCGAAATTATTTTGAATATTCATACAGTGTAAATCCTTTTGCAAATCAATAATAACACAAAAACAAATATATAAAACCTTATTTTATCAACAGCATGCAAAAGCATCCTAAGCGGATGCCTTTTAAGGATGCTAATACTGATATTGTTAAGTTTTGTTAACAAATACACTAAAGACACACAATGGCTGAAACCATGATTTTGACATGATTTCAGCCACATTTACAATTAGGCAGAATATACATTAAAAAATATTTTGGACATGAACATAAACTAGAGTAAAATTAAATTATGCTCATATTACGAGCTATTTTCTTGTAGAGGTGAATGATGTACGAAACAATTAGGGGCAATCTTTTACATATACAAGAAGAAATCGCACCTTGTAAACCCAAAATAATTGCAGTAACAAAGTATTTCGATAAAGAAGCCATAGAAGCTGCGTATGAAGCAGGTATTCGGGACTTTGGAGAATCAAGAGTTATTGAGGCAACGGAAAAGATTAATTCTTTACCCGATGCAATAAAAACCAATTCAACCTTTCACTTTATCGGTCATTTGCAGACAAATAAAGTTAAACAGGCCATTAAGGTTTTTGAATACATCCACTCGGTTGATTCTGTAAAATTAGCTCAATGTATCTCGCAACACGCAGAAGAAATCGGAAAAGTTCAAAAAGTGCTTATTCAGATAAATAATGCCAATGAAGAACAAAAATTCGGATTTTCAAAAGCTGATTTATTTAAAAACTTTGAATTAATAAAAAACTTTCAGAATATAGATATCGTAGGGGTTATGAATATGGCTCCGTTAGGTATTGAAGAGAGAGAAATATCAAGATTATTTAAAGAAATTGTCAAAATAAAAGAAGACTTAGAGAAAGAATTTGACTGCAATTTGAAAGAAATTTCAATGGGAATGAGCCAAGATTACAAAATTGCAGCTCAAACAGGGGCGACAATGCTTAGGATAGGTAGAAAATTATTTAAGTAATAAACGGAGGAAAAAAAGGTGGCAGCAATAATTGACGGGTTCAAAAAATTTGCAAATTACGTAGTTGAAGGTATCGGTGGAGAAAGTCCATTTTCCGAACTGGCAGACGAAGATCAATATGAAGATGATTATGGCTATGAAGAAGATGGCAGCGCAATCAGAGAAATTGCACCTTCTTATGCACCAATTACAGAAAAACACGTAGAACCAAAAGTAGTAAGCCACCCAAGCATAAATAGAGGCGGTAATGAAATTATAACAATTGAACCACGCTCTTTTGATGATGCTGCTGCAATTGTTCAACATCTTAAAGACAGAAAAATCGTTATGTTAAACTTGCACCTTTTGGATAAAGAACAATCTCAAAGAACAATCGATTTTGTTTGCGGTGCATCTCACGCATTAAACGGAAATCCTAAGAAGGTTGGCGATGTGTTCGTATTTGCTCCAAGCAACGTAACATTATCACAAGAAATTCAACAACCTCAACAAAGCAAATTTGACGATACTATGTGGAGAACATCTCTGCAATAGATAATCTTGGTATGAGAAGAGAGATAGTTTAGATAAATAAGCGGGTTATACCCGCTTTTTCTTTTAAGTGTACTTTTAACATTTATTAACAAATATACTATATTTAATCATTTTGTTATTTAATGAAATTAGTTACTAATCGGAGATAACATAATGAATTTAAAAATTACCCCTAACAAAGCTAAAACATATCATATTACAATTAATCATAATACCAAGACAAACAGAAAAAAAACCTTATTATTTAATGAGGTAATGGATGTAGTCAAAGCTCATCAAGTTACTGCCAACCTAAATACCGGAACAGGCATAATAGAATTATCTTCAGCAACAAAAGAAATTCTTTATGAACTTAAAAATTTAGGCATTAAATACAGCAAAAATAGTGGTGTTATTTAAACTTTACTTTTGGTTTAACACCCTTCATCATGTTCATAGCCTTAACCATGGCTTTTTTGTCGTTTAGTTTATTTTTACCAAAGCCGCCAAACATTTTTTGTAATTTGCCCATACCTCCCATCATTTGGCGCATTTGTTCAAACTGTTTAACATACAAATTAACAGTGTGCAAATCCATACCGCAACCCTGAGCTATACGTTTTTTACGGCTTGTGTTCATAAGTTCGGGATATTCACGCTCTTCAGGTGTCATACTTTGTATAAAAACTTCAATCTTTTTAAACTCTGTATCTGTAGCATGAGAAATTTTTTCTCTGTCAGATTGTTTAATATTTATCCCCGGAATCATGCCTAATATTTGATCCATTGAACCAAACATCTTCATTTGTTTTTGCATATTTAAAAAGTCATTATAAGAAAATTCGGCTTTTTGCATTTTTTCCTGCATTTTTAAAGCTTCTTTTTCATCAAAAACTTCCTGAGCCCTTTCAACGAGAGAAACAATATCTCCCATTCCTAAAATTCTTGTTGCCATACGTTCAGGATAGAAATCTTCCAAAGCATTCAGTTTTTCACCCGTACCGGTCAATTTAATAGGTTTTCCCGTACAATGAACAACAGATAATGCCGCACCGCCCCTGCTATCACCGTCTAATTTAGTTAAAACAAGACCTGTCAAACCTATTTGAGCATCAAAATTTTCGGCTACATTTACAGCTTCCTGACCGGTCATAGCATCAATTACAAGGAGTTTTTCTTGAGGTTGATAAACTCGATCAATAATCAAAAGCTCTGCCATCATTTCAGTATCAATTTGTAAACGACCTGCCGTATCTAATATCAATACATTAAACCCGTTTTCTTTTGCATAACTTATAGCCTGTCCTACTATATTTTGAACATCAACAGAACCATCAACCGAGAAAACTTCACAGCCAATTTCTTTACCCAATGTTTTTAACTGAGAAATAGCAGCAGGTCTATAAACATCACATGCAACAAGCAAAGGATTTTTACCTTCTTTTTTAAGTTTAACCGCAAGTTTTGCAGATGATGTAGTTTTACCTGAGCCTTGCAAACCAAGCATCATAATCAAGCTCGGATGTCCGGATAAATCAAGAGGTTTTAACTCTTTACCCAGCAATTCTACAAGCTCGTCATTGACAATTTTAACTAATTGCTGAGAAGGATTAACTCCCTGCAAAACATTTTCACCTTCAGCTTTATCCTTAATTGAAGAAATAAAAGACTTAACAACACGCAAATTTACATCAGCTTCCAATAATGCACGCCTTATTTCTCTTAGTGCATCTTGCATGTTATCCTGAGTCAATTCCTGAGAATGAGTTTTTGCAATTATATTTTGAAGTTTTTCCGCTAAATTATCGAACATTTTTATATCCCTTAAAATACTGTATAATTAAATATTAGCATAAACACTTTAATTTTACCCGACAATATGATAAAATAATAAATATACGAGGAGTTTATTATGAAAAAGATATTAACATTTATGATTATATCAGCTTTTATTACTATTCCTGCAATAGCACAGGTTAATATGCCGGGTGAGCCTACATACGGAACACCAACAAAAACGACAACATCATCTTCGTCATATTACAAAAAGACATCTGCAGGCAATACTCAAAATAATTATCCAAAAGCTAATATTGCGCAAACAACAAGCAGTACCTCTGGCGGAAGCTCAAAAGCAGCATTAGATTCTATGGCAATGGCAGCATTAAAAGCAGCAGAAAGACACGATGAACAAAAAATGAACGAAATTATACAGAAAATGGTGAAAGCCGGAGCTGAAGGATTTAGCACCCCACAAATAATTTCAAAACAAACCCCGCACTGTCCGCCAATAAGAATTGAAGTAAACGGTAAAAAAATGAGCGGCAGTAAATGTGCAATGTTTGGCTATCTGTACAAAGGCAAACAATATGATATTGGCTATTGCAAATAAATATTAACATTTCTTTATAATAAACACATACACTGGCAAATAAAAATCTTTACCAATTTTTAGAAAAAAGTCAAACAGAAAAATTGGAGAATTTTATATGAAAACAAAAGCATTAAGTCCGGAAAATTTCAAAAATCTTGCAGCATACGCAAGAGCAAAAGGCTATGGTATCGGAAGTTTCAGACTTAAAGACGGTTCTTCCGTAAAAGTCTTAGCAGACACAAACAGCCATACAACTGAAATATATCAAGTTAAGCATGGTAAAATAATAGACCAAAAAAAATTTTCAGGTTTAGATGCAATTCCATACGCAGCAATGCATGTTTCAAGTTATGAAAAAGCTGCAGAAAGCGTTGAAGAATTGAACAAAGCCTGGGCTCAAAGTATGTATAAAGAATGTGAGTTATTTTAAAAAATTTTATATTGTAAAAGACCATTAAACAATTCGTTTAATGGTCTTTTTTATTTGTAAATTTTGTTATTTACTATTAGTCTTTAGCGTGTCCTGCTGTTCCTAAAACATCACGCATTTTGTGCATAACCATTTCTTTAACAGCTGTTCTGCCGGGACCCATATATTCTCTTGGGTCAAATTTTTCAGGATGTTCGATAAAGAACTCTCTGATTGTAGATGTCATCGCAAGTCTTAAATCTGTATCAATATTAATTTTTGCAACACCGTGTTTTGAAGCATAATTAAGCATTTCTTCAGGAACACCTTGAGCATCAGGCAAGTTACCGCCAAATTTATTACATTTTTCAACAAATTCTTTCGGAACTGAAGAAGAACCATGTAATACGATTGGGTAATCACCAAATCCTGCTTCTTTCAAAGCATCTTTAATTTCTTTAAGTCTTTCAAAGTCTAACTTAGCTTCACCTTTGAATTTATAAGCACCGTGAGATGTTCCGATAGCAATAGCTAAAGAATCACAACCTGTTTGTTTTACAAATTCAACAGCTTCTTTAACATTAGTATATTTAGCATCTTTAGAATCAACATTAACGTCATCTTCAACACCAGCCAATTTACCAAGTTCAGCTTCAACTGAAACTCCTCTTTGGTGAGCATATTCAACAACTTGTTTTGTTACTCTAACGTTTTCTTCAAATGGGAATCTTGAACCGTCAATCATAACAGATGAGAAACCGCCATCAATACAAGCTTTACAAATTTCAAAATCAGCACCGTGGTCTAAGTGTAATGCGATAGGTACTGTAGTTGTAGCCAATGCTGCTTCAACCAATTTGATTAAGTATGTTTGGTTAGCATATTTTCTTGCACCTGCTGAAACTTGAAGAATGATAGGTGATTGAGTTTCTTCAGCAGCCTCTGCAATACCTTGTAAAATTTCCATGTTGTTAACATTGTAAGCACCAATAGCATAACCGCCGGCAAGTGCTTTTTTGAACATTTCGTTTGTTCCGACTAATTTTCTTTCAGCCATTTTGACTTTCTCCTTCTTTTATCTTGTCAGGATAGCAATCCCGACCTACTTTCTTTTAATATCTACTCTAATCCGTCATTCTGAGATTCAAATATTAGGAGATTCTTCGCCTAAAGGCTCAGAATGACAAGAATCGAAGAATCTCAAAAATTATCATGTTCAATTTAGTACAAACATAATACTTGTGCAAGGGCAACATTAAAAGCTATGCCTCTATGCCTCTATGATGCAAGCATACTTGCACCGATTACACCGGCACTATTGCCAAGCTGTGCAGGAACAATTTGAACAGAATTACGCTGAACAACCATAGCTCTTGATGCAACCGTTCTTCTTATCGGTTCTAACAACAAATCACCGCATTCGGCAACTCCGCCGCCTACAATAACTTTTTCGGGGTTTAAAAGATTGATTACACTAACCAAGCCCATACCAATATATTCACCCATAATTTCAAAAATTCTTTTTGCGACAGGATCACCTGCTTCCGCAGCTTTTGCAACAATATACGGCGTTATTTCACCATCACCTGCAAGTTCTCTGAATTTTGCGGATTTTCCGCCTTTTAAATATTCATAAGCCATGGCAACAATAGAAGGACCTGATGCGAAAGCTTCTAAACATCCGGTATCTCCGCAACCACAAATTGGTCCGCCATGAGTTTGAAGTTTGATATGTCCTATTTCCCCTGCAGCATTAGCCGCACCTCTGACAAGTTGTCCGTTTATAACCAAGCCTGAACCTATACCTGTGCCAACAGTTATACAAACAAAATTTTCACAGCCTTTTCCTGCCCCGAATTTTAATTCACCCAAAGCTGCACAACGAACATCATTATCAATTCTTGTCGGAATATGAAATTCATCTTCTATCATCTTTGCAATAGGTACATTAACCCACCCCGGAATATTTGGAGCTAATTTTACAACACCTGTTTTATAATCAACTTGACCTGGAAAATCAAAACCAATACCTTGAATATCTTTTTCTGTAGTATTAGTTTCTCTCATCAAATCTTTTATTGATTGTTTTATATTGTTTACAGTATATTCATAACCCATATTTGCATAAGTTGGAACACTGTTTGAATAAATTATCTTACCATTTTCATCAACCAAAGCTATTTTTACATTAGTTCCGCCAACATCAATACCAATTCTTTTTGCCATTAACTCTTTCTCCTTCTTAAAAATATACTTATATTCTAACTTAAACATACCTATTTGAAAATTGTAAACATTTGTAACAAAAAAGATATTCATGTTTAAAGTTTTATACCCCAAAAGCCGTAATACTACATGAAAACACGTAAAGTTACGAAAAGTGCAACAAATCAAACGAAAGGAAAACAATGGGTTTAGCAGCATCACAAGCCAGATTATTAACCATAACGGCAAGAAAAGCTGACTGTGAGTTTTTGTCAATGAGCTTATCTCACCAAAAACTTGCCCTTGCTCGTGATATGGAACATATCTCTAGCGAATATCAAAATGCACTTAACCAGACTAAACTTGTTTATGATTATTACGGTTCGGGAGATAAATCAACCAATCTGACTTATGGATTGTTAATGGAACCGTCAATTTATAATGACTATTATCCAAAATTAGTAACTGATCCTAAAAACAGGGTTATACTAAACAGTGCCTATGCAAAAGCTGCAAAAGATGCAGGTATTCCTGCGGAAGGCTTGTTGGGAACTCCATCATCTGATGTTCGTAACAGATTTATAGAAGCATTAGCAGGAGCAGGCATTATTACCCCGACAAAAGCAGCATCTATTGAAGCTGTAACTTACGGAAATGATATTGGCTTAGGTGCAACTATTTCAGCAACTGTCGGAACAACAGAGGTAACCTATGATGAATTTATAAAATTATTAAGCGCACAAACCTTTATTAATCAAATGGGTAGCGCAGCCGGTATGGATAAAATATTTTCTGGAAAAGATGTTGGGCAAAACGTCAGTGGGCTTGACGGCTTGGGCAATCCGGCTAGGTATGGAGTATCAACTGATAATCCAATAGAAACACCCGCTAACGCATCAGGACATACTGAAGCTTTATCAAAACTAAGCGGACTAACCTTAACAGAATTATTAAACAGTGATACTCAATACTATATATCAGCGCAATCAGCAAAAGGTGAATTAACACCTGTTTCCGGCTTAAGGAATTTTCAGGAAAGCTTGATTGGTTCAGAAGGTCAAGGCTCATTTCTTAATTGGATGACCGACGCATTTTCAGCAATACTTGGAGGTACTGCAGCAAATGATACGGCTATTCAATATGCTTATAATGCTATATATGACTTGTTAAATCCTGATGATAAACTTGAACAATGGATTAACGATAATAAAGGCTCCATGACGGAAGACAAAAGCGACCGTTGTGAATGGTTTGATGAACAATGGTGCAACGGAACAACCGAATCAATTCTTGGACAAATGGCAACATGTCATCCGGATGGTAAAACAAATGATAGCGACTATCACCAGAATTTAGCATCAGATTCAAAAGATTATATAAGTTTTTTGTATACACAAGAACTTGATGGCCCCGGAACTCACGCAGATAGAAACGACCGAAGCCAAGTTGCAATAAACTTAAATAACCTTGCAAAAGTTTTCTTAACTGCTTATGTTCAATATATGGAAGGTGTCGGAACATCAGAATATTTCTGGAAAGTCGGTAAATTATCCGAATCAAACTTATACGACCCGACAAAAGATGATTTCAAATTCACAATAACAACTGATACTGATATTGATGCCGGCGACAGCCAATTATATGCAAGTTTTTATGATGCATTATTTAACAGAATATGTATCAACGGCTGGGTTGAAAATGACAGAATAGAAGACGAACAATATATGTCAGAATTAATGAAAAACGGCATGGCTTTCATTTCATCATTGAGTGATGATGGTTTCTATTACCAAGGACAATATTCAACAGACAGAGCTATTCTTGAAGTTACAGATGACGAAGCTATTGCAAGAGCTCAGGCTAAATACAATACCGAGAAATCAAAAATTGAATCTAAAGAAGATACTATCGATATGAAAATGAAAAACTTAGATACAGAAATTTCAGCCCTCACAACCGAATATGATACAACAAAACAAGTTATAACAAAAGCAATAGAAAAATCCTTCAAGCGATACGAAGCTTAAAAATAACATTTTTTAAAAGACCGAAAATTTCGGTCTTTTTTCATACCTCAACCCAGCCTTCTCCTACTCTTTAGGAGAAGGGGTACAACATTTCCCCCTCCTAATTTTCAGTATTTCTATTGCCTCTCCTAAATCTCGGCATTTCTTTGTTCCCTCTCCTAATTCTAGGAGAGGGTTAGGGTGAGGTTAAAATTACATTATGATAAAATAAGAATATGAAAGAAAAATATATCAAAGCAAGAGAGTTAAGACACAACACAACACCGCAAGAACAAAAACTATGGAATTTGCTGAAAAACCGTCAATTTAAAGGTATTAAATTTGTAAGGCAATACCCTATCGGGAGCTATATTGTCGATTTTGCATGCAGAAAAGAAAAAGTAATAATTGAAATAGACGGTGGTCAACACAAGATTGATAGCAACATTATTTATGACAATAAAAGAACTGAATACCTTAATTCAAGAGGTTATAAAGTCTATAGATTTTGGAATAATGAAATTGATGCAAACATTGAAGGAGTTTATGAAAAATTGCTTAGTATATTTAATTTATTATAATCATACCTCAACCCAACCTTCTCCTACTCTTTAGGAGAAGGAGTTTAACATTTCCCTCTCGTAATTCTCGGCATTTCTTTGTTCCCTCTCCTAATTCTAGGAGAGGGTTAGGGTGAGGTTAAAATATTACCCCATCTACACTTTTTGGAATACGAAAATATATTCGTGCGTGAATATACTAAAACCGCCTGCTAACGCTCTATAGCGCCACAGATTAGCGGTTCTGCCTTTCCCTCTTTCATTACCCTGAATATCTTTAACTATGGTAGATTTTAAAATAAATCCAAGTTTTCTCATTCTATTCATACACTCAAAGCCAAGAGGCTGAACCTGAGAATTTTTATAACTGTCCCCGATAATTAAGCATGCAAAACGACCTTTTTCCAACAAATCGTAGCCGTTTTTGGCAACCTTTTCAAACATATCATAAAATTCTTCTGTTGATGAACAATTTGATAAATCTTCTTTTTTATCAGAAAACTTGATAATATCATCATACGGTGGATGAAGCATTAAAAATTGTGCTTTTTTCTCACCCATAATGTCAAGTCTTGCTTTAACTTTTTCAACAGCAAGCTCTGATGTAGAATCTGCACAAATAATATTTACATCAGTAACCAATTGTTTGGGTGTAAATTTTTCAGAAACACTTTCTGCAAGCTCATCTTTTAATTCAACACCAATACAACGTCTATTCATATTGATTGCTTCAATACCTGATGTTCCTGAACCGAAAAACAAATCAAGAACTATATCGCCTTTTTTGGTATAGCGTTCATACATTTGCTGAGCAATTTGCGGAATATAATTCCCGTGATATTCATTTGAATGACCGTGCTGCTTCAAACGAGAAGGAAATTGCCACAATGTACCCGTTAAAATATGAGCATAATCCTTCCATTTTTTTAAATTTATATCGCTGTATTTGGTAGTCTTAACGTCAGGCTTTTTTACAATCTGTAAATCTGCCTTTTTCTCCGGTTTTACTTTTAAATTTGATAATGCTTTTCTAACCAAAACAGCCTCCCAAGTATTATGTTATGAGATTCTTCGGGTTTGTCATTCTGAGCCTTTTGGCGAAGAATCTCTTATTTTGCCGCCTCAGAATGACAACTTTTACACATCTTATGTTATAAAAATGTTAAGAAATTGTAATCAAACAATCAGAGGATTTTGTGATAGTATAGTAATAGTTTTGTGGGATATGAACATGGCAAGAATTAAACAATTATCAAAAAATTTAATCAACCAAATAGCCGCAGGAGAGGTAATTGAACGTCCGGCATCAGTTGTCAAAGAACTTGTAGAAAATTCAATTGATGCGGGGGCAACTAAGGTTAGTATAGAAATCAATAACGAATGTCGTGATATTCGTGTTGCTGATAACGGTTCAGGAATACACCCCGATGATATTATGCTTGCTTTTTCCAAACACGCAACAAGCAAACTCCAAGAAGATGAAGATTTATTTGATATTCATACACTCGGTTTTAGAGGTGAAGCCCTTGCAAGTATTATATCTATCTCAAAACTTACATGTACTACAAGAACAAAAGAATTTGACACAGGTACAAAAGTTAAATGCGAAAACTCAGAAGTTACAAAAGTTGAAACAGGTTGTGCAATCGGTACAATTATGGAAATTAAAGATTTGTTCTACAATGTTCCTGTCAGATTGAAATTCCTAAAAAACCAAAACACCGAATTTTCATATATTCAAGAAATCGTTCAATCAATTGCACTATCTCATCCTGATGTTTCAATCGAACTGAAGAAATTTGGAAAAACAGTCCTTCAAACCACAGGTCAGGGAAATCAAACCCAGACAATAAAAGAAATATTCTCCGGTGAGGTTACAAATAACTTGAAAGATGTTTTAAAAACAGACGAATTGTCAGGCTTGAAAATAAGCGGATTTGTCAGCACACCGGATTATACACGCTCAAGTAAAAAGAATTATCATATCTATATAAATTCCCGTAGCGTAAAATGCCCGATTTTTCAAAAAGCAATAGACATGGTTTACAAGCATCTGACAGCAAATAACAAATATCCGTTTGTTGTTTTGAACTTGGAAATTCCGCCGCACGATGTTGATGTAAATGTTCACCCGACAAAAAAAGAAGTTCGTTATAAAAACCCCAACCAGATTTTTAATTTTATTTATACAGCAATTCAGGCAGGATTATCAAATTATACCGAACAGAATATCACACCAATCGGCACAACGCCTGCAACATCGCAAGATAACGTTCCTGACAAGGAAAGAGAAAATTCTAGTACAACAGGAGTTATACAGTTTCCAAAACCACAGAACGGGTACTATGTTGATAAAGAAAAAGATACCATGTACATTTCAAATACCGAAATGGCAAAACTTGAAACTCAAGCATCAAAATTTTTCAATAACCCAATACAGCAGACACAGATTTTTTCGCCACAAACACAATCTCCTGTAGAAAATTCAGAAAATATAATAGGGCAATATCACGATACATATATCTTGATTGACAGGGAAGAAGGTCTTGAAATCGTAGACCAGCACATCGCACAAGAGCGCTATATTTATGAAAAATTGAAAGCTGAAAAAAATATTGTTTCCCAAATGTTGTTCATCTCAGATGTAATTCAAATATCTGCGACAGAAGCTGAATTAATCAAAGAAAACCTTGCCAAATTTGAACATTTTGGGTATGGAATAGAGTTTCTAAATGATACCGAAATAATTTTCAGAAAGATTCCTCAACTATTGTCTAAAGTTAACCCAAAAGAAATTCTTGCAGACATATTGGAAAATCTTGACGGGGACAACGTAGATAATTTAGAAGAAAAAATTCTTATAACAACATCTTGCAAAGCATCGGTTAAAGCTAATACCAAACTATCAATTTGGCAAATGCAGGAGATTATCAAAAACTGGCGCACCACAAAAATGCCATATACATGCCCGCACGGACGCCCGATTTCTCATATAATACCTCATAAGGAACTTGCAGGATTTTTCCAAAGGGGTAAATAATTGTCTGGTGGCTCTGCAGGCTATTCTCTTACTTTATTTTCATTACCCTCTTTTAGTCGTTTAATGTTTTCCCTATGCAGCCAAATAACATATATTGCAGCAATAACTGCATAAATAATATAAGCAATCGGAGCATTTAAAAACCACATTAAAAGCGGAGCCAATGCTAATGCCACAATTGAACCTAATGAAACATATTTAGAAACCCAGGTAACAACAGCCCAAACAGCTGCAATTGTCAGCCCTGCTTGCCAATTAAGCGCCAATAAAGTACCAATGCCGGATGCTACAGATTTTCCTCCTGTGAAATTTAAAAATACGGATTTACTGTGTCCCAAAATTACAAAAATTGCAGATAAAACCGGTAACAAGCCTATTTCCCACAAAGCATCTGTATATTGTGCCGTTAAAATGACAGGTAAAGCGCCTTTCAATGCATCCAAAAGCATCACAATAAAAAACCATTTTTTACCCATAACACGCTTTACATTAGTTGCACCTGTCGAACCTGAACCAATCGTTCTTATATCTTCACCTTTAAACAATTTTACAATAATGTACCCTGTCGGTATAGAACCGATAAGATATGATGAAGCAACAACTAATGCTATTTGTCTTAATATTTCAACGTAATCCATATTCTTCTCCTGATATTTAACGTAGAGATTATATCATAATTGTGCCTTTAGGGGCAAGTTTTGTGATATTTATTCTCCTAAAATCAATTTGAAACACATATTTTCAATAACATTTTGCAATGTCATAGGATTTGTCAAAGATAGCTGTCTTATTGCGTCTTCTACAAACCTGATATCCTTTAGCAATTTATAGTACAGTGCTTTGTTTTGAAAATTTGATTTCATATTTGCCAAAATATAATTCTGAACTTGCCTTAGAACCTCAATTGAATCATTTTCCGAAATTACATTTAAAATATTATTTTCAAATTCTAAAACATCATTACGACTAATCTGCCAATAATTTGAAATTACACTTTCCACCATGGAATAATCTTCATCAATTTTATTTATACCCTGAACAAAAAACGATTGAGAGCGAGAAACAACAGTCGAAACAATATCGGTTTTATCATGTGTCAAAAATACAAATGTAGTGTTTTTTGGCGGCTCTTCAAAAGTTTTTAATAAGGCATTTGACGTTGCTTCCGGAAAATTCAATTGGTTTAATGGCAACAAATTCCCTTCATCATCTCTATCGCAAAAAATATAAACTCTGTGATAATCACTTGATACTGCAAGCTCTGATATTATTGCTTTTGCCTGCTCAATAGATATATTTTTCTTACCCTTTGTCGCAAATTCATCGTCATCTGAAGAGTTTGAAGAACTTTCCTTAAAATCTAATCTTGTATAAATTTTAACGGCAGGATGCGTTTGTTCTTTTATCCATTTGCAATTCAGACAATCACAATCTAAAGCTTTGTCTTTCGTACAATTCAACAGCCTGGCAACCTCAAGAGCTAACGCACATTGAGATGAAATATCAGATCCCCAAAATAACAAACAATGACTGATATTTTTATTTTCATCCTCTACTCCGTTTTTGAAATATTCCAACAAGTTAGAATTTGTTTTGAGAAGTTCACTATTGTAATATTGCATATTCAACCTCTCTTTCAATTCCCATAGCAGATTGCCCTGTCTTGAATTTATACTCTGAATCAGTCAGATTTTTCTTTAATTTGACAAGATATTTTAAAGGAACATTTTTTAATTTTTGAATTTCTAATTTTACACGATAAGGATGCATATTTATCATTTTTGCAATTTCATCTTGTGAATATTTTGAACTGTATGCCTTAATTCTTATACTGTTATGAATTAAAGTATGTAAAACAGACAGAATTTCTAACGGATGTTTTTTAACCAAAAGCTTCTGATATTCCTCAAGTGCCTTCTGCTGATTACCTTTTATCAGATAATCTGCAAAAATAAACAAATCCTCATTGGTAACACATATTTCGGCTACCATATCTTTAGTAACAGGATTTTTTCCGGCATAAATCTTTAACTTTTCTAATTCGGAATCTAACAATCTCAAATTTGGACCTACTTGAATTAAAATAGTTGAAGCTACCTCGTCAGATATTTTTAACTCTTTTGTTTTTGCCTGAGTTTTTATCCAGCTTTCCAATTCCGCAGTTTTATACGAAGGGATTTGAGGAAACTCTTTTGTGTTGTATTTTGATAAAAGTTTAAATAACTTTTTACGTTTATCAATCTTTTTTTGAGTGTCTTGCGGAATTTGAGCAACAAAAATTATATC
This sequence comes from uncultured bacterium, assembly GCA_902766105.1. Lineage (GTDB taxonomy): Bacteria > Cyanobacteriota > Vampirovibrionia > Gastranaerophilales > Gastranaerophilaceae > Zag111. Next base: position 31,402 of record CACXCI010000032.1, read on the forward strand.
CGTATTTTCTCCACAACTGTCTAAAGCTTCTGCAATTTGCTCTAATTGTTTGTCATCAAATGATTTATCTTCGGCTTTTTTACTTGTTAAATAATTCAAACAATTAATTATAACAAGCATATTCCCAAACATCATAGGCTGGGATTTTATCGCAACCATCAAATCGGGAAACTTTGGGTTGTCAAAAGTCTTACAACTCATTTCAAGGAAATTTGTATCAAGCTTCTCTTTGAATTTTTTTATTTCATTAGAAATATTAAATTCTTCATCCCCATAAAAAAAGTAAATCATATTGATATTTTAGCTAAAAATATGTGCAAAGTAAATATTATTCAACGAATATAATTTTATCCATAGCTCTTTGTGTATCATATTCTGAAATTTTGAACAGTAACTTTACAAACCAATCCGAAATTCTGCCTAATACGTTTTGAGAAAATTTTTTAGAAATATTCTTCTCACCTTCCGGCGGATAATACATCATCATTGCACCAAAATCTTTATATGTGGCATTTTTACCTTTTTTTATAAATTTGTCTAATTTATGATCGTAATAATCATTATTCGTTGTCATTCCACATTTTCTATAGAAAATATGCGGAACCCTATTCGGATTATAAGAAGGTGAAGCGCTCAAATGTATCCTTCCCTCACAAGAACATTTCTTACTCAAATTTTTTACAAAATTTATTAAAGCCGTGCCTGCACCATGATTTTGATTATATGATAATAATTCTGCAATATACATCGAACGAATATAGCGATTATTATGCAAAATATCCTCAGGAAATACTGATACATCAGCGCAGAGCTTCCCTGTCTTGGTTGATAATGCGCTATAAATACGCATACCTGGCTCTTCTTTGCCATGATTACGTATTATCAAGTATTTGGGTAATTTTCTTTGTTTTATTGGAGGATATTTTAAATGTGAGTAATTAAACATGCTTAAATTTCCACTGATTATAACACCACTGATAAAAATTTTTTGCTATTGTTAAAAAAAAATAATAATCAATCAATATAATTATTTTAGTAATATAATTATAAAAGAGTTAAAATAAAAACAGTTAGGGATAAGAAATTGAAAAAGAAATATCATTTTATAGCAATTGGCGGAGTTGGAATGAGCGGTTTGGCAAAATATTTATTGCAAAACAATTATGAAGTTTCAGGCTCCGATATTAATGACAGCAAATATGTAAAAAGTGTTCGTGATTTGGGCGCAAAAGTTTATATAGGACACAATGAAGATAATCTGCCTGATGATTGCGTAGTTGTCGCAAGCACCGCAATCAGGGAATTTAACCCTGAAATTCAAAAAGCAAAAAGGTTAGGTCTGCCAATATGGCACCGTTCCGATTTGTTAGCCGAAATTTCAAGAGGGGAAGAATACTTTATGGGATTTTCCGGAACTCACGGAAAAACGACCACCTCAGGGTTATGTTCCTATGTTTTGGAAAAAGCAGGACTAAAACCGTCTTATGTTGTTGGTGGAATTATTCCTGATATTCACACCAATGCTAATTGCGCTCACGCAAAATATTTTATAGCCGAACTTGATGAAAGTGACGGAACAATTGTTAAATATTCACCAAATTTAGTTGTTGTAAATAATTTAGAGCCTGACCATCTGGATTTTTACAAAAACGGCTTAGAGTCCATTTTGGAAACTTTTGAAACATTTATTTCAAATATGAGAGAAAACGGCATAATCTTAGCTAATACAGATAACGAAGGGGTTAAAAGACTTGTTAAATATTTCTCGGTTCATGAATTGGCTCATAATGCGAAATTTATGACATATTCTATCGGCGGAAGCACTAATTATTGCGCAAAAAACATTATTTACGACAAAGATTATACAACATTTGATATATTCTATAACGGAGAATTGCAAACAAATCTTAAAATCTGGCTTAAAGGGGTACATAATGTATATAATTCACTTGCCGTCTGGGCAAGTTTACATATAGCCGGAGTTGACATGAGTCTTGTAAATCCTCACTTTGCAACTTTTACCGGTATGGGCAGAAGATTTGAAAAAGTCGGAGAATATAACAAAATAGAAATCTATGACGATTACGCTCACCACCCGACAGAAATCAAAGCAACCCTATCTTGCTCTAAATCATTTAAAGGTAAACGTATAATTGCAGTATTTCAACCTCACAGATATTCAAGATTGCAAAATCTTTGGAATGAATTTATGGAAGCATTTGACGGTGTTGATGAACTCATTGTAACAGATGTATATGCAGCATCAGAAGATGAAATTGTCGGAGTAAATTCAAAAGCATTCACTGATGAATTTAGGGAAAAATCAGATATACCTTGCCGTCATATTTCAGGCAGTATGACAGATGTTGCAAAAGAATTATACAAAGAATTGAAACCAAACGATATTGTAATTGGTTTAGGTGCAGGTACAATTACAAAACTGGGCTCTGAGTTGCTAAATCTATACAATGAAATAAATGTATAATTACGGTGCAATAAATTGCACCCTACATTTTAGTGTAATATAATATTCATACGATGAGCGAGCATTTGGAAAAAGATTTTGAAATAAAAAAACTTACAACTTTTAAAATCGGGGGGAAAATAAAAGAAGTTTATTTTCCTCAAAATATTGATGAACTTTATGAGGTTCTTCACCTAAAAGCTCAAAATGAATTGAAGGTTTTTGGCAATCTTTCCAATACTCTCGTATCATCTGACGGTTATAACGGATCAATTATTCTGACAACAAAAATGGATAATATCGAACTTTCCGGAACAAGAGTTGTTGCTGATGCCGGTGTGAAAGGTCCAAAATTATCACAATTTGTTGCAGGAAAAGGATTGTCGGGTTTAGAGTTTATGATAGGTTTTCCCGGAAGTGTTGGCGGCGAGGTTTGTATGAACGCCTCAGCAAACGGGCAAGCCATAAGCGACACTTTGGTTTGTGCAACCTGCTATTCCCCCCAAAAAGGTATTATAAAACTGACAAAAGATGAACTTGAATTTGACTACAGAACCTCTCGCTGCCAAAAAGAAGATTTAATTGTTTTGCAGGCTGAATTTGAATTATCTCCAAAACCAATTGACAAAATAAAATCTCAGATGGAAGATAATCTGGCTTTTAGAAAAGCTCACCAGCCAAATCTAACTCTCCCAAATTGCGGAAGTATATTTAAAAACCCACAAGGCGACAGCGCAGGCAGACTTTTAGACAGTATCGGTGCAAAACAAATGAGCTTTGGCGGGGTTAAAGTATGGGAAAATCACGCAAACTTTATTGTCAATAATAATAACGGAACATCTTTTGATGTTTTAAGTTTGATGTACAAAATGTACACAGCGGTAAAAAAAGAGTATAATATAGAATTAGAACCCGAGATAAGATTTTTGGGCGGAAATAACGAAAAGGAAAACGAAATATGTCAAATATTATATCAAAAGACGCAAAAATAGCAGTATTATGCGGTGGGATGTCATCAGAAGCAGAAGTGTCAAGACGTTCAGGTAAAGGTTGTTTCAACGCTTTGCAACGTTTGGGCTACAAAAATTCAGAGCTTGTTGAGGTTGATCAAAATATTGGAAGCAAATTAAAAGAAGGCAATTTTGATTACGCATACAACGCTCTACACGGCAAATACGGAGAAGATGGCTGTATTCAAGGCTTATTGGAAATTCTTAAAATTCCATACACAGGATGCGGAGTTATGGCATCTGCTATTTGTATGAACAAGGAATACACCAAAAAAGTTTTGTCAACATGCAAAGATATACCGCTTGCAAAATCAGTATTTGTACAAAAAGGTGATGATGTGATGGAAATGACAAAAGAGTTAAAATTTCCCGTTATCACAAAACCCGTTTCAGAAGGTTCAAGCTTTGGAATGACAAAGGTTAATTCAAGAGAAGAGCTGAAAAAAGCTTATGAAGAAGCCATAAAATACAACGACGATGTTTTAATTGAAGAATTTATTAACGGTGTATTTGTAACAGTCGGTGTATTAGAACGTGACGGTGAAAATTTCGCAACAGAAATTCTTGAAATCAGACCTAAAAATGAGTGGTACGATTTTGAAGCAAAATATACCCCCGGAATGTCAGATTTCATTCTTCCGGCAAATCTTAGCAAAGAATTAACCGAAAAAACAAAAGAAATTGCCGTAAAATCTCACGAAATTACAGGCTGCAGAGGAGTTTCAAGAGTAGATTTTATGATATCTGATGACGGTATTCCTTATGTTATTGAAATTAACACATCCCCGGGGATGACAGACACAAGTGATTTACCGGCACAATCAAAAGTCATGGGAATCAGTTATGATGATTTGGTACAAATTATATTAAACGGAGCAGGTTTGAATAAATAATGCAAGAAGCTGATTTTCATAATTTGTATAATAATAATCAAGAATATGGGCGTGAAGATTTCGGTCATATAAAAAATTCCGTTCACAGAAAACAAAAAGAAAGAAAACTGAGAAAAAAACGAAAAAAAGCTAATCGTTTAAAATCTTTTCTTAGATTTTTATTATTAGGCTTGCTGCTATTTCTTATTTATGAATTTTTCAGACTTCCAGGATGGTATTTGCCAAAAGAAGCATTTAAAAACCCTACAATTAACAAAGTTGAAATAGTGAATAATAAAATTATTCCAACACATATTATTAATCAGGAATTAAAAGATATTAAAATAAATCATATTCCAATATTTTTAATGAGTGTAAAACCCGTTAAAAAAGCTCTCTTTAAAAATCCTGTTATGAAAAATATTTTTGTAAGGCGATACGGATTTCCTGCCAGAATTCAAATTATTGTAAAAGAAAGAACCCCAATTGCAATAATCAAAACAAATTTAAACAGTAAACCATCAGCTTTTTTTACCACTGACGGAATTTTGATAAATTATAAACCTTATATGATTTTAGAAGATGATATTTCAATCCTTAAAATCATAACTAATCAAAACAGTCTAAAAAAAGAATTTAATGTTAAAAAAATTCGTGAAATTGAAAAAATTGTAAAAGCTGTTGAAACTTATTCTGATGAAAAAGTTGAATATATTGATATGCGTAACCCAAATGATGTTTATGTAAAAATCAAAACAACAAGCATTCGTCTGGGAACATTAGACAGCACAGTATTTGAAAGAATCAAAAGAATTTATACAATACTGCCGCAAGTTTCAGAAGTTAATTCCAGAGTTAAATATATTGATTTAAGCTGGGATAAAGTAAACTATTTAAAACTTGATAAGAATAAAAAGTAGTACAATAGAAATTTTTAACTATTCATATAACAATAAAATTATGACATTTTCAGAAGAATATAACAAAATAAAACAAATAGCCCAACAAGAACTTTCAATTATTGAAGATAAATTGGTCGAAAATATTGATATCAGAAAAGAGTTAATGCTGCCGTTAAAACAACTTTTAACAGCACCTTCAAAACGTGTCAGACCACTTATTGCAATTTTATATACAAAGGCAAACAAAGAAGATTTATCAAACGAACAGCTGGAAATATTGTCAGTAATTGAACTTATCCATAATGCTTCCTTAATTCATGACGATATTATTGATGAATGTAAAATAAGAAGAGGACAAAAAAATCTTTCTGCTCAATTTGATAATAAAATCGGAGTGATTTCCGGAGATTACCTGCTGGCTTTATCAATGGAAAAATTAACCCGATTTGGTAACCTTGAAATTATAAATAAAATCTCAAAAACAATAAAGAAAATGTGCATCGGAGAAATCAACCAAAATTTTGACAGATTTAAAATCGGGACAATTGACGAGTACATTGAAAAAACAAAAAATAAAACTGCTTATTTGTTTGAAACAGCGTTAATATGCTGTCTATCACTTAGTCAAAATCAACACGATATCAATAAAATAAGCAATTTTGGGATAAATACCGGAATAGCTTTTCAGATAAGGGATGATATTCTTAATTTCACTCAAAACAGTTCAGAAAAAAAGCCGTCTAAAAATGATATAAAAGATGGTATCTACAATGCTCCTGTCATATTAGGAAACAAAGAAGACAATTATACCTCAGGTATTGAAAAAACAAAGATTTTGTTAAATAATTATATAAAAAATGCTAAATCTGATATTAAAGATCTACCTGAAAATGAATATAAAAAAGCATTAGAGAATTTTTTGGAGCTTTTAAAAAATGTTTGAAAACATAAAATCAAATATAAGAGAGAAACGTGATGCGATTTGGTTAAATTTCAAATCCAGATTACCGGAAAATATACAAAATCAAATAGATAAATATGCTGATAAATACAGAGCATACAAAGAAACAGCTTTATGCGAAATTATTGAAACTATTGTTTTTGTACTAGTTATGGTAATTATAATAAGATTTTTTATCGGGGAAATTCGTTGGATACCGTCAGGTTCAATGAAACCAACTCTTATTGAAGGCGACAGAATTATCGTTGAAAGATATTCAAGATTTTTCACAGGACCGGACAGAGGGGACATTATGGTATTTTACCCGCCATCAACTCGGTTATCAAAAAGTCCTATTCCTTTGTTTTCACGTCTGACAGGGATTTTATGTAAAGATGTTGCCTATATAAAAAGAGTAGTAGGACTCCCCGGAGATACAATTGAAATCAAACCGCAAAATGACGGTTCTGCATTTGTTTATATAAACGGAGAAAAATACCAAGAAGATTATATAAAAAGCATTTATGAATACCCTGCTTGCCCTGATAAAGGTGCTAATCCGACAGTTTTGGCAAATGAACAATTGATGAAATGCGGGCCGTTTAAACTTGGTAAAGATAAATATTTTATGATGGGCGACAATCGTGGCAGCTCATTTGACAGTCGTTATTGGGGAGAACTCAATAAAGACAGATTTGTCGGTCGAGCAGTTGCCGTTTGGTGGCCTGTTAAAAGAGCAAAAATTCTGCACAAATTAAAGAAATAAAGGGTTAAGTATATTTATGAAAAAAATTATTGTTGCTCAGCCAATAGTAGGGTAGACTTTAGTCTACCAAAACAATATAATTAGTATATGTCAAATTTTAAGAGATATTATCAAGACAACAATATTGTTTTTATTACTATTGTCACGTACAATCGACAACCAATATTAGTTGATAATATTGATTTATTGCGTAATTCATTGAAATCAGTTAAATATAATTATAAAATTATTGCAGGAATTGTCATGCCTGATCATATACACATTTTGATACAAACTGACAAAACTAATAATTATTCAAAAATAATTGCATCATTTAAAGCGAATTTTTCTAAACACCTGCCACTAAATAAAAACCAAACAAACTCTCAACTTGTAAGACGTGAAAAAGGTATTTGGCAAAGAAAATACTATGACCATATTATAAGAGATGAAAATGATTTTAATAAACATCTTGATTATATACATTATAACCCAATGAAGCATTTGAATATATACCCAAAAGATTGGGAATTTTCTTCTTTCATTAAATTTGTAAAACAAGGATTTTATCAGGAAAACTGGTGCAATTTTGATGACAAAAACAATATTTTAAATATGGATTTGGAATAAGTATTATTGTTGTGGTAGACTGAAGTCTACCCTACTGCTTTTTGATTTTGATGCCATTGATAACAGATGGTAGACTGAGGTCTACCCTACTACTTTTTGATTTTGATATCATTGATAACAGATGGTAGACTGAGGTCTACCCTACTGCTAAAGTATCCTACTACTCAAGTACCATACTGTTTCGGAATATATCTGTTCATTTAGGATTTACCCCAGCATGTGATAATATTTCATATAATCAGCCATTATGGCAGAACTTGTACCATTAACAACGTTGGCTTTTATAATTTGATCTTTATCACTTGATGTTTGATTATCGACTTTAGAGGTTTCATCAAATTTCGGACTCATTTCTTGTTGTTTTTGAACCTCTTGAGCTGCCTCTATAAATTGTTCTATTTGCTTCATGACCTCGGAGTGCAGCTTTACATCACCGTCAAATGAACCTGTCGATTGTATTCCGGCAGTATCAAAATCCTCTAAAATCTGTTCCCATTGGCTGTAATTTGTTATTGATGTACCCTGAGCCTGAGCTGCTGCCTGCGCACGTCTTAACTCATCAACGGATTTGATATCTTCGACATTATCCATAGCCATAGCAAATCTCCTTATTATATCTCTCTTAAATTTATAAAGTTTTGAAAATTATTGTATTTTCAACATGAAATGTTTTTGTAACAAATATTAATAATTAGAATTAAAGTGATTAAATAATTTTGCTTCAACATCTAATTTTGAATAATGTTTTGTAAAATTTTTAAATACCAAATCAACCCCTAATCCTGATTTTACATGTCCGATTTCTACCCCACCGATATCGTATTTTTGGGGTACAACAGCAACAATTCCGTAATCTTCGCCCCCGAAAAGTATCAAATTTTGCCAGTTTTCAAACTTTTCAATTTCTTTGTCATAAGGAATCTTATCAAAATCAATTTCCAACAGCACTCCGCTTTGATTTGCAATAGTTGATAGGGCATCCATCAAACCATCTGAGGTATCCATCATTGCATAATCTTCTTTCACAATTTTTCCGACACTTGCCCCAAATTCAACCTGAGCTTTTGGCTCAAGATGTGCTTTTATAAAAACCTCTTTTCCCTCGCCCACAACATCCATTTGGTGGGAGAGGGTAGAATTTGTTAATGAGCTTTGCGAATTTACAAATTCGGGTGAGGCGTTCATATTAAAAAGTTTCTCTTTTCCCTCGCCCACAGCATCTATTCGGTGGGAGAGGGTAGAATTTGTTAATGAGCTTTGCGAATTTAAAAATTCGGGTGAGGGTAACAATAATTTCAATCCCGCAGCAGACGATCCGTGTATCCCTGCCACAACTACCTTGTAACCCTCTTTAGCATTTGACCGAGATGAGATGTTTCTCCCTTCAGTTTTACCTATTGCACAAACCGAAATATAAACTTTATCAGAACCAGTAATATCTCCGCCAACAATCTGAATACCATCACCACAAGCTTCTTTTGCACCATTATAAAACTCGCTGACAAAATTATCGTCAACATTCTTAGGCAAAGAGAGTGATACGGTAAGATATTTACATTCACCTCCGCTTGCCGCAATATCAGAAACATTTACCATAACTGACTTGTAACCAAGTTGACGTGGAGTAATAGTTTCAAGAGAAAAATGAATATCCTCAACTAAACTGTCTTGAGTTACAACAATTCCCAAATCTTTTAGATACGCACAATCATCTCCGATATATGATGAATTAAGGATATTTTTTATTGATGATATAAGGTCTTTTTCCTTCATAGCTAAACTATATCATGCTCAATAAGGGAAATAAATTCTTTGACCAAAGTTTCATTCCATTTTTTACCGGCATCAGCCTTGATTATTTCTAAGGCATCCTGTGAAGAAAGTTTTGAACGATAAGGCCTTGGCTCAATTAAAGCAAAATATTCATCTAAAATCAGAATTATCTGAGAGGTCAGAGGAATATCATCTTTTTGCAAATTATGCGGATAACCTGAACCATCCCAATTTTCGTGGTGCTTTTCTATTATTGGTAAAACATCTTGTATATATGAAATCGGTTTTAATATATCCTGAGCAGCAATAAGCGGATGATTTTTAATTTGAGCTCTTTCTTCATCCGTCAAAGGAGTCGCCTTTTGCAGCAAATCATCAGGCAGCATCAAATTACCGATATCATAAAGCAAGATAGCTATTTTCAAATTATCAACCTCATTTTTTGGGATATCAAATCTTTTAGCAAGACTGATTGCCATAAGTACTTTATTTTTAATAGAACCCGCAGTATGCATAGGATTATACAGTTTTGTCAACATATCCGCAACCGCATATAAAGATTCTTTTGTAACCTCATCTTTATTTGCAGGAGCATTCAATTTCGTACAAAGCTCTTTTGAAAGATGTTTTGCTTTTGGAATACGATTTTTTGATAAAATATCAAGGAAAGTATTAACGGCAATTTCCTGCCAAGAGGTTTCAGAAATAGGTTGAGCAAGAGTAACCTTATTTCTTCCGTTACGCTTTGATGTGTACATAGCCTGATCTGTAAGTTCAAGCAGCTCTTCGACATTATCAGTATGTTCAAAATATGTTGCAACACCTAAACTGCCGGTTATATGACCTACTGTATCAATCTCAGCCTTTTCAATTGTTTTTCTTATTCTTTCGGCTGCAATCATTGCACCTTCAGAATTAATACCCGGCAATAATACATTAAATTCTTCTCCGCCAATACGTGCCGGAACATCAACAGAACGGGCATTAGTTTTTAATATATCTGCCACCGTCTTAATTGCGATATCACCATAAGCATGACCATAAGAATCGTTAATTTTTTTCAAAAAGTCCAAATCTATTCCAATAACAGAAAACGGCTGTTTTTGACGTTTTGCACGCTGAACTTCTTTTTCCAGAGCTTCTTCAAAATACCTTCTGTTATATAAACCGGTCAAAGCATCAGTAACGGCCTGCTCTTTTACTGCCTGGAACAAATCTGCAATAGTTATTGCCATTTCAATTTGTTTTGCAAAAAGTGCCAGAAAATCCATCTCAGCACTTGCCAGTTCTTCTCTTGAAGAAAACACGCAAAACCAACCAAATTCTTTATTATGCGCAATTAACGGTACCACAATTATAGATTTAACAGGTTGATTAGTTAAAATTTCATCAATTTTTTCGTTTGGTAATTCCGGTAATATAGCCTTTAAAGACAGGTGCAAAGCCCTCGATTGCAGAATTGTTCTTTGTCTGAGGGTATCAGCATATATACTTTCCAAATCATAATTTAAACGTCTTGTTTGAATTCCCGGAGCGCCTATTATATTATTTAATCTTTCAATTAAAATATCATTTGATTGTGCAACAATATGCAAAAAATCACCATCTACATCCTTACACTTTCTAATAATCGCACAGTGCATATACCCTAATTCACCTTGGGTACTGTTTACAATAGCCTCCAAGACATTTTCCAAAGGAGTAGAAGAATTCATCATATCCCAGATGTGCTGAAGAGTAAACATTCGTTTGTTTGCATCATTTAACTCTTCCGTACGTTCTGCAATTTCTCGCTCTAATTCAAGATTTCTTTCATAAATTTCAAGGTAATCACGCTTTTCATGATATATATTATTTTCAACCTCTGAAACTTTTTTCCTTAATTCTTTAAATTTATCAAATAAACCCATTGATTTCCTTTATAATAAACAACGTAACAACCTATTATATCACTAATTTAGCTAAATATCAAGCCGTTTACCACATCAACAACATCCTTTGGATTAGGAAATTTTGTACAGGCATTTATATTTTTATGAAGCCTGCATTTCCTTTTGAAACAAGGCTGACAAGGTAAACCTTCGCCACCAATTGATATATACTTTGATTTATCGCCATAAGGTCCTAAAACCTCTTTTGGGGTACAGGTAAAAATAGCAATAACAGCAGGGTTTCCTGTTGCCCAAGCAAGATGTGCGCTTCCGCTATCAGGTGCTAAAACGACATTTGCACGGGAAAAAACTTCCATAAGCTCCATTATATCGGTTTTTCCGGCAAGGCTAATGTGTTTCCCGCCACTTATATAATCAATCAATTCAGAATCATTCGGACCGCCGGTGAAAACTATATTACAGTTTGCACTAATATTATCAACAACTATTTTCCAATTATCCTTATCCCAGTGCTTGTTTTTCCACGTAGTTGCAGGAGCAATTACCACAAGAGGTTTTTTATTATCTATATCTGCCAATAATTCATCAACATGCTTAATTTGTTCTTCGCTGCGTTTTGGAAGGGTTACTCTTATTTGCTCAGGGTTTATGCCAAGATGATTTGCATATCTTAAATAATTTAAAACAATTGGAGAATTCGGTGCATAAGATATATCATCAATCCATTCATTTCCGCCTAATATTGCAAATTCTCTTGCTTCTTTTGAAATAATTCTGCGTTTTGCACCACAAAATAACATCCAGTATAAACTTTTAAGCATCATTTGAGAATCAATTGCTATATCAAATTTTTCTGCTCTAATTTGCTTTAAAATTTCTAAATATTCTCTAAAACTTTCTAAAGATGGCCCACGTTTTTTCCATTTTACAACAGGTGCTAATATAGCTTTATCAACACAAGGATTGTTTTCAACAACCTGAATCCCTTTTTCGGAAACCAACCAAGTAACCTCATATCCTGCATCTTTTAGAGCATTTGCAAGAGGGATGTTAAAGATTACATCTCCTAAAGATGATAATTTTATCAATAAAACTTTTTTCTTTTTTTCTTCCATCAAATTTCCTAAATTCTGTCATTCTGAGGCGAAAATACCTAGATTCTTCGCTATGCTCAGAATGACTATAAAGCCGAAGAATCCACTACGACATAAATCATTATAAATTAAAATTCAAATTTCGTCTATACTTTAATAAATGTTATGTATTTATCCCCGTATTTTTTTTGTTTTAAAACATCATACTCTGTTAAATCTAATTCTACCACGTGCTCCAGAATAATAATCCCTTTACACACTTTTGAAGCAACATCTAAACTCTGCTCATAAATACCTGAAAAATACGGCGGGTCAATATACACAATGTTAAACCTTCTGTCATTCTGAGATGTTAAATATTGAGATTCTTCGCTCCGCTCAGAATGACGAAAAGACAAAAGAAACTCATTGCTTTTCAAACTATCACCAAAAATAAGCCTTATATCATTATCTTTTTCATATTTTTTAATATTAGATTTAATAATATTATAAACCTTACGGTTTTTTTCAATCATAACAACTTTAGAAAACCCTCTTGATAAGGCTTCTAACCCCATAATACCTGAGCCTGAAAACATATCTAAAAAACTTGCACCCTCAAAATCAATCATAGCCTGCAAAGTATTAAACACACTCATCCTGACTTTTGATAAAGTCGGACGAGTAATATTTTCATCAGGAGCCGTAATTTTTTGACCTTTGTACTTACCTGCCGTGATATTCATAGATGAATTTTACCATAAAAAAGTATATACTATCTTTACATATTGTAATTTATTTACATCATAGCGCATGGATTGTATTATTATATATAGAGAAGATACTACAATCCCAGACTTTTTCGGAGGCAAAATTGTCAGAAAAATTTTATATAAAGGGCGGAACCCCATTAAAAGGTGAAGTTTCCATAGGTGGAGCGAAAAATTCAGTACTAAAACTTATGGCAGCAGCCATCCTTGCCAAAGGTGAATCAAAAATTTACAACGTACCTGATTTAACTGATGTTGAAATTATGCTTAACGTTATTGCTCAATTAGGCGCAAAAACAAGTTATAATAAGGAAGAAAAATCCTTAACCATTGATGCAACTGATATCACAAATATTACTGCAAGTTATGAACTTGTAAGTAAAATGAGAGCATCATTTATTGTATTAGGCGCATTGGTTTCTCGTTGCCATGAAGCAAAAGTTGCACTCCCCGGCGGATGTGCTATTGGTGAACGCCGAGTAGATTTTCATATAAGAGGTTTAGAATCTTTAGGCGCAAAAATTAAGATTGAAAATGGCTACGTTCATGCCAAAGCTAGTAAACTTGTCGGTTCTGATATTTATTTAGATATTCCATCCGTTGGTGCAACTGAAAATATCATGCTTGCATCAGTATTGGCTGAAGGTTCAACTCATATTCAAAACGCAGCTCAAGAACCTGAAATTGTTGATTTAGCAAACTTTTTGAACACTATGGGTGCCGATATTTCAGGTGCAGGAACATCAGAAATTATTATAAACGGTGTTAAACAAACCGATCTTCACCCGATTGAATATACAACAATTCCTGACAGAATTGAAGCAGGCACATTTATGACGGCAATTATTGCAACAAAAGGTAAAGGTATTATAAAAAATATTTATCCGGCACATTTGACATTCTTTACTGACAAATTGTTGAAAATGGGCGCAAATATAAAACTTTTAGATCCAACCTCAATGGAAGTTTCATGTAAAAATCGTTTGAACTCAATAAATTTTGTAACCCAGCCATATCCGGGATTTCCAACCGACCTGCAATCAATGGCAATGACACTTTTAACAACGGCTAACGGTGTTGGTATTATTACAGAAAGCTTGTATGAAAACAGATTTATGCAAGTTCCCGACCTTAACAGGATGGGAGCTGATATTCACCAAGACAGAAACCACGCTATCATAAAAGGTGTTAAAAAACTATCAGGTGCAACTTTAACAGCAAGTGATCTGAGAGCGGGAGCATCATTAGTTGTTGCAGCTTTGATGGCTGAAGGGAATTCCGTTGTAGAAAAGCTACATCATATAGATAGAGGATACGAAAATTTCGAAAATAAGATAAGATTGTTAGGAGGGAAAATAGAACGTAAAGACGAAGATTCCCAAACAAACCTAACGGAGGGTATACATAATGAGTCCTACTTATAAACGTTGGTATGATCATGACCCGTTATTATTGGAAGTAATTGAGCTTTTAAGAAATTACCAAACTGAACTTAGAGCTCAAGCTGAGATTTTTTTGCAAAAAATAGAAGAAAAAGTTTCCAAAGAAACAATTGATAAGTTTTATGCAATGGTAAAACCCGTTAATGCAAACAATCGCTGGTATGACAAAGATCCTGTAATATCCAGAACTGTAGAAATTTTACGTATTGTACCACCTGAAGCTCAAAGAATTTGTGCCCAAAATTTTATAAAAACACTTAAAGAAATGGGCATTGAATATGAAAGTCCTAACGTTCAAGGGGGGTAAATATACATTACCAACCATAAAAATTTCCTAAGATTTGTTTTAAGGGGAAATAACAAAATGCTTTTAAAGGAGTCTTATGGGCGAAAATACAGATATGTCTTTTAATATTCCGGATAATTTGTTGGATGAAATTCAACAGAATATTGAAAACTTAATTCGTGATTTTAATGTTCCGGAAGAAAATAAAAAAGAGGTTATAAAACAAATAAATTATATATATACAAGAACAAAGTACCTGTCTATAACTGATGATTTAACCGGCTTGTCAAACAGACGATATTTTGATAATTGTTTTGAAAAAGAATTTTTAAGAGCCCAAAGATACAAAAATAAGTTAACTCTTGTAATTTTTGATATTGACCATTTTAAAGATGTGAATGATACCCACGGTCATCAATGCGGAGATTACATTTTAAAACAGGTTGCCAAAGCAGCACTGCAAACCTTTAGAAAAACAGATACGGTTTTTCGTTTCGGGGGAGAAGAATTTGCCGTAATTCTGACTGAAACCAATATAAATCAAGCAATTATCCCATTGGAACGTTTCCGAAAAACCATAGAAACCCTTGCAACAGAATATCAAAATAATATTATTGATATTACCGTAAGCATAGGTGCATGTGAATATGTCGACAGTATCAAGAATAAAGATGAGCTTTTGAGAAAAGCGGATGAAGCATTATATGAAGCAAAAAACTCCGGCAGAAACAAAACAATTTTTTATAAAGAATAAAAAATCATACAAACGCTTTATTATTATTTTTAATTAGTTTGATATAATTGTCTTATGTTTGATATATCATCACCATCAGTATATATACCGGTCATGTTTATGACTATTGTTTTGGTTTATGTTTCTTTTTTATACAAAGATTCAAAACGCCATACCCATGATAATACAAAAGATTTGCCCTATTATACAGAAATATCAATGTCTATGGGATATATAGAAAGAAACATTTTGCCGGATGGCAGATTTCAATACAGGAAACATATAGATTCAGATATCAATATTGAAAACAATACCTATAATTCTTTGCGTCATGCCGGAGTTTTGTATTCAATGTATATGTACGAAAAATACGGACTTGTAGACAAATACAAAGATTCAAGGATTTTAGCATCAAAATATTTTATAAAACGATATATCAAAAAACTGGGAAAAGACGGCAAATATATGATAATTTCCATGCCGGAAGAAGAACAAATTAGATTTCCGATAGCAAAATCCGGTGCGACAGGAATAGCCTTATGTGCTTTATCAAATTTGTATAAAGATGGTGAAATTGATTTAAAAATTTTGCAGGGTTTGGGAGAATTTATATTATATATGCAAAATGAAGATGGTAATATTTACGCATATTATGATATAGAAAAAAGGAGAATAAACAAAGAAGCAGAAGCTGTATTTTACCCCGGAGAAGCCGCCGCTGGTCTTATGTATTTGTACGAAATTGATCCGCAAGAAAAATGGCTTGTGTCAGCAAAAAATATTATTTTATACCTTGCAAAAATCGGTAAAAAAATGGAATTTGCTATACCGTTTGATAACTGGTCTGTTTTGGCTATAGAAAAAATGTTCAAAAATAGTTTGGTATCAGACGAAGAAAAAAGTATAATGAAAGCCTATGCAGAACAAATGGCAATCCCAACCTTGAGCGATCAGATTACAAATAGGAATAACAGTTACTACGGAGCTTTTAGAGATAATGTAAGACCGTGTAGTTTAGGGGCTATTATGGAAGGTTTGGCATCAATTTATTTCTGTATAGATAACAAAAACCTGAAAAAAGTTATCTTTAAATCCCTGTCTATTGGAAATATGTTTTTAAGTAAAGTTCAGGTAAAAACCGGCGAACAGGCCGGTGGTCTGCCAAATTCCGCAAACTGGGTAAAACAAGGCGTTACTCCAAATGCCAGTATAATAAGAATAGATAACGTGCAACATGTTGCAACCGGTTGGCTTAAATTCCAAAATATTCTGAAAATTACAGGGAATTATTAATAAATAACAATTTTTATAATTACCTCTATTATTAGATTTCGCCAAGACTTTCAATTTTATACAAACAGCCAATTTCTTCCTGCGCCAAAACTGTTATGTCATTAATATAAAGCGACAATAGGGTGAAAAAGATTTGACGGTATTCCATTGGAACAATGAGTATTGGCATATAAATATTCAATTTTTTTGATTTTTTTATAATTTTATTGGCAATTTTTTCTGCCAATTCACCATCTATTGTTATTATACTGTCCTCACCTTCATCACATCCTAATACAAGTTCGGAATATGTTTTATCTGACAGTTCAAAAGCTGCAATAGTTTCATCATCTTCGTTGACATAGTTTTTACAAATTTGTCTTGACAATGACAATCTTATTTTATTTAAAATATCTGCTTTGCTGCTGTCATCTGCGTAATCGTTAATTTTTTCAAAGATGTATGTAATGTTTTTAATTGAAACTTTTTCTTTTATTAAACTTGTCAAAAGATATTTAATATCGGCATAAGTCAACAAATCCGGAATAATATTTTCTATCAAAAATTCGTTTTCTTTTTCAACAACTTCTAAATACTTATCAACATCTTCATAATCCATTAAATCTTCAACATATTTGATTGCAACAAATTCTAGTGCTTTTGCAATATATTCAGATGAGGTGATTCCTTTTTGCCAAAAATCTTTTGCTTTGTCTTTTTCTATCCAAATAGTTTTTCTGCCATTTATTAAATCAACAGAATTGGTTGAATTTTTAATTTTCTTTTCCAAATGCAACTCATCAGCGTAAAACATCAAACAATCAGGGCAAACTCCTGCTCTGAATACTTCAACACCTCTAATTCTAATGCTAAATTCGCAAGGGTTAAGGTTTTCATCATCTTTAAATACAACTTTTGGAATTACATAACCGTTTTCTTCTGTCAATTTTAAACGTGATTTAACGGTTTGAGCAATCAATTCTTCATCTGATTTTCCTCTATCTGAATCAATAAATCCTAAAAGCTCTTCACTTAAATAAATTGTAAGTTTCTCCTCGTGAAGTTTTGAATACATCAAATCAGGTGAGGTCGCTTTGTTTAGTTGTGCTTTTAAATCCTCAAGTTCTTTTAGACCTGCAGAAATCTTATCATTCAATTTTTTACGAGAGCCTGATGCAGGATCTTCTGTTTCAATCTCGGTTTTAATTTTATTTATTCTTTCTTTTTGTCTGCGAATTTTTTGCTGAATTTCAAGGCATTGTTCGTATTCTGTCAGTTTAGGAGAAAGCATTTTTTCCATTTGACTTTTAAAATCAGAGATATTAATTATGTCGCTTTCAGAATTGAAATCGGATTTTGCTTCTCGCATAAAGATACAGTTTAATTCCATACCGGTTTCTTCATCGCCGACTTCGTGCATGCTGTATAATTCCCAACCGTTCATTGACATTTCATTTAACAGATTTTGTAAATCCTGAGCTTCGTTTGCCGAACAGCTTTTTATTACATATTCCATTCTGTTTTTTTTGAACATAATTTCTCCTTTGAAGTGCGTTGAGTGTGTTAAGTTTGGTAAGTGCGATAAGTTCATTAAACCCTTCGGGAATATATGCTTAGATAATAATCGTTTTGTACTTATCTTACTTATTCACCTATCCTACTTATCCTTCTTAATTGCTCATTCTACCTCACTTTTCAATATTTTTATTGCTTCTACTGCAGTTTTTATTGCACTATCAGTATCATGAACTACGGGATTTTCCAACCCCTGTTTTTCTCTTTCCTGATTTGCAACCGTCAAAAATACAGATCCGACTTTGACTTTTAAATAACTTGCTACAACAAACAACGCGGCAGATTCCATTTCAGATGCCAAACAGCCAAGACGTTTCCATGCCTCCCATTTATTTAATAATTCGTAGCTTACAGGTTTTATTTCAGGTTCGTGTTGACCGTAAAAAGAATCCTTACATTGTACAACACCGGTATGACTTGTATAACCTAAATTTTTTGATGCCTTGATTAGAGCATTTGTAATATCAAGATTGGCAACAGCAGGAAATTCAACAGGAGCATATTCCTTGCTTGTACCTTCTGCTCTGATTGCGCCTGTTGCAATAACTAAATCCCCGCCTTTAATATCAGTTTGCATACCCCCGCAAGTGCCAACTCTGATAAAATGAGTTGCCCCGATTTTTACCAATTCTTCCATCGCAATAGCGGCTGATGCTCCCCCTATTCCTGTTGAGGTTACACTAACCTTTTCTCCGTCAAGATAACCTGTATATGTAACGAATTCTCTGTTGTCTGCAATAAGTTTAGGTTCATCAAAATATTGTGCAATTTTTACACAACGCTTCGGATCTCCCGGTAATATAACATATTTACCGACATCCCCCTCTTTTAATCCTATGTGATATTGCCTTCCGTCGCCTGTATATTTCATTGATGCCTCACACTATATAAGAATAGGTTAAGTTAGATAAGTTTGATAAGTGCGTTAAGTTCGTTTAAGTTTATTTTTTATTATTATAATAGTTCAAATTCCATATACGATAATAAATTGTAAAGAACTTATCCTACTTATCCAACTTATTCTACATTAAAATTATTTTAATTTTTGTATAACCAAATCGGTAATATCAACACCACCGACAAAAATAACCTGATCGGAAACAATAGCATCAAGTTTTTGAGCAACCATTATAGCTCTTGCTGCTGCCTGAACCTGATTCATAATTTGTTCTTCTTTACTTGTTTGTAATTTATACAAAGCTTCTCTTTTTGTATTAAATTCGTTAGTTGTCTGAGATTCAAAATTTTGTTTTTGAACAGGTGTTGTTAAATTTTTAAATTGTCTTTCTTTATCAACCATAAATTGTTGTAATTCCAGATTTTTTGCATCAATTTCTTTAATAGCTTGTTGTGCCGCAGGATAATTATCCAAAACTTTTTGATAATCTATATAACCAATCTCGGCAAAAGCTTGATTTGCAGTCATTGTTAAGCCTGCAACCATTAATAATGCTATCATTTTCAAGTTTTTCATAAGACCTCCTATATATATTTTACTTGGTAACTTTTAATAAACGATTAAGTATTATGTATGTTCAAATTAGTACATCAAGTCGCCGACACCGAATGTAAAGTAACCGTGTCTTGAGCCGTTAGACCCCGGATTTGTAAGCGGAATACCATAATCAATTGATAATGGTCCCATTCCCGGAACAAATACTTTCAAACCGACACCGGCAGCTACACCATACATTTTTCTGTCATACAATGTATTTGATATTGTTCCGCCAAATACCTTACCTGCATCAGCCCAAATGGTGAATCTTATATTGTTCAAGAACGCAATTCTTGTTCTATCCATAAATGGGATAGGGGTTGCAAACTCGGCAGAACCCATCACAAAACCTTTACCGGTACCAACGCCGCTCATTTTATAACCTCTGATGGTATACGGACCACCTAAACGATATGCCATAACCTCAGGTATATCTCCATGGATTGCACCACCAGCTTTTGCAGTAAATGATAATGATGATTTCTTACCTATCGGAATGTATTGTTTAATCATACCGGTCAACTTACCGTTTGTTTTATTAAACCCGTTCAGACCAATATTTTCATCAAATCTTAAAGTTGCCATTGTACCGTGTCTGGTAACAGTTGCAGAATCTCTTGTATCATACATCAATGCAGGGCTTAAAGACAGGAACAATCCGCCTTCCAATTGTTTTGCACGTTCTGATATAGGAACGTTATATTTTCTGTACATATTGGAGATACCTTTAAAATCTCCTTCTTTTACATCAATATTTTCAACACCAAGGCTAAAGGATGCGGTGGCGTGTTTGTTTGATTTGATACGGTGCGCTACGGTCATTTCGCCGCCAAATCTTCTTTCAATCGCAAGAGGTATTTGATAAGAACCAAAATCTCTGAAGAATAGTCTTGTATTTAATGAGGTTTCTGCGTTAAAGAAATAAGGTTTGAAATAACTTAATTCTGCCTGCATATTCATGTAATTTTTTACAGATGAGTCATTTAAGATAACACCGGTACCAACCAAACCTGTTAAAGAAATTCTTTCAGCTCTACCTCTAAAGTTATTTTCGGTAATACCCATAGAACCAAACAAACCGGTAACAGTATCAAGACCACCACCGACTGATATGCTTGCTGTTCTCTGTTCTTTAACTTTTATTGTGATGTCATAAGCATCAGGGATGTCTTCACTTGGTTCAATTTCTCTTGTTACGTCTTTAAATGCTTGTGTAGCGTATAATCTTACCAAATCTTCTTTTACTAGATTTTCGTTATAAATCATCCCCGGTTCTGTCAAGATATTACGGGCAACGATATAGTCTTTGGTTTTTTCGTTACCTTCAATCATAATCTTGTCGATAATACCTTCTTTAATACTAATATTGATAGTACCGTCAGGATCATCTGTTACAGAATCAATTCTTGCCAAAATATAGCCTTTAGAATTGTATAATTCTTGAATTTGAGCAATAGCCTGATTTAATTTTGCGATATTTTGAGGTTTACCTTTCATATCGTTTAAGGTTGCAAGAATATCCTCGACGGAGATTACCGAATTTCCTTCAATAGTAAAGTCTTTTACGGGGATATTTTCTTCAACAACAATTTTGACTGTAACAGAGCCGTCATCGTTTCTGGATGGAATAGCTTTCATTTTTTCGGTAAAATAACCGGTTTCATATATTGTTCTCAAATCAGCTTGTAAGATTTCTTTGGAGTATGTTCCGCCTTCCTTCATCTGTATTTTTTCAAGGAGTTCTTCTTGGGAAACGGAATTAAGACCATAAAATTCTATTCCTTTTATGGTTCTGTGATCTGTATCATTTGTGGCTTGTAAGTCTTGATTAATTCTGGATGGGGTTAAATTTGCAGGATATTTATTTCCCGAATCACTATTTTTCGGTTTTGCTGCATCTTCAGCTATACCCAAACCGCCCCAAATATCATCAATAGCATAACTTCCGGTTTGTGCTAAGGCGACTAAGATTATCGCTATCCCTAATTGTTTGAATAATTTATGAAATTTCAAGAATAATCTTCCTTACAAACTCTCTCACTATTCTCCTATCAAAATTTTAGCATAAACTATTTAAAAAGCAAAAATTCTTTACAACTATTTACCAATTGAAATTTTATATACCAAATTTTTATTAATTCCGTATAATTCCGATAAGATTACAGAAATATCTTTTGCGCTAAAACCTTTATTTTGTAATATTTTTATCTTGTCTTTAATATCTTGAAAGTCAGAATCTTTTTTATCCCGAAATATTAAACAAACAAATTCACCTTTTGAAACATTTGTTTTTAAATAATCAATAATTTCAGAAATTTCTCCGATTTTTATTTCTTCAAAGATTTTTGTCAGTTCTCTTCCAAATGCAACTTTTGAATTTGGGCGAACATGTTTAATATATTCTAAGGTCTGAATAATTCTATTTGGAGATTCGTAGAAAACAACATCTTTATACTTATACTCTTGTGCAATTTCTTCAATTTTTGCCTGTGTTTTGGGTAAAAATCCCACAAATGAAAACTCCTCATCTTCTCTTGAAATTTGCGAGAGGAATGTTATAACCGCATTTGCCCCTGGCAGTGATGTTATTGAAAAACTGTTGTTTCTTAACTCTTTAACAATGACAGAACCAGGATCGCAGATTAATGGAGTTCCTGCATCAGATACAAGCGCCATTTTTTGTCCTGTTCTTAGAAAATCAAGAATTTCATTTATGCGTTCTTTTTCATTGTATTTATGATAAGACACGCATTTTGTTCTTATATCATAATGGTTAAGGATTTTTTGAGTTACTCGGCTGTCCTCACAGGCTATCAAATCAACGGATTTTAATATTTCAATTGCTCTTAATGAAATATCTCCAAGGTTTCCAATAGGTGTTGGAACTATGTAAAAATCATATTCTTTCATATTTATATTTTATCATGAAAGTTTGTTATTCTTATTTCAATTTTATAATTTGCATGTTTATTATATAATGACAACTATGAGTACCAGAGATAACGTAAGAAATTTTTGTATTATTGCCCATATAGACCATGGAAAATCAACTCTTGCCGACAGATTGCTGGAAAAAACAGGAACTGTTGCACAACGTGATATGCAAGAGCAATTATTAGATTCTATGGATATAGAGCGTGAACGTGGTATTACAATCAAATTAAATGCTGCGAGAATGAATTATAAAGCTCATGATGGCAAAGATTATGAACTTAATTTGATTGATACCCCCGGACACGTGGATTTTTCTTATGAAGTTTCCCGTTCTTTGGCTGCTTGCGAAGGGGCTTTGCTTATTGTCGATGCAACACAGGGAGTCGAAGCTCAGACTTTGGCGAACGTATATCTTGCAATAGAACAGGATTTGGAAATTATTCCTGTCATTAATAAAATTGACCTGCCATCTGCCGATGTAGAAAGAGTCAGAGCAGAAATTGAAGAAATTTTAGGTATTGATGCTTCTATGGCAATTCCTGTCAGTGCCAAAACAGGAGAAGGCATTGATGAGGTTTTGGAAGCGGTTGTAAATTATATCCCCGCACCTGATGATAATTCGGATAAACCTTTAAGGGCGCTCGTTTTTGATAGCGTTTATGATCAGTATTTAGGAACAGTTTGTTATTTTAAAGTTGTAGACGGTTCAATTTCCGTCGGGGATAAAATCCGATTTATGGCATCAAAAAAAGAATATGAGGTTGTCGAGCTTGGCTATCAGACACCGGCCAGAGTTCCGGTAAAGAAACTGACCTGTGGTGATGTAGGGTATTTTGCCGGTTCTATTAAAGAATTAACAAGATTTGTCGGAGATACAATTACTAATGTTGAAAATCCGGCAAATGAAGCTTTACCGGGGTATAAAGAAGCATTACCGATGGTATTTTCAGGCATGTATCCCGTTGATAATGAGGATTATGAAGATTTAAAAGAAGCCTTGGAAAAACTAAAATTAAATGACAGCAGTATAACTTTTGAACCGGAAACATCATCAGCTTTGGGTTTTGGTTTTCGTTGCGGATTTTTGGGAATGCTTCACATGGAGATTGCTCAGGAAAGATTGGAAAGAGAATATGACCTTTCCCTTGTTACAACGGCACCTTCTGTTGTGTATAGAGTTCACAAGACAAATGGAGAGGTTGTTGAAATTGATAACCCTGCAAATCTTCCGCCGGCGCAATACAGAGATTATATTGAAGAACCTTATGTAAAAGTACAAATAATTACACCAAATGATTATGTCGGGACTTTGATGGATTTGGCACAAACAAAACGAGGAATATTCTTGAATATGACTTATCTTGATAAGGTTCGTGTAGATTTATCTTATGAAATTCCGTTGAGTGAGGTAATCACAGACTTTTATGACCAGTTAAAATCAAGAACAAAGGGGTATGCAAGTTTAGATTATGAGTTTAGTGAATATAAGCGTTCAAAACTTGTAAAACTGGATATTATGCTGGCAGGAGAGGTTGTTGATGCCTTGTCTGTAATTTGTCATGAGGATAACGCCTTTTATATAGGTCAAAAATTAACTGTAAAATTAAAAGAAATAATACCACGTCAGTTGTTTGAAGTACCCGTACAGGCAGCTGTAGGTGGCAGAATTATAGCAAGAACAACAATTAAAGCTATGCGCAAAAACGTGCTTGCAAAATGTTATGGCGGTGATATTTCACGTAAACGAAAACTTCTTGAAAAGCAGAAAAAAGGTAAAAAACGTATGAAATCTGTCGGAAGCGTTGAAGTTCCGCAAGAAGCATTTATGGCAGTATTGAGTCTTGATGAGGATTAGGAAATAAACCAAGTGCTTCTGCTATAAATGCTGCTTCAAGTCGGTTTTTGGCTTTTGTTTTTTCCAGTATGGATGAAACATGTGCTTTTACTGTTGAGTGTGTAATTATTAGAAGTTTTGCAATTTGTTTATTGGTGTATCCTTGTACTATATATTTTAGTACTTCCAGTTCTCTTTCAGTCAGCGTGTTTATTTCAACTTGAGTGTTCATTTTGTTCTTATCCAAATCTTCTGTTTTATATACTTATTAATATATTTGCAAATAGCCTGACTTACTATTAGCCGTATGGCTAATTTATAAATATTTAATTAGAAAGTTTTAAATTTTTTTGGATTTAACCAATGTCAATTTGCCCGAAACTCTAAGTAATATTTGAAATTCTGCAAATGTTAAGAGTTTGTAACAAATTAAAACATGAACGCAATTCTTGAAGAAAGAAATACTTTATATATATACAGATGGAAAATCTTAAAAGGATGATTTATTGATACAGTAAAAATACACATGAGAGTATGTGAGAAAAAGGAGATTCGACTATGGTAAGCGTAAACGGAACACAAGGAGCAGGTCCTATATGGCCGGGTAACAATGGCGGTAAACAGGTTCATGCAAATAATACCGGAGAGGTAATATCAACAGGTTTTATACCATTACAGAACAATAATAGTATTGGCAGAGCAGATTTGGATAATTTAAGTCCTTATGCTTCAATGGGAGTAAATTTAACACCCGTAAAAACAAATGATATTTCTGCAATAACACAAAAAGAAGCAGAGGAGATGTTCCCTAATTTTACAGGGTACTATACACTATCAAATCCTCAAGAAGCTAATTATGATTTAGCTGATATGAATTTTAAATTACAAACAAGAACTGATGCCGGTGCAAACAGGTATGTAGAAGAGCATACAAACAGAGCAATGGCAGAAAGACATCTTTCAGAAGGTGGTTATGCTCAATTCTTAGAACAACTAGATGTAGCCTTTGGCTAATAATATAAAATCAAATTTTACTCACATACATATAAGCCGACTTAATAAGTCGGCTTTTCATTTGTTACAAACTCTTAACATATCATGACAAAATTCTAAAGATTATTAAACTACATGCCGATAACACTCATGTGAGTAAAAGATAAGGAGAACCGAAATGGCAATCGAGTTTAATAAATTTAACAGATATGACTTGTTTATCGGTAAAAATCTTCCTAAAGAATCAAAGGAAGCAAGGGAAGCAGAAGAAGTAAAAGAAACCGTGAATTATGAAAAATTCAAAGGTTTGGAAGATGAAACAGAATTGTTAACTGCCAACACTCAAGGTATGCTTGGTGTTAAACTGGGCAAATTTACGGCTGAAGATAAAGATTTGGCAGATAAAACAAATGAGATTTTGGCAAGTTTGGGATATAGCTACAAAGTAACAGCAACTCAGGTTGCAAGTGTAACAAACGGTTTAAAATCAGTAGTATTACCGGGGATGAAACTTGCGGAAGACGGTGCAGTTGCGGCTCACATCCAAGACCCTAACGGTCCGTTTGCAGATCTTTTTGCATAATTATAGACTTATAAATATACATATTTACTCACACACACAAACTTTTTAAGCCGATTATTATATAAATCGGCTTTTTGATTTATTGAAATTCAAATTCCTAATTATTTTATTACATTAAATAAATGAATTGATTTCACCAAAAATCATGTTAATGTTACAATCTGATTATGGCAGGTACGTGGGAAGAATTAGTAAGTAAGATTAAAGACAGGTTGGATATTGTTGATGTTATATCCGAGCAGGTCGTTTTAAAAAAACGTGGTCAAAGTTATTGGGGATTGTGTCCTTTTCACAAAGATAAAAATCCCTCATTTTGCGTAACCCCTCATTTGGGAATTTACAAGTGTTTTAGCTGCGGAGAAGCCGGTGATGCTCTGAAATTTATTATGAAAACCCGCAATATTGAATTTAAAGATTTGATAATTGAGCTTGCCGATCGTTTTGGGTTTGAGGTTCCAAAATCTCATTCCAAATCTTCAGGGACAAAAGAATTAAAGGAGCAAATGCTTGCAGCGACCATGGTTGCTGCCGAATTTTATAATGATTTACTTTTAAGAAATAAAGATGCAAATGCTGAAATTGCAACGAAATATCTTACCAAAAGAGGTATTGGAACAGATATTATTAAAAAGTTTCACATAGGGGTTGCCCCAAAATCGTATTCAACTTTGTATGATGAACTCAGAAAAGATTTTTCCAATGATGTTTTGGAAAAAGCAGGTCTGATTTTAAAAAGCGAAAAAAGTGGTTATATTGACCGTTTCAGAAACAGGGTTATAATTCCTATTCAAAATGAAAACGGTGAATTTGTTGCATTTGGGGCAAGGGCTTTGGAAAAAGACCAAAATCCGAAATACTTAAATTCATCGGATTCATTGATATATAACAAGAGTAAATTGTTGTATGGCTTATATACAGCAAAAGATGCAATAAGAAAAGAAGATTCCGTAATATTAATGGAGGGATATTTTGATGTAATATCATCTCAAGCTCATGGTATCGAAAATTGTGTTGCATCTTGCGGAACATCATTAACATCAGACCATGTTAAACTTTTGTCCCGCTATACGAAATCTAGAAAAATTTATTTATCATTTGACACTGACAGTGCGGGCCAAAAAGCAACAACCCGCGGGGCAGAAATTATTAGAGATGTTTTTGCCGGTTTGGGGGATATAAAACAGTTTGATGAAAGTTATGTATCATCCGATAAAGATAAATATGCCTGTGAAATTAGAGTAATTGCACCGCCTGAGGGTAAAGATCCCGATGAGTTTGTACGTTCTGTCGGTGCGGATGCTTATAAGATGTATATGGAAAATGCACCATTATTTATAGATTTTAGACTTGAACAAATCTTAAAACAGAAAGATAATTACAAAACCCCGCAGGAAAAAGCTCAATATATTAAAAGTATAATACCTGTCTTATCAGAAATTAAAAACAGAATAATAAGATCGGAATATATAGATATGGTTGCTCAAACCCTTAGTATAGACGCAAATGCAATAAAAACAGAACTAAAAATATTTGAGCGTGCAAACCTACCGCAAGTAGATAGAATTGTTAAGAATGTAACAAAAAACAAATCTATATTAGAAAAAGCGCAAAAAAATTTATTGAGCGTTTTTCTAGTACCTGACAGTCCTCTATCATTTAGTCAAATAAGTGAAATGATGGCTGACGTTACATTCGAAGACGAAATATTAATAAATGTAAAATCTACAATTGACAAATTCGCGTGTACCGTAAATAATGTGAAGGAATTAATAGAACATTTATATACTGAATATATTGATAACCCTGATGCTCAGACTGTTTTATCGGAGTTGACGGCGTTATCGGATGTATATAGAGGACTAGATGAAAAAGATTTTGGAAATGTAATCAACGAAACCATTAACAAAATTAATCGTTGCAAACATGCCAAAGAAACCGAACACATTAAAAATATGTATAAAGGGATTAGCGATGATGATCCCGAAGCCCTAAAAATTCAAATACAACTAAGAGATAAAATAAAGAAATTAAGACAATCGGAGAAAATTTAGATGACTAAAAAAAGACAACCAAGCTCCTCAGTAGTCAGCGTAATGGAAGATGAAACACTTGATTTACAAGATATAAGCGAGGATTCACTTTTAGACTCTGGACGTGATGGCATTAACTACATGAATGTTGATATTTCAACAGACAATATTGAAGATATCGTTACCTCAAAATTGGATGACAAAGTTTCATCTGATGATATTTATATGATGCACTCTTCAGATGATGAGGTTGATCCTAACGATATCGGAGTACCTAAAAATATTGCAATAGACGATCCTGTAAGATTGTATTTGCGTGAAATCGGCAGAATTAAATTGTTATCTGCAAATGAAGAAATTGAATTAGCAAGAAAAATCTTAGAAGGCGGAACTCCTGGTGCTATTGCCAAAAGAAAATTAGTTCAGGCAAACTTACGTTTGGTTGTAAGTATCGCTAAGAAATATGTTGGTCGTGGAATGTTGTTCTTAGACTTGATTCAAGAAGGTAATTTAGGCCTAATTCGTGCAGCAGAAAAATTTGATCATGAAAGAGGTTTTAAATTTTCAACTTATGCAACATGGTGGATTAGACAGGCAATTACCCGTGCAATAGCAGATCAAGCAAGAACAATTCGTATCCCTGTTCACATGGTTGAAACAATAAACAAATTGAAAAAAGTTACAAGAAAGCTTGCTCAAGACTTGTCAAGAAAACCAACTGAGGATGAATTGGCAGCAGAAATGAATGTTTCTATTCCAAAACTTCGTGAAATTATTAAAATTGCACAAGAACCATTGTCATTAGAAACACCAATCGGCAAAGAGGAAGATTCTCGCTTGGGCGATTTTATTGAAGATAAGGAAGCTGATGCACCGGTTAAAATGGTTGCTTCAGAATTGTTAAAAGAAGATTTGGCTGAAGTTCTATGCACACTATCTCCAAGAGAACGTGATGTACTTCGTTTACGTTTCGGTATGGATGATGGTCGTCAAAGAACTTTGGAAGAAGTCGGACAATTGTTCGGAGTTACTCGTGAACGTATCAGACAAATTGAAGCAAAAGCTTTAAGAAAATTACGTCACCCGAATCGTAAAAAACGCTTAGAAGAATATGTTGAATAATTGAAAAAAGAACCTCATAATTGAGGTTCTTTTTTTATCGATGCTATAATTTCTTATTAGAATTTCTCCCCTGAGGGGGAGATAAAGAGGGGTGCTACCTCTATTTTTATGAAATAAATTGTTCCCCACCTAGCCTCCCCCATCGGGGAGGAACAAATTTTGTCATTCTGAGGCTTTAGCCGAAGAATCTCAAAAACTCTCAAGTTAATGAGATCTTTCGCTTCGCTCAAGATGACTGGTAAAACTTATTATGTTGAGCAATAACTGATGCGTCGTTTTGATGTGCTGTCAAAAACTTGATAATATAAATCGTTCCCCAGCTAACCTCCCCCATCGGGGAGGAACAAAAAGTAGGGTGAAATTTATTACACCGCATAAATTATTGCTGGCATGCATAATCAAATACTTTTTCATCAAGCGAATTTTTTCTTGGAGCAGACAGTTTTATATCGGAATACGCTATTCTTGAATAAGGATTATAGGTAAATGTATAACCAAGTTGTTTGTTTGAACAATCAATTTTATAGGTTTTATATTCTGTACTGTCGTTATTTTTGATAAGTTTCAGATAAACAAAATTATCTCTGTGCATAAACAAATTTTTGTTCATTATTCTGTAATTATCGGCAAATAATTGATAGTTTGTTTCAACATAATCATGAATTGATTGAGGTTTCTGCTTATAATAATTATTATCCCTCCAAACTTTCATATCAAAAGTAAATTGAATATCAATTTGTTCCCCATTATATTCTTTTGGCAGAGGGTCAAACTTTTCAATTGTTTGAATTGCTCTTAGGCAGCTATTGTCATATTGCTCATCTCCTGAGGATGTTACAATCTCAGGCGGATAAGCCAAAGAACCGTCTTTTTTTATACCAATCAGCGTAACAACATTTCTGGATACTTCTTTTTGTACACGATTAACTGTCCAATTATTTTTAATTGTTTTTTGCAAATTTTGCATATATTTTGAAAAATCTATTTCATCTATATTAGACTTCTTCCAAAAATTTACCAACATTGTGTATGAATTATTTTTATAGATATCAGGTAAAGGTTCAACTTTGGTGATTGTTTTGATGTAATTGTTTACGGAATTATTTAGATTTTCATCTTTTGAATGGTATATTATTTTTGTATTGGTAATGGTGCCGTCTTTTTGGATTGTCAGTAGAACAATTGCACGCTCATTTGTATTTGCAAAAATTTTTTCTTTATCCCAATTTTTGCGAAGATTCTCGGCAACCGATTTGCTATATTTATTCATAGTATCATTGTTTGTATTTAGGTAATTAGTTGCCGGTTGATTAAATGTAAAATCAGATACTTTATAAGTATTTGTACCTTCAATTTTTGGCAAAGTAATATCTTGAGCAAATACCGCACAGGCAAAAGTAAGCAAACCGAAAATTATTAAACTATTCCTAACTCCGAGATTCATTGTTTAAAATTACTCCTAAATCTGATTTGTCGGCATGGCAATGCCGACCTGCTTTCTAATCATTTTATCGGGATAGCAATTCTGACCTGCTATAAATTTTAGTGTATATTTACTCCCCTACCCCAAAATATCTTCTAAAATTTCCGCATTACGTGATGCGTTTTTCAATTGTTCTTTTGAAACTCTGCGCATATAATTTTTAAGTGCTTCTCTTATTAATTCGCTTCTTGAGCGGCTCTCCTTATCTGCAAGACCATCAACCTTGTTTAAAAATTCATCAGGCATGGTAACCAAAATTTTAGCCATATAACTAACCCTTTCTTGTTTGAAATTATATCATAGCATGTTTATTTTTTCAAGTAAAATTACCAACTTTACTACCTCCTAAAGGATATTGAAAATCAATATTAAAATAATAAAATTATTTTGAAAGGAGAGAAAACTTATGGAAGAAAACAGAACTGAAACTAATACAGAGGAAAAAACAACTGTTATCAAAGAAACAGGAACAAGAAATTGTGATTGTAATGAGTTTGCTATATGGAAACCCATCGTATGCGGACTTTTAATTTTTTTAGGAGCATTTTGTGCATTTTATACTGTGGCGGATTGGCATTTTAAACGTATGATGCCAATGTCTATTATGCCTCCGAACTCCGGAATTGTCGATAAAATGATTCAAAAAGATATGCAAAAAATGGACAAAATGTTAAAACACAATGAAGACATGTATTTTCCTCGCAACTCAAAAGCGAATATTGTTCACCTAGAGCAAAATGAGGATAATTATAAAGTAATTATTGATTTAAGAGCGTTTGATAATAACGATAAAAATGTTCAAGTCAAAACTAATGGTAACATTTTAACCATAAGTGCACGCACAATAAAAAAATCAAAAAACAATGAACAAGTGTCTGAATTTCAGCAAAACTATATGTTTGGGGATAATGTTCAGCTTGCAAATCTTAAAAAAGAGATAGAGGGTCATTATTATGTAATAGAAATCCCTATTTCGGAAAATGATAAATAATAAACAGCACTACAAAGACCGGTCACATTGACCGGTTTTTATATTTCTTTAGTTTTAAACCATTAGTGAAACCAGTTTAGACTAAACCCAGAACCTTTTTATACCATGAAAAAGATTCCAATTCTGTGCCGTTAAATGTAGTTTTAGCACATTGGCTTTTCAGGTACGATTCAAATTCATCTGTGAATTTTGATTTCACTTTTTTGATTTCCTTTTCTGAAATTGCTGTTGCCATAGCACCTACTCCTTTTACACATAATCTCTATATGAGAACCTGTTACATTATAACATGAAAGTCATGTTATTTCTACTATAAAAACATGACAATTAAAATTTTTGCGTGTACAAAAGGGTTTGGTGTGTAAATTTTTGTTAAGACAAGTTGTTTTTATAAAATTATACATAATAAAACAAAATTTTGTGTAAATTTTGAGATATTTATGCTAAAATTTTTATATGATAACAATTGGAGAAAACATACATATAATTTCAAAAAGCGTCAGAGAAGCTTTAGAAAAAAAAGATGAAAATTTCATCAAAAATTTGATAAAATTTCAGCAAAATTTAGATTGCATTGACTTGAATGTCGGACCTGCAAAAGGAAAACTTGACAAGGTATTTGAGTGGTTAATTCCGCTTGCGGGGGATAAAAATATCTCGCTAGATTCAACAAATTCACAGGCAATAATTGAAGGGTTTAATATGATAAAAAACTCTGAAAATTGCTTTATAAACAGTACCTCAAAGGATGAAAACAGGTTGGAAATCTTATCAGATTTGGCATTGAAAAAAAACTGTAATTTAATAGCTCTTGCTATGTCTAAAGAAACAGGAATACCAAAAACCTCTGATGGCAGGCTGGAAATAGTTTTTGAAATATATGAAAAATGTATGGAAAAAGGAATTGAGGAAAACAAAATATTCTTTGATCCGTTGATTTTACCTGTAAAAGCCGACCAATCCCAAGCAATTGAAGCTATTAGTAGTATTAGAATGATAAAAGAAAGCTTTGAGAATGTAAAAACTGTTATAGGTTTGTCAAATATATCTAATGGAGTTCCCAATGAGTTTAGATCTTTAGTTAACAGAGTGTTCTATGTATTGGCTTATGGGGCGGGGTTAGATGCTGTTATTCTTGATGCAAAAGATAGTGAATTGCTTAGAATTATCAAGATGCTCGAAAGCAATTCTCCGTCGAGCGTCGTTGATAATTTGTACGTACAACTTGCTGATACAATAAAAAATTTCGGAGAAATAGAGGAAATAGAGTATGACAGAAGCAATTATGATTTGCAAAACATAATGAAAACAGCATACATTTTAACTAACAAAAATATTTACTCTGACAGCTTTACACAGGTATAATTTTTTGATAGAATTCGAGTAGAAAAAGGTTAGGAAATATGAAAATTAATAAGCATCTTATAACAGGTATTATAGTTTCGACATTATCATTTATGGGTTTACCGTCTGTGGCTTTAAACCCTGAAGCAAGCGTTTTGTATCAGGAAGCATGCAGCGCAGAACACCAGCAGGATATAAAAACTGCCATCTCAAAATTAGAGCAAGCAATACAGATTTCCGGAGATGATTCTATGCTTTATACAAAGCTTGCAGGTCTATATTCCGAAACAGATCAAACCGACAAGGCTTTGGAAATATATCGTAAAGTTATTAATTTAAAGCCCGATGATGCTTTTGTCTATATAAGTATTGGCAGTATTTACGAAACTCAAGGAAAATATAAAGAGGCTTTAGAGTCTTATGAAAAAGCTCTTGATATATTTCCCGAATATAAATATAACTATTACAACATTGCTAATACCCAATATCATTTGAAAGATTATAAAAATGCCGTAAAAAATTATAATACATTTTTAGAAATTTATCCCGGTCATACAGAATCAAGAGAAAATCTTGCATCTTCATATTTTGCGATAAAAGATTATGAAAATGCCGCAGTTCAGTTTAAGAAAATATATGACAAAAATCCTGAGTCATTTAAAAATTTCTCAGAGTACGGACTTACTTTGTTAAATACTAATAATCCTGAGCAGGCAACTGAAATGCTTGAAAAAGCCATTGAAGAAAATCCGGAAAACAATTCGGCACATCTTGGCTTGGCGCAAGCATATCAAGATTTAGGTAAAAATGAAATGGCTTATGAACAATACCAAATTGTTCTTAAAGAAGTTCCTAATCTAAATACTGTAAGACTTGATTATGCAAACCTGTTGGCAGATATGGATAAAAATACGGAAGCTATAGCACAATATAATATGTATATTAAGGCTTTTCCTAATGATCCGAAAGGATATAAACGTATTGCTGCCGTTTATAAGGATCTGAATAATTATGATAAAGCACTTGAAAATTATTTGATTGCGGCAGAAAAAATGCCCGATGATGTTGATTTGAAAAAAGATATAGCTTTTTGTTATCACAACAGAAAAGACTATGAAAATGCCATAAAATATTATGATGTAATATTAGAAAAACAACCGGATAATTATACGGTAAAATTTAATAAAGCATTGGCTTTACATGCTATGCACAAATATCAGGATGCTATAACTTTGTATGAAGAATTACTACCTGTTAAAAACGATAAGTCCGTTAAGGATAATTTGAATAATGCCCTTGTTTCACGAGGTCATGAGCTTATAGCGTTGGAAGAATATGATGATGCTATGAAAAATTTTAAAACAGCCTTAAAATCCGGTTATTCTGATGGTTTTGTTTATTTTGGAATGGCAAAAGTATACAGAGCTGACGGAAATAATACAAAAGCTGCCGAAAATTACGAAAAGGCTATAGCACTTGATCCTGAAAAAACTGCTTATTCGGCAGAATATAGTGATTTTATTTCATCATTGTACACTCCAAAAGTAACGACAACGCAAAATGTAAATACAACACAGGTTTTGCCTTCAATCAATATAAAAATTGAAGATGACAAAAAAGATGAGCCTGCGCCTGCTGTCAAGGATATTCCGGCAAAACAGACAGATGTTGTGAAAGAAAAAGAGGTATCAACTGTTCCCGTAATTAAAGCTTCTTCTGTTACAACCAAACAAAATGAAGAATTGATTGCCGAAGGTGATAAGAATTTTAAAAGTAATAACTTTGAAGCTGCTGTAAAAAATTATCAAGATGCACTTCAACTCATTCCAAATGACGAGATTACTCTCTTGAAAATTGGTAATATTTACAAAATGCAGGAAGATAATGCAAAAGCTGTAAATTTTTACCAAAAAGCAATAATTGTAAATCCTGATTATACTGACGGTTGGTTCAATTTAGGTTTGGCTTATGCAAATGAAAATAACCTTGTAGAATCACAGAAAAGTTTTGAAAGAGTAATTTCATTGGATTCTGATTATAATTATGGTTATGCTTATTATGCTTTGGGCAGAGCTTTTGAATATCAAGGAAAAACATCAGATGCCATTAAAAATTATAAGTTGTTTATCAAGTATAATAATGACAAGGATATGATAAACACTGTTCAGGAACAGATTAAACAATTACAATAAGGTAGGGTTAAACATATATAAAATACTTAGTGTGTTTTATTATGCTTTATAATTATGAAAAAGTTTTTTATATTTATAATTTCTATATTTTTAACAATGTTCATTTGTGCTTGTGATAATGAGCAATCGGTGATATTGTTCAACAAACATGTCATAACACCTGATACAATTGCAGATGCGCAAAGTAATACTAATGTTTTTAAGCCGGGGGAGAGGATATATTATCTTATAACCCTTCCAAAACCGATAGAAACCCGTTCATTACTTATTCAAATTGTAAGTGTTGACGGAGATAAAGATGAAAGATTGGGTTATGATCTTGTTTGGGGGAAAAGAGTAAACCTACGAAGCAGTCAGGTTCGTTATTATACTGATTATATCGTATTAAATCAAAAAGGTCCGTACATAATGAAGGTTTACTCAAGGGATAATCCGACCAAAATATTAACAACAGGAAATTTCTATCTAAGATAAAAGGAGAAAAAATGATAAAAGATAAAGCATTAGAATATTTCAAAAACGGATATTCATGTTCTGAAAGTATAATTCAAAGCTGTATAGATGAAGGAATTTGCCCTCCCGAATTATTGCCTTGTGCAACAACATTTTCCGGTGGAATGTCCTCAGGGTGTCTGTGCGGTGCTGTTGCCGCATCACAAATAGTTTTGGGATATTTATACGGTAGAAATAACAAATTCGGGAATAACGTGTTCGCAAGAGAAAAAGCAGCTCAGTTTGTTGAAGAATTTAAAACACGCAATAAGGTAACATGCTGCCGTATTTTATGTGCAGGGCTTGAAGGTATGGCAAGAAAAGAGCATTGTTGCAAAATGGTAACAGACGCATCAGATATACTTGAAAGTCTGATAAAAACTACGGTTCAGGGGTAAAAATGAAAGATTTTTATAAAACAGACAAATTAAATTTTTTAACAGCCGGTATGCCTTTATCTACCGGCAAAGGCGGATATCCTAAGGCTTTTGAAATAATTAAAGAAATGGGTTTAGACGGACTTGAGGTTGAATTTGTTCACGGTGTCAGAATGTCTGATGAAACCCGAAAATTATTAAAAGAACAAAAAGACTTGATGTTTACCGCACATGGACCTTTTTATATAAATCTTAATTCAAAAGAAGAAGAAAAGATTGAAGCAAGTGTTCAGAGAATAGTTGAAACGGCTCAGGCAGCTTCTGATTTTGGCGGTTATAGTATTACTTATCATGCAGCATTTTATATGGGTGCGGATAAGGAAACTGTATATCAGCAAGTTAAAGCACAAACTCAAAAAATTATTGATATTTTAGAACAAAACAAAATTAAGATGTGGATAAGACCTGAAACAACAGGAAAAGCAACCCAATGGGGTGATTACGAAGAAATTATCAGATTGTCAAAAGAGTTTGAGCAAGTTCTTCCGTGTGTTGATTTTTCCCATATACATGCAAGAACAGGGGGTGAATACAATACTTATGATGAGTTTTGTTTAGTGTTGGACAGGATAGGAACTGAACTTGGCGAATTTGCTCTGAATAATTTTCATGCTCATCTTGCGGGGATAGAATATACTCAAAAAGGTGAAAAGCAGCACCTTATCCTACAAGATTCGGATATGAACTATAAGGATTTGCTTAGGGCAATGAAAGATTTTGGAGTTAAAGGGGCATTGGTATGTGAAAGTCCTAATATCGAAACAGATACTAAAATCCTTAAAGATTATTATATGAGCTTATAAATTAAAGTTTTTTGTAAAATTTCCGACATGAAGCATGCATGCTAAAAATTTAAGAGGTTAATATGTTTAATTCAGTAAACAATCCATTCGGTCAAAGAATAGAATCTGCACTGTCAACCGGTCAAGATAGACAACATCAGCAACAAGAACAGCAGCAAGATGAAGAAAAACGCTATCTTGAAAATGATGATAAAGATGAAGTTAAAATAAGTCCTCTGCCGGAATTAACAGAAGAACAAGTAAAATATATGACTCAAGAATATATTTCTAAATTAAAATCCGAGCATCAGGATAACGATAAAATCATACAAAAACTGGACAAATTTTTGGCAAAATTTGATGTAAAAAAATTCATGAAACAAAATCCAAACATGACAAGTTCTGATTTTTATATGGTCATGTTTAATGAAACATCAAGTATTATCAACTAAATTTATCATTATTTGATGTAGTTTTAGGAAAAGATTTATTTCCTGTTAGTAGAGGCTTTCATAAGTTCAGCTGTTGTCATACCCGCCGCTGTAACTGCAGGTTGTCCCGGTCCGGTAGGCGGTGGTAAAAGACCGATAGATACAGGATAAGCTTTATCCCCAATATCTTTTGATTCTGTAACTTTTATCATAAACGGTATTATATCGTGTCCCCATTTATTTGGTGCAGAGCGCCCGTTTATATCTACCGCAAATAATCTGATACCTTGTGTACTCAACCATAATACCATACCATTATCCAAAATATATGCTTTTGTATTAGCAGCGTCTTTTTTATAATATTCTGTATCTGCAGGATAGTTGTTTGGGAGACACCTATTGGTTGTCGGTTGGCTTGCACATGTTTTTGTCCTACCCAAAGCTTTTGTTAAAGCATCTTCAAGATTGGTACAATCTGCACTTTCGGCAGTTGTCTTTGAGGTTATTCTTGTCAAACCAAATTCTGATTTATCGGCTGCCGTTGGCATGAAATAGCAACGGTAAATTTTACCTTCATCAATAGTAACATTTCTGAGGGCGGCATCTAATCTTGCATAAGCCGCACGAAATTCCGACAATCTTGCTCTTTGTTGTACTGAAGAACCGATTGTAGAGATTGTTAATGTTGCCAATACACCTATTAATGTCAAGGTTAACATAACTTCTGCTAAAGTAAAACCAAATTTTTTATTATTAAAAACCATAAATCACCAATCCATAAAAACTCTATATGCTTATTTTAACATATTTGACAATGTTATGCAATATATAAGGTTTAATCGGGAATTAAGAAGGCAGGAAGGCAAGATGCCAAGAAGGCAAGCTTAAATAATTTCTTAAATAGCCTGACCTCTTGTCCTCCTGACCTCCGTTCTTCAATGGCTGGCAAGAAGGCAAGCTTGAATATTTCCTTAAATAGCCTGACCTCTTGTCCTCCTGACCTCCGTTTTTCAATGGATGTCAAGAAGGCAGAAAGGCAAGCTTAAATAATTCATTAAATAGCCTGACCTCCTGTCCTCCTGACCTCCGCTCTTCAATGGATGGCAAGAAGGCAAGAAGGCAAGCTTGAATATTTCCTTAAATAGCCTGACCTCTTGTCCTCCTGACCTCCGTTCTTCTGATGAAAACTACGCTCTAGGGTGAGTTTCTTCGTATACTTCTTTCATGTGGTGCATTGATATATGTGTGTATATTTGTGTGTTAGAAATGCTTGCATGACCTAAAAGTTCTTGAACAACTCTTAAATCTGCACCGTTTTCTATTAAATGGGTTGCGAAACTATGCCTGAACATGTGGGGTGTTACGTGTTTTGGCAGTTCAATTTTCTCAACTATGTCGTTTATAACATTTCTAATCATTTTAGTTTGCAGCCGATATCCTGTTTTGTTTATAAACACGGGAGAATCATCCGTGAATGGAGGTACTGTATAACCTTTTGCAACAAGCGATCTGGCTGTTTCTATATAATTTTTAAGGTAATTTTTTGCTCTGTCTGTGATAAGAATAATACGTTCTTTAGCACCCTTACCAAATACAGTAATCTCATTATTATCAAGATTTAAGTTTCCGAAATTCAGACCGCTCAACTCCGATACCCGCATCCCGCTTGCCCACAGGAGTTCCAGTATCGTACGGTTTCTAAACCCGGCAGGGGTGTCTATATTAATGTTTCCTAATATTTGTTCTATCTCATCTGTTGTGAGGAATTTTGGCAACGATCTAGGTCGTTTGGGGGAAATTAAATTTTCTGCGGGATTGTTTTCAACTTTTTTCTCTCTATGCAAGTATTTGTAAAAGGTTCGCAAGGATGCAATCTTTCTTGCGATGGTCGTTTTTTTATAATTGTAGACCTGAATATAATGCAAATATTCTCTAACTTTTGAAAAATTTACACCCTCGCATTCTTCTTCACCAAGCCAAATTAAATAAGCTAAAACATCAGCATAATAGGCTTTTGCAGTATATTGTGAAAAATTTTTTTCTATCAAAATGTATGATTTAAAATCTTCTAAGTCTTGTTTTGATTTTGTATTTAGTCCCATATTTTTACCTTGTTGCTTTTTTCCATCAACTATTATACAATATTTCTATCAGATTAGAACAGTTATTAAGAAAAAGCAGGTGAAAAAATGAATTGTAAAAAATTATTAGTTACTTCAATGATTTTAGCATCTTGTCTTATTTGTGCGCCCAATGTGTTTGCTGCAGGGCAACCTATAAAAGCTGGTGTCTCTAAAAGTTATTTAGATATTGACAGATTAATTGAATACAACAATTACGAAGATGCTGATAAGCGATTAAAAGCCATATTGGAAAAAAATCCTAATGACTTAAATGCTAAAGCTTTGCTTTTAATTTCTCAGGCGAAACAATGGAAATTGGCTCCAACTCAGGCTGAATTAGACCAATTATTGAAGAAATATCCTAACAAACCGGAACTACATTATGCTCAGGGTTTGGTATACTTGATGAGAGAAACATCATCAGACGTTGAATATATTAAAAACATTTCAAATTTGTCAAATGCTGCAATACAAGAATTTGTAAAAGCGGTAGATTTAGATAGTACATATTACCAAGCATATAACGCTATGGGTGTTGCAACATTGAAACTGGGTAACAAAAAAGATGCTCAGGAATTATTCAAAGTTGCTCTAAAAAACAACCCTAACTTTGCTCCTGCTTATGATAACTTAGGTAATGTGGCAATGTTAGATGGTGATTTAGACCAAGCAGAAAAATATTATTTACAGGCTTTGAAATGTAACTCCCACAACCCGACATCAATGTATCACATGGGACAAGTTGAAGCAAAACGAGGAGATTATACAAAAGCTCTTACTTGGTTGAACCACTCACTTCATATCAACCCAAATTCTTCTCCCGGATGGAATCTTCAAGGTGAATTATACCTTAAACAAGGTAACCAACCGGCTGCTATAAATTCTTTCAAAAAGGCAATTTATGTAAAACCGGAAAACTCTCGTCCATATATCAATTTGGCAGGTGTATATGAAAGACGTGCAGACCATGAATTTGCTATGGAAGAACTGAAAACTGCAATTATCTTAAATCCTAACTATAAGGAAGGTATTTATAGAGTTGCTAATATGTCATTGGAAACTAAAAAATATCAACAAGCACTTGAATACTATTCGAGATTGTTAGGAGATGGAAAATATAACAATAATGCAATTATAGGTCTTGCTAATACTTATTATGAAATGGCAAGAGATACTGCAGATTCAAGAGATTTCACAACAAACAAAGATGTATATTTGGCTTATGACTATGTAAATGAAGCTATTCAAAGAACTCCAAATGATTTGAAGCTTCACTTAGCTAAAATTAAACTTGGTAAATTAACTCACCAAATGTTAATGACTCAAGACAATTTGAACTACATTGTTCAATCTGCTTCAAACAGTTTGATGGATACAGTAATCAAGGGTGAAGCTTATTTGGCTATGGGTCGTGAAAAAGATGCTGTTTATACTTTTGAAAATGCAATCAATTTTGCAAACAGCATTGATGATGAATTATACTTAGCAGAAATTCTGGTTCAACATAAACAATTCAGAACAGCAAGAAAAGCTTTACAAAAAGTTTTGATGGCTGAACCTAATAACCGAATTGCTGAAAACGGTATTCACTATATTGACTTGTGCGAAATGAAATCAAACGAATTCTTTGAAATTGCTCTTCGTCAATACAAAGAAGGCAACTACGCATCAACAATTGAATACTGTAACAGATCAATTGACTTTTATCACAATGCACCTTCAATTGCTAAGTTAAAAGCTCAAGCTTACGAAGCTGAAGGAAACTACCAAGGTGCTGTTAAATATTATACTCAATACTTAGCACTTGCACCAAACGCATCTGATAAAGCTGCTGTTGAACAAAGAATTCAAGTATTCAGCCAAAAAATCTAGTACGTGTCATTCTGAGCGATTTAGGGATTCTTCGGGTTAAAACCCTCAGAATGACAAAGCGAAGAATCTCATAAAATGAAAAAATTTGATATAAGAAAAACATTTGAAACATTTTTGAGAGAGCCTCTTAGTATTTTAACTGAGGGGCTGTTTCAAATTGTCAATATTGAATCAAATATTTTTAATAAAGAATCATCTTTTAATATAGATTTTGTTAACAATAAAACACAATTAAC
Source organism: uncultured bacterium (assembly GCA_902766105.1). Taxonomy (GTDB): domain Bacteria; phylum Cyanobacteriota; class Vampirovibrionia; order Gastranaerophilales; family Gastranaerophilaceae; genus Zag111. The sequence goes on from CACXCI010000032.1 coordinate 73,155, forward strand.
CATAGTAAATAACCAAAAAATGGCAAATTTATTTCAAACAGTGCTTTATAAAAGTCGGGTTAAATCTGCAAAAGAAAAGGTTTCAAGCAAATGAAAACACCTTATTTGAATGCAAAATTTATAATAAGTGCAGAGAAATTAAGCCAATGCCCAAAATTTGAATTGAATGAGTTTCCGCTATTAGGACGTTCTAATGTTGGGAAATCGTCGTTTATAAATGGTTTGGCAAATAATAAAAAACTTGCCAAAACTTCAAATGTTCCCGGAAAAACAAGACTTATTAATTTTTTTAATTTTTCCGATAAATTTATGATAGCAGATTTGCCGGGGTATGGGTATGCAAAAGTATCA
>CACXCI010000033.1 GCA_902766105.1 uncultured bacterium
AGAAGATTTAGATATTGATCTGAATGACAATTACTTAACAATCAGAGCAACAAAAACCGAAGAAAAACACGATGATGAAAAATGCTACAAAAAATCAGAATTTAGATATGGTGAATTTTCAAGAAGTGTTTATCTTCCGCAAGAAGTTGATGTAGAAAAAATTGATGCAACTTTAGAGCATGGTGTTCTAAAAATAAAAGCACCAAAAATTCAAAAAGATAAAGATTCTATCAAGAAAATTCAAGTGAAATAAATCAATTATAGTAATTAATTCACCAAATTTCCAAAGGAGAATGTTATTACATTCTCCTTTTATTAATATTTTTTTACCATAGATGACTCTTGACAAAAATATATTTTTAGGTTCATATTGGTAATATGAATAACTTATTTGTAAATAATTTAATCTGTTGCTGTTGTAAGTCTTGTTGTTAAGAACTTACTTATTATTTTGCGTAACAGATTTTAGACAGAAATAAACTAGGTTCTTAAATGTTATTTTAAGAACCTTTTTTGATGGAGAATACAAATGAGAATAAATAAAATAGAAACACCCCTTAATTTTAATGCCTCTATGGGCGGATTATCAACTGCATTATATACGCTAAGTAACAATGATATGCTGAATGCTTCTTTTGTGGATATTTTTGCCATGGACACTCCAAGGACAATAGTTGAAACAAAAAATAGAGGAAAACAAGCCGGGATTGAAATGGGTTTTAGAGAATATACCGGAACTTTTATTGCCGAATTTTCTGCAGCGGTTTTTGCAATATTGGCTTCCAAATTTATTACTAAAAAATTAAGTCCAAATGTAAAAGTAAATTCCGGTTCTTGGATTACAAATAACGGATTAAACGTATTTTTGGAAATTTACGAAAAATCAAATAAAACACCATATAGTTACGTTGAAAATATATTAAATTCAATGTCAGGTATTGTAGGTAAAAAAACAAAAATGTTTTCTGCAGTAAACAAAGAGAAAACACAGCCTGTAGTGGAAAAATTAACAAATCTGATAACAAATAAAGCATTAGATAAGAAAACACAAAAAAAGGCTTTATCTAATATTCAAGATGAGATAATAAACTTGCTTGGTGCTGATAATAATATCACAATTAAAAGTGTAAAAAACTCATTATCTTCAAATTTAACTCATACATTAAGAGATATTGTAGATTCCGGTAAAAACATTTTCTTTAGGGCAGATAAACAAAATTCAACAGAAATAATATCTAAACTTAAGAAAATGAACAATTTAAGAATTGGTATTGCAATACCTTTATCTATGGGACTTGCAATCACAAATCAATATTTAAACAGATATCTGACAAAACGAAGGACAGGTATTGATAATTTTGTGGGTGAAAACGGTTACGATAATAATGTTGCAAGCAGAAATGAGAAGAAAAAAGAAAAAGGTTTATGGATTAAAAAATTAATTTCTGCGGGAATATTTGTTTTAATGCTTTTCAAAGTTATGGGTATTAAAAAACCGATGGATTTGATTAAAAAATTGGAATTTGACGGGCCTGCAACAAGTGGAAATGCTATAAAAACAATATATGGAACTCTTATTCTTGGTAGAATTTTTGCATCAAAAGACTCAACAGAATTAAGAGAAACAAATGTCAGAGATTATTTAGGATTTCTAAACTGGCTTGTGTTAGGCGGTTTTGTAGCAAAAGGTGTTGCACAACTTTTAGATCCTAAGCAAGAAAACTTATTTAACATTTCAAAACAGGGCAAAGGAATAAAACATTGGCTTTCTGATATTTCTCTAAAATCGCAAAAAGAAATATTAGCACAGGGAGGTAATGTTAAATCAAATTTAAGAAAATTGAATATTGCGCAAATATCAGGAATTGCATATAGCGCAATAATGTTAGGTGTTCTTCTACCAAAATTGAATATTTGGATGACCAAAAGCGGTAAATATAATAAAGAGCAAACTGTTCAAAACCAAGAAAAACAAAAAAATATAACTTTTAAATCTCATTTTGTTTCAATGGATAAATTTGTCAATAAATAAGATTTTTGATGATTATATATTATGTTATGGTAAATCCAGCTGAAAACTTCTCTGTAGGTGAGAGGTTAGAAAATCAAGTTGAGTATGCGAAACTTAGATTTTAGGAAAAGGGTGTCGTCCCGTTAGGGAAAGATATTTACCCTCTGGATTTGCTTTTCTTAAATAAGAATAACAATGGAACTAAACCAAAGCATAACAATCCAAAAATTCTAAATGTGTCCATAAACGCCCATAAAGAAGATTGTTTTAACAAAGAACCATACATAGTATAATTTGCTAAATGATGAGCCATATCAGGACTTGTATATTTCATCATGGCAGCTGTTGTTGCCTGAACTCTTTCAACAAATACAGGATTTGTTTCGCTTAATTTTCCAACCATCATGTATTGGTGAACTTGAGAAAATCTTGTTAAAAATGTTGCAACTAAAGATGTTCCAATAGCACCGCCAATATTTTTAAACAAGTTTTGCAAACCTGAAGCATTGGTCATTTGCTGGTTAGTTAAAGTTTCCATTGACAGATTTATAATCGGAATCATTGCAAGTCCTATGCCAAATCCCATTATACAGTTTGGAATCATAATATTTATTTGTGCAATCTGAAGATTTAAAAATCCAAAAACAACACCGGCAGCTCCTAAAGATAGCAAACCGACAATAACAAGTTTACGCTTATCTACTCTATCGGCAAGAAATGCACAAACAATAGTTGCCGTAAAACTTCCAATACCGCGCGGCATCATAGACATACCGCTTAAAAATGCCGTATATCCCATCATACTTTGCAAAAATTGCGGTAAAATGGCAATCGAAGCATACAAAACAGATGCCATGATTACCTGTATAAAAGTTCCGACTAAAAATTCTTTATTGAGTAAGACACTCATATCAACAAGAGTTTCTTTTCTGGTAATTTGTGAGATAAAAAAGCTTATTCCCATAATACAGGAAAAAGAGAATAACCAGCGAATCCAAGCAGCATTAAACCAATCAGCATTATTACCTTTATCAAAAAATACCTGTAAAGAACACAACCATAATATTAAGAACAAAAATCCCAAACCGTCAATTTTTACATCTTTTTGTTTATGTGCGTAAGGCGGGTCAAACAGTAATTGTTTTGATAAAATTGCTGCAATACAACCTAAAGGAACATTTATAAAAAATATCCAGGGCCAAGACCAATTGTCAGTAATCCAACCGCCAAGCATAGGTCCGATAATAGGCGCAATAATTACACCCATCCCAAATATTGCCATAGCAGTTCCTCTGCGTTCTTTTGGGAAACTTTCCATCATTATGGCCTGTGATAACGGTACAATTCCGCCACCGCCCGCACCTTGTAGTATTCTATAGAATACCATCTGTCCTAATGATGTTGCAGTTCCACATAGAAATGATGCGATGGTAAATAACAAAACACTTATTACATAAAAGTTTTTACGCCCAAACAATCTGCTGAAAAAATCAACAGACGGAATTACAATACCTGATGAAATCAAATAACTTGTTAAGATCCAAATACTTTCATCACGTGTTGCGGAAAAGCTTCCTGCCATGTGTGGCAAAGCTACGTTTGCAATAGTACCATCCATTACATATATGAATACGGCAAGTAATATCGGTGAACACGATAACCATGGATTTTCCGGTAAATATTTATTATCATCTTCTTCTATTTGTGTTGTTTGGGTTGACATAATATTCCTTTTTATGATTAGTAGATAAGTTTGATATGTGCGTTGAGTAAGATAAGTTCTTTATGGTGCTTACGCACTTATTTTCTTAGTTTATATGTGCAACAGCATCATAAAAACTTATCCTACTTATCAAACCTATCACACTTTTTAAACTTTTATATTATACACTTTATTTTACTCTTACTCTTGGAACAACAGACATACCGGGTACAATATTGTATTGATTTTTGTCTATTTTTTCAGTGAATACAATTTTTACAGGTATTCTTTGAACAATTTTTACAAAAGAGCCAACAGCATTTTCCGGTGGAAACAAACTTGACTTAGCTCCTGATGCTCTTTGAATTGAGTCAATTTTGCCTTTAAATTTGTGATCCGGATAAGTATCAACTTTGATATCTACACTTTGACCCGGTTTCATATCTTTTAATTGATTTTCTTTAAAGTTTGCAACAACCCATACTTCTTCAGGTACAAGTGTAAACAAAGGAGAACCTGCAGTTACATACATACCTTTTTCTACTCTGCGTGAAGAAACTGTTCCGGATTGAGGTGCATAAATTTTAGTGTATGATAAATCTAATTCTGCTTTTTCTTTTGCGGCTTTTGCTGTTCTTAAATTTGCGTCAGCAACAGTTCTTCCATTTTTGTCAGAAAATAATGCTTGTTGTGCTTGAGTTAAACCGGCTTTTGCACTGTCATATTTTACTTGTGCAGCATCAAGTGTCTGTTTTGAAACAGCGCCTTGTTCATATAATACGGTATATCTGTCCAAATCCTTTTTAGCCAGTGTTATATTTGATTCTGATGCTGTCAAATTAGCTTTTGCATTTGATTGATCAAATTTTAATTTTTCATAATTTGCATCAGCTTGTTCCAATTTTACCTTGTAATCGGCATCATCAATTATTGCAACCAAATCGCCTTCTTTCACAAATTGATTATCCTTAACAAAAACTTCTTCAATTTGTCCGGATACTTTTGGCGAAACGTTAACAGTTGTTGTTTCTACATAAGCGTCATCGGTTGATTGGTATTTCATTTCGTTTACCAAATAAATACCTGCAGCAACCAAAAGGCATAGCACAGCAATAATTGTAATTGTTCGCTTTATTCCTTTGGGTTTTTCTTTTTTGGTTTCTTCTTGTTGATTTTGTTGTTCTTGTATTTGTTCTTCCATATTTATAACCTCTTATATTTTCATTTCTACTTCTTTTTCTAAACCTTCTCTAAACTCTTGAATACGAGTTTTTAATTCTTGCACTTTGGGTCCGGATATCTCTTCCGGTAAACTCGAAAAATATGCCTTTAATTTGACTGTTAATTTATCTAATATTTTTTCACCTTTTGATGTTAATTTTGTTTTTCTGACCAAACGATTGTTTTTTGTATCAGCAAATCTTTTGATTAAACCTTTTTCTTCTAAAGAATTTAAAAGTCTGCCTGTACTTGGTCTGTCTTTTAAAATCAATTTTGCTAAATCTCGTTGGCAAATTTCACCATGAACAAATATTGTATCCAAAATAACAAATTCATCTAAAGGAATTTCAAAATTTAATTTTTCAAATAATTGATTTCCTAAGTATTTGCAATATTTTGCCGTTTGTGCAAGTTGATAATATATAGAATTTATAAAGTGTTTTTCTTGTTCCATGGTAATATATTTATGCTTATTGTAAAATTAATGTGTTGCATTTGCAACAATATTATGTTATCATACTGATATATAAAAAGCAAGCAGATATTTTAAAGAAGGAATAAAATGTTGAAAAAGAAAATTATAGCATTATTATTAGCCGGTTTTATGCTAAGTGAGATTTCTCCTGTAGCAACTTTTGCATTTGGAAATAAATCAAATTCCAAGGCTGTAAAAAAAGTATCAATATCAAAATCCCATAAGCAAAGAGCTAAAAATGATGCTTTTAAATATGAATATATAAATTATAATTGGTGGAATCAATATAATGACAGTATCTTAACCGGTTATATAGATAGAGCAATAAAAAATAATTACGATTTAAAAAATGCAACAATAGCCGTTGATGAGTATTATCAAGCAGTAAAAATTCAGTTTGCAAACGAATTGCCGTCTGCAACAGTCGGTTTTTCTCCGGCATTTGTTAAAAATCCGAATGTAACAAATACAGATTGGATGTTTGCAACTCCAGCATTTGCAAATTATGAATTAGATTTATTCTTAAAAAATCATGACAAAACAAAAGCTGTAAAAAAACAATATGAAGGTTCACTTCAAGATGAACGAGCAGCATATATTTCAATAGCTTCTGCTGTAGGTACAACTTATTTTAATATTGTCAAATTGGATAAAATGATAGAGTTACAAGAAGAAATTGTATCGGACAGAAAATTGATTTATGATTTAATGCTTGCAAGAAACAAGGAAGGTTTAACCTCGACAGCAGATACTGTCAAGGCAAACAAGGCTTATATTGCAGGTGATACGGATTTAACCGAATATAAAAAGCAGCGTTCAAAATTATTAAATCAGTTATGTGTATTAATCGGTGAAAATCCAAATAATGCAGACAAAATAACAAGAATAAATTATGATGAGCTTAATTTTTCGGGAATAATTCCAACAGAAATATCATCAGATATTATTTCAGAAAGACCGGATTATATAAAGGCAGAAAGAATGGTAGAAAAAGCGGGAATAGATGTTCGTGTTGCCAAAAAAGAATTTTTACCAACATTAAATATAACAGGTGTTGCGCTGTTTTTATCAAATAATTTTACCAGTGCTTGGTCAACCAAAGGAGCGTTAGCTGCTTTAGCCGGTGGTGCTATATTACCGTTATTTACCGGTGGCAGAAGAATTGCAAATTTAAAACTTAAAAAAGATACTTATGAAAGAGTTTTAAATAATTATTACCAAACAAATCTTACGGCAATTCAGGAAATAAATGATGCGCTTGTAACCATAAAACTTGATGAACAAAAGTATGCTGATATCCAAAAACAGGCACAATTAGAAAGAGAAGATTTCAATTATAGTCAAAACAAATATGAGCAAGGTGTAATTTCAAAACTGGATTTAACTCAAGTAAAAGAAAATGTTTTGTTTACGGATAAAGCAGTTGTAAATGATAAAATAAACTGTCTTGTAAACTATATAGGTTTATATAAAGCAGTAGGAAGCAAATTATAACAAATATTAATCATATTTTTACTTACTAACAAGCCGATATAAAAAATATCGGTTTTTTTTATAAAGTTTTGTAAAAATACAAAAAATCTATAGCAATTTATAATTTTCATTGTCTTAAATAGAATGTGTGTAAAAAAAGAAAGGTAAGATACTATGTCAATAGATGCAGTAAATTTTACAGGAAAATATCAAGTTAATGCAAATCAACAATTATCAAATCAAGAAACCTGCTTAAAACGTGATGCTTTGATGGGATTTTGGTCAGCAAAATCAAAAGATGGCGAAGCTATCCATAAGCAATTAACCGATTTTTATCAAGGAGATGTTTATAAAGCAAATAAGTCAGCGCCACTAGATATTACTTTTAATATTCCTGACAGTGAAGATAAAAATTTTGAAGAATCAATGAATTTAGTTGGTCAAAAATTTAATAAAATAGTTTAATAATGAAATAGAAAAATGATAAACATAAAACATTCAAATTTAATTTTGAATGTCTTATTCAAATATTAAAAATAAAAATCAGCACTCACCTCAACACACCCTTATGAGTGAGGGAAAAATTTCAAATTGAACAGAATGTGAAATTTAGAAATTTGGGTGGGTGATTTCACGTTATGGATAACCATTTTGCAAAATCTTGTGGTAAATAATATACAATCGCCTAAAAAATAATGTCAAAACTATTGATTTTAATATTATTTGCATTACAATAAAATATATCCGTAGCGGTATCGTCTAGTGGTTAGGACGGGAGATTCTCATTCTCCAAACAGGGGTTCAATTCCCCTTACCGCCGATATAATAAAATAGAGCCTTTCGGCTCTTTTTTATTGTTTATTAAAAATACTTGTGTACAGATTATGTACATTTCCATTCTATCCATACAAAACTTAACTACTTATAAAATCCTGTATTACATTGTCTGCTTTTACTTGATTATATTCAACTAAATGAATGTATTTTAAAGGTGTTCGTGGGTCTTTATGATGTAAAAATGCTTGAATACTTTTAAATGGTATATTATTCTCGGCTAATGTTGTACCGGCAGTATGTCTAAATATGTGAAATCCAGTATAATTTATACCAGCTTTTTTAAAGACCTTATTTATAATATCTCTTTGTGGATTTGCGTATGGTTTACCATTTAATCCTAATGGGAAAACATAACCAGTTTTTTGAATTCCTATCTGTTCAAAAATTCTTAACAATTCATCGGAAATTTCATGAATAATGTCTAATCCGCCTTTATTATCTTGTGGTTTTATATGAATTTGTCTATGTGCAATATTAATCCACTCCCAACGCATATAATTAACATTACTTATTCTGAAACCAGTCCGAATAACCATTAAGACAAAATTTTTAAATCGTGGAAAATCGTCAAGAGCTTTTAAGACTTTTTGTATTTCTTCTTTTGTCAAAAATTTGATATTTTCTTTTGGTTCTTTAAGTTTTGGGATAAAATTCAAAGGGTTATTTTCAAGTAGTCCGTCTTGTATAGCAAGTTTATAGCCAACATTAAGATAACTACAATACTTGTTAATAGTTGAATTAGATAAATTCTTTTTTTCTTTTAACCAAACTTGCCATTTTTCAATATCTCCACGTTTTATTAACCTAGAGTCCTTATTTAATCCCCAATATTCTTGAATATATTTGCGTTTATCCCCTCTAACTTTACTACGATTTTTCATTTTATTATGAGTATCATAAAGTTGACATAGTTTAGATAGTGGTACTGGTGTACTTGGTTTTATAAGTCCGGCTTGTTCTAATTCCATTTTTCTTTGTTCTTCTTTTAGCATTTTTTCAGCGTCTTTTCTGGAATTAGCACCATAAGCCAGTTTTTGACGTGTCTTACCTCTTACTGTTGCACGATAATAAAACTTGCCTTTGTATTCTGCAATATTATTTATAAAAGTAAGTTGCCTTGCCATTTATCCCTCTAAGCGTTAAAAAATTCTTGCATTTCTGGAACTTTGACGAATATTGAGCCAGCCACCATTTTAAAACAATTCTCTGGAATTACTTTTTTTCTTCTCCACTCGTAGATAGTGCTAACTGGTTTTTTAATTTTTTTAGCAAAATCTTTAATACTAATTACATTCAAGTTAATTTCTGTGTCCATTATTTTCCCCTTTGGTTATTTTATATTTACACTGCTTTAAATATGTCCAGTTTTTCTTTACATTAAATATATCACATGGCTTTGTTTTTGTCAACTTTTTATGGACAGTTTTGTTATACTTGCAAATATTTAATGAAAATGGTATATTAGAATTGAGGTGAAATATGTCTATCTATTTGCAAATAACAGAGTGTATAGGAGAATTATTTAAACTGTATAGAGATAACTCAAATTTATCAATGCGGGATATATACAGAGATGAGAAAATAAGTATTGCAACTGTGTCCGATATGGAGTCGGGAAAGAAGTTGCCTAGAGTTGAAACTTTGATTAATCTTATGCAAAAGGTTAAAATGCCATTAAATAAAGTGTTTAGTAATGATGTATTGCCGGATTATTATAATGGAGTCCAGTTTGGAATTCCTCAAAGGCTAAATTGGAAACAAATAATTAAGAATGATTTAATTGAAAATAAGTTTTTACCGAATGAAATTGATGAGATATTAAGGTATATTGAGTATATTAAAACGAATAGATTTAATAATAAAAAATAGCAATAAATTACAGTTCTTTTTCAAAATCAAAGTTCTAATAGTAGTTATGGCTTTTTAAGTGTTCAGCCAAGTACACTTGATTGAACTACTTTTTTAATGTAATAACCCTTTTAAAAATACGTTCAACCAAGTGTGAATTTTTGTAACGAACGTTCAAGTAAAATGCTTGACTTTCATGAACGTATGAACTATAATAAAAGTATGGAGAACACAAAAACAGGAGATAAAATTATGAAAAATCAAGAAATCAGAAACACAGTAGCAGAGTTACAAGACCTTTATGCTAAAGCAGATGAATTAAAAGCACAAATTGTAGAACGTGAGCAAGCAATTAAAGATGAAATGGACAGCAGAGAATTAGAGGTATTGGATTTAGGTAATGTAATTATCAGATTTACAAATATTCTTTCAAATCGTTTTGATACAACTGCATTTAAAAAATTGCACAATGACCTTTATAATACATTCCTTAAACAAGTAGCAAGCAGACGTTTTGCAATTGCATAGGGCAACCGCCCTATGCTAAGGGCAGAAAGTGAGTAAGAAATGGCAGAAAATAAAAAATTTGGATATATACGAGTCAGTTCAAAAGAACAAAACCTTGACCGACAATTACAGGCTATGCAGGAATATGGCATAAATGAACGTGATATATTTGCAGATAAGAAAAGTGGAAAAGATACGGATAGACCGCAATACCAAGCCTTAAAACAAGTATTAAGGTCTGGTGATGTTCTTGTAATTAAGTCCATAGACCGTTTAGGTCGTAACTATGATGATATAAAAAACGAATGGAATGACATTGTAAATAATATCGGGGCTAATCTTGAGGTTATCGACATGCCAGTCCTAAACACTACTAATAAAGACATGGCACTTATGGGAAAAGTGGTTACAGATGTAATATTAACCCTACTGGGCTATGTAGCGGAACAAGAACGTACATTTATTAAACAAAGGCAACGTGAGGGAATAGACATAGCAAAAGCACAAGGAAAATTCGCAAAAGCAAATAAAATACAAGCACCGGAAAATTTTAAAGAATTATTTAAAAAATCGGCAAATGGTGAAATGACCCATACGCAAGCAATGAAACAATTAAACCTTAATAAAACTACTTACTATAGAATAGCCAAAGAGTTAGGATTAAGTACAAATAAAAGGCAAGTAGGAAAATAGGAGCAGATATGGACTTATTTGAAAAAAAGAAAAATGATAATAATGATAATGATAATGATGATTACTTGACTGACTGGCTTGAAGGGACTGTATTAGGAGCATGGACATCTGTATTGATATGCGACTGGTTAGATAATGAAGAAGATTAAAGTAAAAGACTAGGTTTTTCCTAGTCTTGATAATGATATGAAAGTGTATAATTTACCTATTTGGAATTATTTAGTGCGGACTCGCTAGAGTCCGAAGAAAAAAGACAATACCATTGGCTTTTTGTGTGTTTGTTAATTCTCTAGAACACTAACTAATTTAAACGGTAGCACCAACGACCGCAACTAAATTATATTAACCACAAAACCAGTAAATTCAGCCATTTTTGGGATTTTACGTGCTTCTATAATAGAAAGGGGTGCTACCAGTAGCACCCCAAATAAGCAAAAAATTATTTTTTCTGTATTCTATCTGCTAATTTTTGCATTTGTCTTTCAAATTCTTCAATCTCTGCAATATTACCTATAATTAACGGGATACTACTGTTTACGACTCTGCTATAAATTACATAATTAAGCCATAAGGCTAATTTTTGCAGTCCATATTTCTCTTTTAAATCTTCTAACAATTCAACAACAGTCTTATGCAATGGTATTTCAGACCGTATAAAATTGCCGTCAATACCTTTATCTCTATACTTTCCTAGATAATCATAAGAACACTTAAAATAAGACTCTAGTGCTTCATTTATGATTTTGCTTCGATTAATCTCAAGCCCTCTATTTTTTGCTATGTATTCCAAATCTGTTAAAGCCTCAAAATTTTCTTCATTCAGTGAAATTGATATTTTTCTTACTTCACTAGGTTTTTTATTTGCCATTTCTTTCCCCCACAATTCCCCATTTCTCTCTTAATTCTTTCAAATAAGGTCGTAATTTACTATCAAGTCCAGTCATACTAAATACAAAGTCGTAATGAGCCTTTGTATGCTCTATCCTATAACTTTCCCTATGCCTTTTAAAGTGTATTTTGCCCCGTTCATCCTGATATGCAATAACAATTCCTATTCGGGAAAATTCAGGTATAGATAAAGATATATGGGATTGTGATGATACACATTTGGCACGAGTTGTCTTGTTTTTAATTCATTGTGATAGAGAAGGTAACAAATAT
>CACXCI010000034.1 GCA_902766105.1 uncultured bacterium
ATTTGTGGAAAATTTCAATGCTTTCAGGGTGTTTTTGTGCGATTTCAATAATGTTCATATCTTTTGTTACTAATTCTGCCATTTTTTATTCTCCTTTTTTGACTTTTTAATGGACTTCATTAAATACATTATACACGCTAAAAATTTTTAGGAGGTTTGAATAATGGAATTGTTAAGTTTTATCTTTAAAGAGGATGTAGATGCTGTAGGACTGTCAAAATTCAGAGACAAAAAGGACAATTACCCGTCATTCATAGACCAAAACTTTAAGGTTCATAAGAAATATTTCAAACCCGATTACAGTAATAATTTCTTTTTGTTGTAAACAATTGTCATACTGAGCGTAAGCGAAGTATCTTTTTAGCAATATAAAACAAAATTCGTCAGAAAGACAATTTAAAGTTTGGCTGAATGAACCAAACTACATTCTATTCTTACAAACTAAACTGTCCTAAAGTATAAACAAGATTATAGGCAAGTTTCAGTTTTCGGTTATCCATAGTATCAAGGATTTCGTGAATATCTTTTATAATATTGTGGCTTTTTGTATTTCTTTTGTCGAATATAAATAGTTGATAAGGTTCAATTTCGAGTGCCTGGCAGAGTTTAGGAACTTTATTGAGGGCAATGTAGTTGTGTCCATTTTCCAACAGGGAAATTGATTTTGTATTAAACTCCATCATTTCTGCAAGTTGTTCTTGTGTAAGATTTTTTAAAGTCCTGTAATATCTGACTCTTTCGCCGATAAGTTTTCTGAAATCCTTTTCTTTCATGATAGCAACATTATCAGCCACATTTTTTAATATAACCATCTATTATTTAAAGTAAATATGTATTCATACACCCAAAATACATCAAAAGAATGATGCCGCAAACACATGCTCTATGGTAAATATTTAATATAAAAGGTTAATAAAATGTAATAAAAGTTTACAAAAGGAATGTTATGAGAAAAGAAATATACTTTTTATTATTTGTGTCCTTGATAATTTTCGCCGGGAATTTATCTTTCGCAAATTATAACAATAATAATCAAGTAGGATATTGTTCAGAAACAGAATATAATAGATTACTAAATGGTTATAATATGTCTAAATCGCAATATAAAATAAATATGTCTGCAGCACAGAATAGTTCTTCATTGGCAGATATTGATAAGTATGTTGAAAAATTTGAAAAAGTAACGAATAATCAAATACAACGAATGCAAGCGGCTAATCCATATACAAGAATGGAACAAATGACTCCGTTAAATTTGGATGACTACGCAAACGCAGTAGCAAGAAGTCAAGCCGCAAATAGATTTATAGCAATGAATAATGCTAGCATGGGATTACCAGCAACCCCTGTAGATTTCGCAGCAGAACAAAGAGCCGTAGCAGAAGCTAGACAAGCAGAAGAAATGGCTAGACGTACAGGTTTAACCCCAGAACAGTTTATACAAGGTGCAACTTTAGATTATAATACAACGGGTAATGCATTAAATAATCAACAAAATTTTGCTGGAAATCTTTATATTCAGGGTGCTAATTATGATATTACTGCAAGAAATCAATACTACAATAATGCTAATTTTTATATGCAACAAATGTTTCAATATCAAGAATTAATGATTCAATGTATAAATAATATGCGTAGGCAATAATACAATTATAGGAGGCATTAATTTGGGAAAAAATATTTTATTATTTTTATCGATTATATTATTATCAAATATGGCTTATGCTGATTGTGTTTGCTCTTGTGTTAATGGGCAAAATATACCTATATGTTCAAGTAGTATTGATATAAGACCTATATGTCCTCCGAAAATATGCCCTATTGTTCCTCCAAGTATTACTCCAATTAATCCTCCTAACATACCACCCATAGGTACAAGCCAATGCTCAATGCACCAAGTTTACAATAATTACACAAATAGATATGAATGGCAACAATTATGTAACTAACAATATAGTTGGGCTTTCAGTCCAAAACAAGGTTTAATGTTGGTGTAGAAACCCAAACCTACAATTATGGCACAAATAAAGAGGTTATATCAATGACAGATTGGCGAAAAATTGAAATAGGAACTTATATTGACATAGAAAGTATAGAGCAAATCGGCGAAAGTATTTTTGAATGTTGGGTAAAAACTACAAAAGGCAGTTATGTTTTTGAGAATGCACAAAGAAAATATAACATAAAAATGGGTTATCAATTATGTAAGTATTTAATTAATTGTTCAAGTAGAGAATTTGCAATTAAAGGAATAATATTATATGGCAAAGACGGGCAAATTATTGAACAAGGGAATCTAAATATAATGGAGGTCGAATGGACACAAATTCCCCCAGATTCACTTGCTTATAATATTTTAGATATAGTAACAGGGAAAATTTCTTATACGGATTTACAAAATGAAAATAATTTAATGAATCCTCATGGTTCATTTTGGCTATCTGTAATAATCGGTTTTATTATAACATTGATATTAGGGATTTTTATCTGGCGAATTAAAGTCGACCCATTTTTCACTCTAACAACAATCGCATATACAATACATCCTTTATTTCGATATAAATTTAATTATAAAGAAATGAAATTAAAACATAACTTACTAAGACGATTTATAATAATGGGTTTAACAATGCATTGTTTGTTTATGTTTGGCTTTTATACAAATACTACAACATACAATAACATTTACCAAAATTTTGTTACCAATATCCAAGAAGGGAGATACTATTGCACAAAAATTGCTAAATATAATGACCCCCCACCTTTATCCTGTATAATAAATTATATTGAAAATAATAGGTATGATGAGAGTAAATATAAAATGCTTAACAAATTAAAAAATATAGAACAGGAATGTCACAAGTATTATTCAACTTCTGAGTATACAAATTGTATCGGCAAGAATTTACAAAATTTTGACAATAAATAACATAATAACGAAAGGAATTATATGGAAAAGATTAAAGGATTATTTGCCAAAATAAATAACCTATACGCTGGACATAAGTTTTTATTAGTTATTACATATATATCAATTTTGTTTGCAATATCTTACGATATTTGGTTATTTCATTTTATGTTATCTACATATCGCCGTCTATGTGATATTATCCTATTGCTACCTTATGGATTTTTACCTGTAATATTTTTAATTTTATATTTTATATTTAAAAAATTTGTACCAAGATGTAGCAAATTTCTATACATATTAATGCATTTGCTAATATTTCTTTGTTTTAGTTTCGTTTTTTATATTATATCCAAACCCTTGGCTTTTATACCTGCAATTTGCTTGATTATATATTTTGTGTTGCATAAGTTTCTGCCGAGAGTTACTAAATATGTAAATATGATAACTAATATACTATTATTCTTGATTTTTAGCTTTATATTCTATAATGTATTAGAATTATCATTTGAATATTATGTTTTCGATTATCTACCTTATAATTCTCAAAAATATCAAAATGTTTTAAGTCATCTATCTGACAAAGACAAAGACAATATAAAATTATTTTTCCCAAAAGAAATTCCTAATGATGCAAAAAATGTTGAATTTAAAGAATTATTCTATGTACTTATTGATGATTATGATTATGGAATTGTCCAATTAAAGTTTAAAACCTCACCTAAATATATTAAAGAAATTAAAAGCAAAGACTATAATGCAAAAGACATATCCGATTATATAAAATCTGATTTAGAATATTTAAAAAAATATCATAAAGGACTCAAATCTCATGATATTGTATATCAGGTAATTGATAAGGATGTATGTATATATAATGACAGAGATGGTCATCTTATTGGCTATATTGCCGTTGATAATAAACATAATGAAGTATTATACGTATATTTACTTTATAAAAATAAGAAGAAATCAAATATATGCAAGGGTAAAAAAATGTACTATATGAAATAATAACCATAAAATTTTTGTTAAAAATTCAAAAGCACATTTAGTAAATTGTTAAGCAAATATGCTCAACAGCAATTTCACAACCTTACGGCACTCTCCCCTGAAAGAGGAATAACTATGCAGACAGCGTAAAGATTTCGTAAATTTCTTCGTCTGTAAGTTCTGTGATAATCTTTTCGCCCTCGTAAACTGCCATGTCGGCAAGTTCTTTTTTTGATTTGAGCATTTCGTCAATTTTTTCTTCAAAAGTACCCAAAGTTATCATTCTGTGAACCATTACATTTTTGTCCTGACCGATACGATAAGTTCTGTCTGTTGCCTGATCTTCAACTGCAGGATTCCACCACAGGTCATAATGAATTACATTTGTTGCACTTGTAAGGTTCAAACCTGTTCCGCCCGCTTTGAGTGACAAAATCATAACCTTTGTTTCAGGGTCGTTCTGGAATTTGTCAATAAGTTCTTCTCTTTGCGGAACTGTCAGACTGCCGTGGAAGAACAAAGGTTCTATATTACATTCCTGCGCAAGAACTTTGCATAAAATATCACCCATCTCTTTATATTGAGTAAAGATAAGCGTCTTTTCCCCTCTGTCAAGAATACTTTGTACCAAATCTAAACATTTTGCCATTTTGCCTGATAATTCAACACCCATTTCGCCTGCTTTGAGGAATTGATAAGGATGGTTACAAATCTGTTTGAGGGCGGTAATGAGTTTGAAGATGTTTCCGCGTCTGTTTACTCCGGTAAATCCGCTGATTTTTTCCATCATTTCGTTCAGAGTTTTTTCATAAAGAACTGCCTGAGGTTTAGACAGATAACAGTATTCGTTGAGTACCATTTTTTCAGGTAAATCAGAAATTACATTCTTATCGGTTTTCAAACGCCTTAAAACAAACGGAGAAATAGACATTTTGAGTTTTCCGGCTCTTGAATGTTCTTTAAACCTTTCAATAGGTATTGCATAACTTTTTTGAAATTCTCTTAGTGACCCCAAATAACCCTTATTGATAAAGTCAAATATACTCCACAACTCTGTTAATCTGTTTTCAACAGGAGTACCTGTCATTGCTATTTTAACATC
>CACXCI010000035.1 GCA_902766105.1 uncultured bacterium
AAAAGTCCGATTAAAAAGATATATAGTGCTTTTTCAAATTTTGAGTATTCGTTCACGTTTCGATCCTTACATTATTATTTGGCTTATGCTTGCCTGAACCACATCTTCGTTAACTTCCATATTATTTAATTCGGCAATACGAATGGCTCTGACTAAAAGTTTAGTCAGAACTCTCGTATTACCTGTGCAATAAGAAGAGAGAGCGGGATATACGCTATCTTGATTTGGAAGGAGTTTAGAGATAATTTTTATTTTATCCTCATCTGTTAAAGGATTAAGTTCGGTTTTTATTCCAACTCTTGAATATAATTGAGCATATTCTTTTTTATCCCCCTTCAGGTTCTTCATAAGTCTTGGCATACCGACCAACAAAATGCCAACTTCAGCTTTGTCATAAATCCTGCGCAAGGGTTACTTGTATTGAACTATGCCCCATACTTATTGTATAATATTCTTATGAGTATAAGAAAATATTTATGGACTATTATAATAATACTGGGTTTTCTTTTTGAAATAAATATGGTACATGCTATTCCAAATCCTTGGACAGAATGTAATGACGACATTTATTGTGCAGCTAATATTGCCGGATTTAACTTTCCATTGAGAATAAAAAATTATTCAGTAAGAGCAATGAAGGGTATGATGGAATTAAAATTTCCTATCAATAAAAAAAGAACTGTAACAGTTAGAAAATCTACACTTTCTGATGGAAAATTTGACAAAAACGGAATAGCAGATATTTCAGGAGATTATAATAATTATCCGGTAAATAAAACCATTTGGATTGAACGAGCGGTACCATTTAACATAAGAGGAGAGAAAAATAAATTTTATGTTGTAAATTTTGCCGCAGAAACCGGTTATTACAGCATAATGTGTGAAAAAGGTTTAAAATATAAGGATATAAAATATTTTTATAAATTACTGGAGGAGGCAGAAGCCCCAAGACACAGTTATGATGACTCAAACAATTATACAATAGAACAGCTGCAAGATTTAAGACGAGTCGACGGGATTGTTGAACCTGTGTTTACGCAAGATTGCTTTCCTCGTACATTACAAAAAAAGGGCGTAACAAAAAATTGCTTTGAAAGAGCAAATTTAGGACAAGATGTATTCTGTTCTGCATCTGAAATAAAAATGATTAAGGACTATTATAAAAAAGGACAGGATAAAGATCCATTAAATTGTGGGAATGGTCAATTCTGTGCAAATTAGTTGTGTTAAAATGAAGCAGAAATATAAAATCATTATCTGAAAAACACAATATTATTAAATATAAAGTTAACTAGCTAACGATAATTAAATAATAAATTAAGAATTTTATACATTAACCGATATAACCATTGACACGATAAAGTGTACACGATACAATTTTAATATACAGATTTTGGTAGGAGAATAAAATAGTGTCCCTGAGAATTAGAGAAATAGACGTAATACCCCATCACAGAAGAATTGTAGCAACACTTTTTAAACATGAATGCCCTGTTAAACAAGAGGTTAAAAAACTCCATGGAGTGGATTCAATGAATAACCCTCATTTTGGGAAATGGAATAATTTAGTACTTAAAACACTTGATTATATAAACCCCTTATTATACAAATACCCGAAACTTAATACTGCCGTACTAAAAATATTCGAAAAAATGATTATTTCATCAAAAATATAAACTTATTTATATACAGTATTACCTATTCTTACTTTTGTTACATAAATTGTTTCACATGCACCATTTCCACGACTTGAGGCATCTGTATCTTGTCTTGATAAGCTTGTACGATAATCTATCTTTCGGGCATTTTTCACATCATAATACCCCATATCGACCAAATCACCCTCAACTTGCACAATATCCCATAATTTAAGTTTTAACAAAGCTGCCATAATATTTCTGTTTGCGGGTATAATATGAGAATGAGAAATATGAGAATTTATATAAACAGGCTCTAACGGGATATCGTTCCTATATCGCCAATTCAAACGTCTTGAACCTGTCATTTCAACTTTTGAACTGTATGTTTCAACATATTTTTTAAAAAATGATTTATCAGAAAGTTTACCCCACGATACTCCTAAATCGTATAATGCAGCACTGTCAAAGAATTTACTTACAAATAAAAAATCATGATTAAATGCGACAACCCTGCCGGACAATACATAATGCGCCTGCGGAATTATTTCCATTTCATTATTGTTTATCAAAGAATGATATTTGAATGTTTTTTTATTTTGTTCATCTTCTGTATAGCTTACCTGCATTGGCTCTGCTTGAACATTTATAGGTCTTATATCATAACCTGAAGGCACAGCCACTCCAAATTTCAACCAATACCCTATCCAACCTCTGAAAATAAATATTAATACAACAAAAATTACAATATAAAATTTACGCATTTTATCTTCATGAGCCAAGATATCCTGATGAAGTTTTGCATCTATTTTTGCTGTAGATATAAAATCAAAAACTTCTTCCATAAGCATATTCTACAATCATTACACTCAATTGTCGAGAAAAAATAATCATATAGCAGTTTTGCCACAAGAGTGAACCAAACGACAATCATAATGCCATTCCGAACGTATGTGAGGAATCCAGCATAGTAGGGTGCATCGTTTGATGCACCAAAATATAAGTGGTGCGGTTAAAACCACACCCTACAATTTGATTTTCTCGAATTTCTAAAACTCAACTACGTTTCGTATTGAAATTCTTTTCTCTTCAAAGGAGAGATTTTACCGTAACATTGTATATAAATTCCAAATATTATTATCGAAAAAAATGTTTTGTAAAATTTTGTTAATACTTTCAAGCAAAAACTAAAGTTTAATAAAAATTTTCCGATATTAAAAATGTAATTAGTAATCTATGGAGTGAACAATAATGGTAAAAAAGATAGCAACACCTTCAAGTAACAGATGCGAAAGTGTTGAATTAATATTAAGAGGAGCAAAAAAGCGCAGAACATTAGCTTATTCAAGTGCTAATGCTGTAAATTCTGACGCAGGTATCAAGGCAAATCTATCCGCAGTAAGATAAGAATTTAATCATCATAAGAAGAAAAGAGAGTACTATATAGCCGGAGCAAGTGTGCAATCCGGCATTTATTTTGCCCTTACTCCGGGAATTTATCCAAAATAAATTTCCCGATTTTTCCTTCTCTAAAATCTCTTAAAATATATACGGATGTTCGTTCTCTATCGGTGCTGCCGCCTGTCAAAAGCCAATTCCTTTCAATTGAAATGTTATCTATATTTAATTCTATATCACCAGGTAATTTGTAAAATTCTCTAAAAATCTTTGCCTGCTCTTCATCTAACATATCCAAAAGCTCCTGTGCAACAATTTCGTTTGAATATGCGTTTTCAGATACCGAATTTACAAAAGCCAATTTTCTCGCTCTTTCTTGATCTCCTTGCTTCATCGGAATAATTCCAGGGGTGTCTAAAAGCTCTAATTTAGGATTAATTCTTACCCACTGTTGCTGCCTTGTAACACCCGCTTTTGCACCAATTTTTGTTTTAGATGAACGTGTAAGTTTATTTATTATGCTGGATTTTCCAACATTCGGAAGCCCAACAACCATAACTCTTGCCGGACGACGCAACAAGCCTTTTGCCATAATTGCCTGAATTCTGGGCTCTGACATTTCTACAGCCTTGCTAACTATAAATTTCAAATCCTTTGAATTTTTTGCATCAGTCGGAAGCACAGGAAAACCGGTTTGTTCTTCCAGATAATTTATAAACGGTGCTAGCTCATTTGATTTAACCAAATCAGATTTATTCAGCAATATTAAACGAGGCTTTTGACCTAAAAGCCTCGTTATATCTTCATAACAACTTGATAGTGGTAATCTCGCATCAAGTACTTCAATTACGGCATCTACTAAAGAAAGCTGTTCTTTCAGCTTTTTCTCAGCTTTGGCTATATGCCCCGGATACCAGTGAATGTGAGTCTTATTTTTTTTCAATTTTTTCCTTAATACGAGTAGCTTTACCTGAACGTTCTCTTAAATAATATAATTTAGAACGTTTTACATCACCACGTCTTAATACGTTAATTTTGTCAATTCTTGGAGAGTTAACTAAGAATACTCTTTCCACTCCAACACCTTGGAATACTTTTCTTACGGTAATAGTTTTATTTAAACCTGAACCGTGCATTTTGATAATTGTACCTTCAAAAGCCTGAATTCTTTCTTTGTTACCTTCAACAATTTTTACAAAAACTTTAACAGTATCACCTGCGTTAAAGTCAGGCAAATCTTTTCCAAGATATTCTTTTTCTAATTCATCAATAATCGGATTATTCATTTTGCTTTCCTTTATATTTCTAAAACTACTGATAATGTGTAATTCCTTAATCGGTGTTATATGACTTTTCCACACAAAGTCCACCGACGCACGTTCGCATTTTAAATCCTATAATAAATATATTTATTTTGCAAGCAGCAGAGTAAACGTATATTACCAAATGTTAAATTACATACTCAGATGTTTGGTTTTTGTGATATATTTACCTTTATGAGCGGCGATTATAAAAAATTATTGAATAAAAAGAAGAAAAAACTTTGCGACCCTAAAACTATGGGGGTAAATATTGATAAAAACGAATACTATGAAATAATCTTATCTAATTCTGCGCATCCCGAAAACATTACAAAGAAATAAATTATGGTAATTATGTATTCATTTTCGCATAACCTCTTTACAAAATTTTACGTTTGTATTATAATAACCGTGTTAAAAAAGTTTTACTTGTAAGAAAAGAGGAAGTAGAAATGAAAAAATTATTAGCAAGTTTGTTGGTTGGTGGTTTCATCGCAATGAGCACTATGCCGGCATTTTCTTACGCTGGAATTAATGACGTAAGCAAAAATTATTGGGCTCAAACTGAAATCGCTAGTGTTGTAAGCGATTCTGTTATGACATTAACTAAAGGTAATTTCAATCCTGAAGGCAAGATGTCAAGAGTTGAATTTGTAAAAGCATTATTAAAAGTTTTAGGTCAAGACCAATTAGCAATCAACACAGTTGCTAAATTCTCTGATGTAGCTAAAGCTTCTGATATCTATGCTCCTATAGCAAGATCTCAACAATTAGGTTTGGTTTATGGTTACCCTGATGGTACTTTCAAACCAGATAGAGCTGTATTGAGAGATGAAGCACAATCAGTTATCAGCCACATCACTATTGATTCACCTGTTAACGCTAACATCATTAAGAAATATTCAGATGCAGCTAAAGTTCCGGCATGGGCAAATGAAGTTTACGCAAAAACATTATCTTATGGTATTTACGTAAATCATCCGGATGAAAAAGAATTAAGACCGACTGAAGATTTAACAAGAGCTGAAGCAGCTGTATTATTATACAGATTAAAACAAAGATTAGACCTTGTTAAAACTCAATACAAAGCAGTTAATGAAACAGTTTTAGGTACTGAACACTTAAATGTTTCTAAAAAAGCTACAAACAACGAAGTTACAATTACTAATTTAAGAAATATCATCAAAGAAGGCAACGTATTAGAAATCGCTTTCAATGAAAAATTCAAATCAAAATTACACGCTGCAGGCGACAGTGTTACATTCACTAACCCTGTAGATATCTGCACAGAAGAAGGAACATTATTGTTCCCTGCAGGATCAACATTCTACGGACGTGTATTGGATATTCAAGATCCACAATGGTTCAACAAAAACGCAAGAGTTTATGCTCAAATCACAAAAGTTGTAACTCCTGACGGAAAGACTGTTGATATGAATGCAAAACCATTCTACAAAGACTATGCTTTAAAAGAAGGTCCTTGGATGACAGCAGGTAAAGTTGCATTATACACAGTAGGTGGAGCAGCTGTTGGTACCGGTGCAGGTGTTGGTTTCTCATTCATTCCTGATCCTGACAAAGTAGGTACCGGTGTTGCTATTGGTACTCCTGTTGGTGCCGGCGTTGGTTTAGTTACAGGTTTAATTACTCCTGGTTTGAACTACGTTGCTCACGAAGGTGAAGAAATTCAAGTTATCTTGTTAGATGATGCTAGCATCGCTAAGTAATCTTTAACAAAAGAAAACTTTGAAAAGAAAGCTCTGAAATTCAGAGCTTTCTTTTTTTGCGCAAAAAATTTTTTTACGTGTTTTATTTACAATAAATAAAGGAGTAACAATAATGTATTTATTAAACAACAGTAATCACACAACCCCATCATTTACTTGTAGGATTGAAAGAACACCATTTTATGAAGCAGGCATAAAAAGATCAAAAGAACTTATACGATTAGGCACAGAAGAAGGATTATCTCAAGTTAATAAATTTATAAATAATATGGAATTAATAAAAAATGATACATCAATAAACAAATTAAATATTGATGCCTATCCGGGAGATATATTTCATTTTTTATTTCCAGGACTACATACAGTAAAAGTAGACGGACAAAAAGCAAAAGAATTTACGATAGAAAACATATCCTCAAGCCATATAGGCGATTATTTTATTGAAGCAATAAATAATTTTGTTGAAAGACAATACGGACAAAAAGCAGTTAACAAAGTCGCAGAAAAACAAATACCAGAACTGGGTAAATTAGCGGAATTAAGTATTAAATTGGATTCTGCAACAGCATCGGCTCAAAGAAAATTATCAAGCATGGTAAAAACCATTGATGTTCAAATATAAGGACTACAGATATAATTCCAGTTATTAAATAGCGGTCTAAAATTTTCCATAAAAAGAGCTAATCATTTTGTACAAATATTATTACCCAATGGAGTATCGTATTTTTATTTAAAACCTATAAACTTATAATAACAGCCTGTTTACGGTTGTAAGTATAAAAAAGATAGGAGATGATAGCTATGAAAAGATTATTTGCGACATTGGGATTACTTGCATTTTTGGCTATTCCTGCACAAAGTGCTTTTGCCTGGGAATACGACGGACTTGGAAGTTTGAACCCATTTACAAATTTTGGCAGAGGTTTTGGTAATTCAAGCTGCGGATGTCGAGATATGGCAAGACCTAAACTCACAAAATGCGAAAAATTACACGGTTACAAA
Organism: uncultured bacterium; assembly: GCA_902766105.1. GTDB lineage: Bacteria > Cyanobacteriota > Vampirovibrionia > Gastranaerophilales > Gastranaerophilaceae > Zag111. Next base: position 7,066 of record CACXCI010000035.1, read on the forward strand.
ATCATTAAAGATGAAGCACCATGCGGATATGCCGCACCAATTATTTATGAAACGATAGTGGTTCCGGAAAATCACTGTAACAACTGCCTAAAAGCATTTTAAATGCTTGTATGAATACAACTAAGAGCTGATTAGTATAACATATACTAATTAGCTTTTTAGTATTCTATATCACGAAGAGCCTTAAATATTTTATCAGTAATTTTTTGTATATATTCTTGACTGACAAGCCCATTTATAACAGCATCAGATATTTGATAAACCGGTCTGATATACTGTTGAGCTGTTCTGTTAACATCAGCAAACTGCATATCAGCCGCCTGACCTGATTTTCCACGCTCTGCGGCACGTTTGTACCAGCGTTCTTTTATAACCTCCAGCGGGGTAAATACGTATACTTTGACATCCATAATATCTCTGACGCCTTCATTTAAAACGTATAGACCTTCGGTTAAAATAACTTTTGCAGGCTTTTTTTCATCACCGTTGGGATCAGATTCGCAAGTTACAAAATTATATTTAGGAGATTTGATTGTTAAACCTTCTTTTAGGGCAACCAGATGACTTTGCATAAGATTTAAGTCTATTGCATCGGGTGTATCAAAACTAAAACCGGTTTTGAAAAGTGCTTCATAGCTGCCTGCTTCACGCAACTCTTTTGAAGTATCCTTGTAATAATCATCACATCGAATAACGGTATAAATACCTTCAGTTTTATCTTTTATACATGCCTTTATTGTATTATCAACAAATACAGTTTTACCTGAGGCACTTTCTCCTGTTATACCGATTAAAAATGTTCTTTTCTTCTCTTGAACAATTTTTCTTGCAATATTCAATATTAAATTATCAGAAATCTTTAAAAATAGAGGTTGTTCCTCTTTTTTATCTTCTTCCAAAATCTTTTTCATACTATCAACAATCTGAGAGATAATTTCCATATCCCGTCTGCTTGAGTAGTAATCATAACTTGATAATTCAAAATCTTTCAACATCAAAATTCCCTTTGCAATATGGTAATATTTTACTTTAAAATACAATAAACGACTATAAAATAATAAAATTTTGTAACAAATTGTTCATAAACAATAAAGATTAAAAAAAAACTGCCGATACATAAATTGTTGAAGTTATAAGGAGTATAATTTATGTCACAGGATGAGATTTTTGACAATGAAGTGCGTGAAGCTCAAATAGAGGGATTAAGAGCACTAAAAGCAGAAGTTAAAGGTGTTGAAAGATTAATCGAAAAATTATTATCCCAGTTGCTTGAATGTTCATCTTCTCTTGCAGAACGTGATTTTAACGCATGCAGTTTATAGATTTTTGCAAAAAATGGGGCGTCGTATAAATACGACGCCCTTAGAGTATCTATTCACAATTATACTGTATACTGAAATGTTTGTTGTGGGTACATCATATAAGGAGATGTATATGATGTTTGATTTAATATATTAGAATCCGGACCAAATAATTGTTGATAAAACATATCATTTGAATATGAATTGCCAATTCCATTGTAATTGTACGCTGTTGCCCCGTTGAATGGATTAAGGCTTGGCATTGGATATGCAGGATTGTAACCTGTATTTGTTTGTTGAACCGGTTGATTTTGTGATGTTTGAGCAGGATTTGTTACTGCATCTTGCTGTTGTTTTTGCAATATTTGTAGTGCATCTTGCGGTGATATTCCGTTTTCCAAGCAATACTGAATATCAGCATTTGATAAACCTAATTGCTTATACTCTTCTACTAAAGCTTGTTGCTTTGCTTGCGCTTCAGCTTCTTCTTTTTGCTCTGTGTATGTTTTTCCGGTAACTAAACCGGTTAACCATTCACCTGCAACCCAACCGATTAGAGAACCAATAACCGGACAAATCGCAGAACCAATTGCTGCACCTGCAGCAGCACCTGTCAATCTTGCAGCGGCTTTGCCTGTTTCAGCTAATCCTTCTCCAATACCTTTATCAGATGTAGCTCTGAATATATTTGGCAATTCACAGCCAATCATCAGTAAGGTACCTATCAATGGCATTTTCTTTGCTGTGCCGCTAAATAAACCTTTAATTCCGCCCAAAATTCCGCTTTTGCCTGCTGCTTTTGCTGTTGTATAACCCGTTTTTGCGGCTGCTTTTAAAAATCCCGGAAGTCCCCAGATATCTTTTCCAACAGCTTTGAGAAATGCTGTACCCTTTGGGCCTGCTTCTAATGTTGTTAAACCTGCTTTACCTGCAGCTTTCAATGATGAAAAAATCGAACCGCCTCTTGTTCCTCTTACTGCAGCTCTCATTGCTCCGCCAACAGCCTCTGCATTTGAACCTAAGACTAATTTAGGAACAACCTTCAAGGATCTGAGAGCATAACTGCCTAACTTACCTAACATTTTTACCTTCCTTTCCCCTACACTAGTGTTGTGTATTATTTGTTTGTTTAATTTACCAAGACTTAAATTTAATTTTAAAAACCTTTTACATCTACAATTATTGTTTGTTATTTGGGTTGCATAAGCATACGTTATATCGTATGCTTATGCTTTACCTTTTTAATTATGCTGCGTATTTGATTTTGTATTCTTTGTCATAATTGTTATCGTTGAATGGATTTGAAGGGTCATCAACATCTACTGTTACTTTGTTATCTTTTCCGATATGAATGTCGATATCGATTTCTTCTTCTTCGTACTCATCATCAACAGGTGCAAATGGATTTGTTGTGTTAGCCGGTTCATCTGCTTCATCTGTTTCCTCTGCTTCATCAGCCGGTTTAGTTGGTGCTGCCGGATCTGTAGGATCTGCCGGTTGAGTCGGATCAACAGGATTTGGTGTAACTACCGGAGCAGGAACAGGAGTTGGAGCAGGTTGCTCAGGTTCTTCCGGTTGAGTTGGCTGTTCTGGAACAGCTGGAGCTGTCGGTTCTTCCGGTTGAGTTGGATCTGTTGGTTGAGTCGGATCAACAGGATTTGGTGTAACTACCGGAGCCGGTACAGGTGTTGGTGTTGGTTCTTCCGGTTGTGTTGGTTGCTCAGGCTCTGTCGGTTGTTCCGGCTGAGCAGATTTCTCTGGTTGTTCTAATGCTTTTTTAACATCATCAGGTGTAATACCGTTTTCTATACAATATTCAACTTCCTCATCAGATAAGCCCATAGCTTTTAAGTCATTATATAATTGTTGTTGTTGAGCTTCTTCTTTTCTTTCAGAATATGTTTTTCCTCTAACTAATGCTCCACCGATAGCACCAACGATACCGCCAATAATTGTTCCTACAGGGCCAAAGCAAGAACCAATTGCAGCACCTGCAGCCATACCGCCAAGTTCAATACCAACGCCGCCAAGTTCTTTCATTCCTTCTTTGAAACCACCCTCTTTGAAGGCATTGTATACTTCCGGTCCATCAATGAGTGCTGTCAGGGCAACACCGATTAATGGCATTTTCTTAGCTATAGCTTTACCAAATCCCTTAACTGCACCCCAAACGCCACTTTTGCTGGCTGCTCTAGCTGCTGTGAAACCGCTTTTTGCACCTTTGTACAAATCTTTTGGTAAATCAACTAATGATTTGAATGTACGTTTAAAGAAATTGCCGTGGCCTGCTGATTTTGCAGCAATATCAGCTTCTACAGATCTGAATCCGCTTTTTAATCTTGACATTAATTTGCTGCCTCTTGCAGCTTTAAATCCTGAGCCAAAAGCATCTGCACTTGTTCCGAAAATCATGTCTGGCATAGCCTTTGCAACCCTATATGCTTTTTTGGCCGCCGGCTTTATTGCTTTTGGTAATACCTTGGACACCAAGCGTGCCCCGACTGAAAAAATCCCCATGTTTTTCCCCTTATTCTCTTTCTTTTTTCCTCTGTAAATTTATAAAGTTTTTTTGTTATGCAAAATTGATTAATTGTAAACAAATGTTACGAGAATGCGTGACTTAAAATTATCTCTAAGCCACGCAACTAAAGGAATTTATTATAGGGGTTAGTTAGCAGGTAAATTATGCCATCATATCAAATCTCATACTTTGCATCATTATATCGTTTGAATAAGGATTTAAAGATGGATTGTTATATCCGTATGGATACAAAGGCTGGAACGGGTTAGTTACTACGTTATGATGTACCGGAGTTTGAGCCACCATACCTTGTTGTTGAGTAAGTTCTTGCAATCTTGCCATATCCTCAGCAGCCTGTTGCTCTTTTTCTGCCTTTTGTTCTGAATAAGATTTCCCAACAACTTTGCTTGCCAGCCAATCTCCTGCGATAAATCCAACGATACCTCCGATTGGTCCTGCGATTGCTGTTCCTACAGCTGAAGCAATTGAGGCTGCTGTTAATCTTGCTCCGGCTTTAACAACTTCTTTTCCGCCCTGAATTATACCTTGTTCTTTTGTTGCTTTGAAGATATTTGGTAATTCAAATGCCACTAGCAAAATATTACCAATCAAAGGCATTTTCTTTCCAATGCCTTTAAAAAATCCTTTTGCACCGCCCAATACACCGGCAAGTCTTGCCGCCATTGCGGTTTTCCCTGCGGCTTTAGCTGCAGCAAAAGCTCTTGCAGCGCCCCATTTAGAAGAAACTCTTAAAATTGACGGAATTTCAGAGATTGATTTCCAGGCTGCCTTTAAAAACCCGCCTTCTGCGGCTTTTGTTGCCGCTACACTTTTTTCAATACCACTCATGCCATTTTTTAACATGTCTTTAAATACAGAACGCCAAGATTGGTTAGCCGCTCTTGTAACTGTTCTTGCAGCATCAACACCGCCTTTTGCCGCATCATGAAATATAATGTATGGAGAAGCTTTTACTAATCTTGTACCATAATTAAAAATTTTTGGGACATAACCGATAATTTTTCCTACAACACTCATAACTTACCACCTTACACACAATTAATTTTCACAAACCTTACATATATATAAAAAATTTTTAGATTAAGAAATTGCAGAGATATTTATTTCATTTACAAATGTTAACATTCTGCAATACATACGACTGCATTGGAGATATTTCAAATTATGCAACTCTTGATCTTACTTTACAATTTTGAGGAATATAAGCTTTTGCCAAAAATTCATTACGCACATTTTGAGATAATTCCTCTAAATTTTCGATATAGTATAAATTTGGTATTTCTACAAAGTTTTTAGCTTGCTTATCATAATAATAATGTTTTTGCTTAGTATATTTTCCGTTATCATCAACTATTTGACAATAAATTCCGGGAATATAAGTAGCTCTGAGATTTTTGCTATCTACAGGCAAAGCTGTTTTAATCGGGGTTATACTACTTTTTTCTTCTTTAGGCTTTTCAACCTTATGTGGAGTTTCTTTATCTTTTACTTTATCATCATGTTTAATTTTTGACTTATCAGAAGCTTTTTGTTGAGCAAGCTCCTCTTTTTCTTCTTGACGCTCAGTAAAAGTCTTACCTCTCAAAATCATACCGACAACAGCACCGGCAGTTGCTCCGATTTCTGCTCCAAGACCTGTTGCCAGACCTTCAGAACATACTGCTCCGATTGCGGCACCAATTGCTGCACCAACAGCAGTGCAACCCCATTCAATCGCTACACCTTTTATTTCCTTTTTAAACTCTTCAGAGCCGCCTTCGGTTTTAGCTTTATATAATTCATAACCGTCAATACAAGCACCTATCGCAAGACCTACATACGGTATTTTTCTTACAAATTTTCCACCTACCCTTATAAAGGGTAATGCACTTTTTAAGGTTTTAGTCGCAGTAACTGTAGCAGTTGTCGCAACTCTCGGTGTAAACAAAGGCTTGAGAGCTGACTTACCCGCTGATAAGGTTCTATAAGTTCCAAACAGCGGAGTTGACCCTGTATTCATTGTTTTGGCAATAGCAAATACCATAAATTTCCCCGTAAAAAAATTTCTTTATGTTCTCCATATATATAAAGCATATCTGTTATTATTAATTGCGCTATTGTTAAAATTTATTAATAAATAAATTTAAGTAATAAAGTTTATTTTTATGAATATTAAATTAGACACTAAAAGTATACAAAATAACATTTATATGTTTTTTAAACCTAGAATGCACATAAAATATGTAACAAGCCCATTACCTTGTAGTTCTCTTCCCCCTAATTAGTTCAATTCAGCATTAAGCTCAAAATAAGCTGATAGGGGGACTGTCTTGAGTCGCTCGCTATAAACGGGACTACGCATTTTGCCTTTTGTGATTTCATCACAGGCAAAATCTGCTTCGCCCTCTGCTCACTCCTCGCTCGAACCTTAGACAAGGCTATCGCCTCGTGGTTCTCTTCCCCCTAATTAGTTCAATTCAGCATTAAGCTCAAAATAAGCTGATAGGGGGACTCGAACCCCCGACCTACTGATTACGAATCAGTTGCTCTACCACCTGAGCCATATCAGCTTACTTTTCTATAATAGCACAAAAACTAATATTCTCGTATTATTATTTTTTCAACCAAATCAGCATCATTTTTCACTGATGATGGCTCATTTCTCCATAATTTTATATATATTTCGCCATTTGAATATGAATAATCTGTTTCAGCCTGCTTAAATTCCAAATATGATTGCCTTGGCGAACCGTTATTACAGCCGCCTTCAACTCCGCAAGAGCCTCCCAAATGTATAAAATTTTGAAATTCAACTGCTCTTGTACCTATATTATCACTATCTGTAAACACCGGTTTGAACGAGGATTTTGCCATATCTACATACGCATACCTATAGCCCAAATCCCTCGCATTTATCCCATTGAACTGATAAAAAGAAAACCCATCATTTGTCGGAAACGGCAAGCGTCTATAATAAACCTTAATTTCTTTTTTATATCCGTCATACTCTAAAATTTCCGGCAACATATTTATTGTATCATCAGCACACCATTCCTCATTTGGGTAATTGCTGAACGAAAATGGATATTCTAAGGCAACTAAAACATTTGGATTTACTATAAACCTTGATTCTTCTGATCTGCCTGAAATTCTCATTGAATGAGTTTTAGGATCTTTACACACATTTGAAGAAATCCAGGGCTTACCGCTTTCGATTTGTCCAAAAACATCTTCTGAAGGTTCATAATCTTGATTTGCAAATATAGAATTTTCCACATAATTTTTTCTTATATCATATATTTCTTTTTTTGATTTACCGCTTAATGGTATTGGTCTTGCACAACCATGAGAGTACTGCTTTATTGTTTCATTTGGCAAATAAAAATCTTTTCTTTTCTCAAAATTAAATTTTACATTATTTTGCGTTATATTACTTTTTTCTTTTAAATTAAACATAGCTGAAATTTTATTATTGAAGATTACACAAAAAGCCGCAATTACAAGCAATAAAACCAACAATACGCTATTTTTATTTTTCATTAAGCCCCCGTATGCATACCTATATATGCAAATATAAAAAATAATTTTACACAAATAACGACACTAAAAATAAACAGTACAATCCACAATCTCACATATTTTTGTTGAACTTCATTAAATTGTTCGACACTCTCCCAATTTTGGGATTCCCAAGCCCATTTGTTCCCAACATTACCAAACCAAATAGATACAAGTAACGGACCCAATAAGGGAATTATACATGCAGGAAAATACAATAGTGTAATATATTTTTTGTGCATTATTCCCCAAATCCAATTGAGTAAAAATGCACCCCAATTAAAACAATTCAATTCTTTTGGCAAATTATCTTTGTCCATTTTTTTAATCTCTCTTTCCTATATAAATAATATATTTTTGGTTTTAGGTTGTCAAATTGATAAATTAACCACTATCCGAGTTTGTGAACATACCTGTTCACATAGGCTGTCATATTTAACATTTGCAGTATTGTATCTTCATTCTTTTTTAATTCCGACTCGGATTCTGTTACCATTTTTTGTTCAAAAGATTGCGTTTCTTCAACCTTTTGTCTTTTCGAAGCTTCACGAATTAACATTCGTGCTTCACTTTCTGATGTTACATACTTAGGATCAATTCCTAAAGCACGAAGCTTGCGAATAGTTTCTTCACTCAGCCTGCCTGCTCCGATTATAAAAAATGAGCCTATACCGTTTATTGACATAAATCACCTTTCTTGTCATTTTTTAATGACAAATCAACCCAAGTCAACGTAATCAACGGCATAATTTATAAAAAACTTTAATATTTTTTATGTTCTTGTTAAAATTTTCATGCGATACTTTTGAAAAGGAGAGATTTATGAAAAAATCAATTAAAGACCTTGGTGATATCAAGGGAAAAAGAGCGTTAATAAGAGTTGACATCAATGTTCCTCTTGACGCAGACAAAAACGTTACTGACGACACAAGAATTCAAGCAATTCTGCCTACAGTAAATTTTTTGAAAGATAAAGGAGCTAAAATTATTCTTATGGCTCACTTGGGCAGACCAAAAGGTGAATGGAACTTAGAATTTTCATTAGAACCTGTTGCTAAATACTTATCAAAAGTTTTGGGTGAAAATGTAAAATTCGTTTCAACCCCTGTTGGACAAGGTGCAGAAAAAGAATTAGCTGATTTACAAGACGGTCAAGTAGCATTATTGGAAAATATTAGATTCTACAAAGCTGAAGAAGCTAAAGATGATGATATGACTTTTGCTAACGAACTTGCTAAATTAGGTGATTTCTATGTAAATGATGCTTTCGGCGCAGCTCACAGAAACCACACTTCAACTGCTAAACTTGCTAAAGTTTTAAAACCTGCCGTATCAGGTTTGTTAATGGAAAAAGAATTAAGATGCTTATCTCAAGCTCTTGATAATCCTACAAGACCATTCACAGCAGTTGTTGGCGGAGCTAAAGTTTCTTCTAAAATCGGAGTTTTAGAAAACTTAATCGACAAAGTTGACAACTTAATTATCGGCGGCGGTATGGCTTATACATTTGTTAAAGCTAATGGCGGAAAAATCGGTAATTCAATTTGCGAAGATGACCAATTAGAAGTTGCAAAAGCTATTGAAAAGAAAGCTGCAGATAAAGGTGTAAAACTAGTTATGGCAACAGATGTTTTAGTTGCTGATGATTTTTCAGGTAACGGAACAAACAAATTTGTTGCAATCAACGAAATTCCTGACGGATTTGAAGGCGTTGATGCCGGTATGGAATCAAGAAAAGCATTTGCTGAAGTTTTAAAATCTTCTAAAACAATCTTGATGAACGGACCGGTTGGTGCATTTGAAAATCCGAAATTTGCAGAAGGAACAAAGGCCGTTTTAGAAGCTATTGTTGAAGCTACGGCAGCAGGTGCTACATCTGTTATTGGCGGTGGTGATTCTGTTTCAGCAGCTAAAAAATTCTGCAAAGCTGAAGATTTCACACACGTTTCAACCGGTGGCGGTGCTTCTTTAGAATTTATCGAAGGTAAAGTTTTACCGGGAGTTGCAGCTTTAGATGAAGCTTAATGGCTAATAATTAATCAATATAAAAATCGGGTAGCCTTTTTGGATTTAATTCAGAATTTGCTACCCGATTTTTATTATATAAACCCTCACCCGAATTTCAATTTGAGCTTTGCGAAAATTAGGAATTCGGGTGAGGGTTAATTTTTTAATTTGAATTTATTTTTGTGATATATATATTTGTATGAACTATATTTTCTATTTTTTAATAGTAATTTCAATAGTGGTTGGTGCAATCAACGGAAAACTGCAAGATGTAGTTAATGCAATTATGTCAGGTGCGGAATTATCCGTAAAGGTTGCATTTTCTCTAATTGGGATAATGGCATTTTGGCTTGGTATTATGCAAATTGCCGAAAAATCCGGTATTATAAATTTTATTTCAAAACTGATTAAACCAATTACAAAACATTTGTTTAATGAGCTACCTGAAGATTCTCCGGCAATTGGTGATATTGCAATGAATTTTACCGCAAATGCCTTCGGTCTTTCTAATGCCGCAACACCATTCGGACTAAAGGCAATGGAAGAATTACAGAAGGTAAATGAAAAGAAAGATACTGCAAGTAATTCAATGTGTTTATTTTTAGGAATGAATACAGCAGGATTTCAACTTGTACCAACAACCGTTTTAGCGATTTTAGTCGGTATCGGATACAAAAACCCGACAGAAATTATAGCTCCAACGCTATTAGTTACAACAATAGCCTTTACCTCCGCTATTATTCTTTCAAAGCTGTTCCAAAGATTCTATAAAGTAGATATGGAGGTTAAAAATGACCAAAATTCTTAACCTGATATCATTATGGATTTTACCTGTAATTATTCTGACAGTTTTAACAATCGGAATAGTTAAAAAAGTTCCGATTTATGAAGAGTTTACAAAAGGTGCGAAAGGCGGATTTCAAGTTGCCGTCAAGATTATACCATATCTTGTTGCAATTATTGTTGCAATATCAATGCTGAGAGCAAGCGGGGCTATTGAACTATTAGCTCAATTCCTATCTCCTGTTTTGACAAAATTCAACATTCCGGCAGACACCCTGCCTTTGATGATTGTACGCTCATTATCAGGTTCAGGTGCATTAGGAATATTCTCAGATATTGCAAATTCAGCCGGACCTGACGCATACACAACAAAACTCGCTGCCGTAATGCTTGGCAGCAGCGAAACTACCTTCTATGTTTTAGCTGTTTATTTCGGGGCTGTTGGAATTTCAAAATTAAGGTACGCTATATGGGTTGGATTACTCGCTGATTTTATCGGGATTGTTGCGGCAGTTTCGGTATGTAACCTGATGTTTGCATAGCATCTAACCAGCTTTGAGTGTATTCTGTAACCTCGTTTTGTACAATCTCACGAACCAAAATGGCATAATTAATATTTATACAATCGATTTTTTCAATACGCTCAACAGTATATAATTTTCCTCCGCAATTATGACAAAAGCCCTCCTCCGGCACAACCTCGCCATTTCTTATTGTGGCTCTTTGCTTAACCCCGCAACATGCACATCTTGTGATATACCAGTGGTTTTCGACCAGTTCCCCACAATCGGGACAATACCCGATTTCTACATCCATCGGAACCTTATTGTGTTGACATTTTTTATTAAAATTAAATAAATCACTCCATCTCATATTTAATATTTAATAATTTTAATATAAAAGTCATATCAAATATTACGAAATGTTACATAAATTATTAAGTCTGAAATTATGTGCTTTTTAAATACTTTATATATATAAGAGAGATTTAATAAGAAGAGGACTAAAGTTATGGCTATTTCAAATTTACATGAAAAATTATTATTTTTCACACAACAAAAAAGCAGACTAACCACAAAGTTATCTAATATTCAGATGAATCAGTTAGCAGCAATGAAAAGTGTTGCACAAAAACAACAAGAATTTAACAATAAACTAAGTGCTTTATACTATGATGATGAATTCGGTTACGGAACTGATGAATATGGAGAAATGCTTTTGGAGTTGCAAAATGACCACGAATTTGAAATGGCAAGCATAAATTCTTGGGAATCACAACTTGAAATAGACAAAGAGGTTACAGAAACCCAATTAAACGAAGTCTCGCAATATGAAGCTTCATGGCAAAAACTTTTGCAACAAAACATCAAATCTGAATTTTCATACGGCGGTGGCGGCGGCAAATAATATTTGAAACAAATATAATTTATAAAAAGAACCTGCATTACAGGTTCTTTTTATTGCATATTAATAAATTGAATTATACTCATAATCATATATTCTTGAATCATATTCAAGATTTTTTGGTTTCTCAAAAATATTTTCGGCAATCTCTACAAACCCCTTATCGCGCAACAAATCAACTATAACCCTGTCATAATCACCTATAATCAAAGTAAACGAATTATCGGCTTTCTCTGATAACAAATCCGCAAGTTCTACCACACGATTTGTCGGTAAATATGGCCAAAAATTTCTTGCAAAGAGAATAGTATTTTTTAAATCCATGTGTTTTACATCTTCAATTATGTCAGCCTGTTTAAATTTAACAAGTGATTTTAGAGAATGCTCAACTTTTACGGTTTTCGTATATTTTAATCTTGGATCTTTAGAGCCCAGCGATGGCATAGGTTCAAAAAACATATAGAAATTACCATTCAAACTTTCATTGGCAATTTCATACTCCGACTTTGTTATATTATAAATTCCTCTTTTTGCCAACCTTAAATGGTTTAAATCAATATCTCTGGCATCAAGCGGCAAAAACTTTGCAGCTTTTTCTTTTAATTGTGCCAACAAAACAGAAAGAAACGAATATGCTTCTTCTCCATCAGAACACGCATGCATAACAACATTAACTTTTGAGGTATTTTTATATTTATTATCCAAAAAGTCTATAACATCAGGGAAATATATATCATTCCTACAAATAGCAGTATCCCCTCTGTATACTATTTTACCATCTTCACTCTCCACATTACGAAAAAAAGTTCCAAAGATTATTGAATTATTTAATTTTATTTCAGCGGGAGTAATCATAACAAATATAAAACACGTAAAAAAATTTTTTGCAAAAAAAAGTCTTTGATTTAAAAAAATCAAAGACTTTTTTTTATTAATAAGTTTACTACGCTTTAACAGCTCCGGCCTTAGAAATAATTTCTTCTTCTACGTTTCTCGGAACTTGTTCGTAGCATTGGAATTCCATAGAGAATGTACCACGTCCTTGAGTATTTGATCTCAAGTCGGTAGCATATCCGAACATGTTAGCCAACGGAACGATTGCTCTTACAATTACGTTACCTGTGTTACCTAAAGGCTCTTGACCTTCGATTCTACCTCTACGACGAGAAATATCACCGATGATAGTACCTGTAAATTCATCAGGTATTTCGATTTCAACCTTCATCATAGGTTCTAAAATACAAGGTTGAGCTTTTTTACAACCATCTTTAATACACATAGAACCGGCAATTTTGAATGCCATTTCTGAAGAGTCGACTTCGTGATATGATCCGTCATATAGTTCAACTTTAACGTCTATCATAGGATATCCGGCCAAAATTCCGCCTTCTAATGCTTCTTCCATACCTTTTCTTACAGGTTCAATATATTCTTTCGGAATAGCACCACCGACGATTTTGTTTTCAAATACGAAACCTTCGTTTTCGCCTGCCGGCATAATTCTTGCCTTACAATGACCGTATTGACCTTTACCACCTGACTGACGAATGAATTTAGAATCCTGATCAGCTGTACCTCTGATTGTTTCACGATAAGCAACCTGAGGTTTACCGATATTTGCTTCTACCTTAAATTCTCTCAACATTCTGTCAACAATAATATCAAGGTGAAGTTCTCCCATACCTGAAATAATTGTTTGACCTGTTTCTTCATCAGATTTAACTCTGAATGACGGATCTTCTTCAGCCAATTTTTGAAGAGCGATACCCATTTTATCCTGGTCAGCTTTTGTTTTTGGTTCAATAGCAACAGAAATAACCGGTTCCGGGAAAGTCATTCTTTCCAAGATA
>CACXCI010000036.1 GCA_902766105.1 uncultured bacterium
ATTATCTTCTCTACATTCAATATACTAATCTTTTTAGAGGGTTTTTAAATCCATGTAATGATTGATTATTTAGTATTGTGGGATTGAAGGATTTATCTAAACCTTTTGATTTAGAAAATTTCTCAACCATGCTCTACACCATGATTTGCGCTCATGGTTTAGGGCATGGTTGATATTTTTTAATTTTCATCCTTTAAAAGGATGCGAGGATGCTTTCAATCATATTTTTAAATTATTTTGTGTTCAATTATAAATAAACTATTAATCCTCTCCAAGTAGGATATTATCTATCAATCTTACACCGCCTACTTTACAGGCAATAAATACTCTTGTACTGTTGTCTGCGGTTTCAACCTCTTCTAAATCATTTTCGTTCATAAATTCAAGGTACTCTAAATCGTGATGTTCGTTTAAGAACTTAAAAGCTGTTTCTTTTAGTGCAGAAACATTTGTTATACCTTGTTTGTAGCAACTTTTAATGTTGTTTAGAATTTTGCTTAGAACAAGAGCATGTTGTTTATCTTCTTCTGACAAATATTTGTTGCGAGAACTCATAGCCAAACCTGATTCTTCTCTAACTATAGGGCAAGGTACAATTTCAACCGGGATATTTAAGTCATTGACCATTTTTTTTATAATAATTAGTTGTTGAGCATCTTTTTGCCCGAAAAATGCGTAATCGGGTTGAGCTATGTTAAATAATTTGTTTACAACCGTGCAAACTCCATCAAAATGCCCAACACGGGATTTTCCGCATAATTTATTTACATAGAAAAACGGAGGAATGACATAAGTTAGAAAATCGTTAGTTCTCATTTGTGTGTTTCCGTACATTTCAGATGGGGAAGGTGCAAAAACAATATCCACACCTGCTTGATTACACATTTTTGTGTCAGCTTCAAGCGTTCTTGGGTATTTATCTAAATCTTCTCCGGGGCAAAACTGAATTGGGTTAACAAAAACTGAAACCACTACCTTATCACATTTTTCAACAGCCTTTTTAATAAGGGATAGGTGTCCATTGTGTAAAGCTCCCATTGTCGGTACAAGTCCTATGGTTAGTCCTTGTTTTTTCCATTCTCTAACTTGTTCTCTGACTTCTTTAATCGTGTGTAATAACATTAGTAAACCTCGTTTTCATTAGGGTAATTCCCGTTTTTAACATCATAATCAAATTTCGTTGCACAATCCTTTATTAAGCTTGCCATATCAGCGTATTTTCTGGCAAATTTTGGTGTAAAATCGGTAAATTTACCAAAACAATCATCACATACCATCACAAATCCGTCGCAATATCTTCCTGCACCACAAGATATTGTTGGAATACTTATGTTTTGCGTAATATTTTTTGCAACATCTTCCGGTACCATTTCAAGAACAATAGAAAATGCTCCTGCTTTTTCAAGTTTTTTAGCTTGTTTTAGTAACTCTTTCGCAGCTTCTTCTGTTTTGCCCTGAATGATGTGTCCTCCAATAACGTTTTGCGATTGTGGGGTAAAACCTATATGTCCCATAACCGGAACACCCATATTAACTGTACATTCAACTAATTTTTCAATATAGTCATTGCAACCTTCAAGTTTAACAGCGTTTGCACCATACTTAACCATATTCCCAATATTTGTTAATGCTGATGGAATATCAATAGTATAACTCATAAAGGGCATATCGGTTACTACCATTGCTCTATTTACTCCTTTTGCTACGGCTTTTGTGAATATTGACATTTCTTCAACCCCGATGCTGTTCGTACTTTCATATCCTAAAGCTGTCATTGCCAGACTATCACCTATCAGAATTACGTCAACACCTGCTTCATCTATATATTTTGCGGTTGAATAATCGTATGCAGTCAGAACTGAGAATTTTTCACCGTTATCTTTTATTTTTTTGAGTGTCCTTACTGAAACTTTCTTTAGCATAATGTACCTTGTTCTGTTTTATTTCCCGACCTTTTTAAACCAGTAATATAAAGCTCGGGCAACTCTTGATGAACTGTGCCTTACCAAGCCTTCTTTACTGTCTTGTATAAGCTTCTTGGCAAATATTTTTATGCCTAATTTCTTAACCTCTGCAGAATCTAAAACTACAGGATAAGAGTTAGAATCTTTATATTTGTCTGCCAAATTTTCAGGCAGATAGTCATTTACTAATACGGCATCAACAATTTTGTTTGAACCGGCATGCTTAACAAGAGCTTTTAAGTGATCTGAAACCTTATAATTGTCTGTTTCTCCGGGTTGAGTCATAATGTTGCAAACATATATCTTTTTAGCTTTTGATTTTATTATTTCTTCTGAAATTTCTTTTATTAGCAGGTTTGGAATAACACTTGTGTATAGACTCCCCGGACCTAATATTATAAGTTCGGCATTTCGGATTGCTTGAATTACTTCAGGCAAAGCTTTGCAATTTTTAGGCTCGGTAAATAATCTTTTAATTTTTCCGTGAGCCTCTGGGATAGTTG
This sequence comes from uncultured bacterium, assembly GCA_902766105.1. GTDB lineage: Bacteria > Cyanobacteriota > Vampirovibrionia > Gastranaerophilales > Gastranaerophilaceae > Zag111. The sequence goes on from CACXCI010000036.1 coordinate 2,468, forward strand.
ATTCGCCGTGAACAATTCGTCCGTCTTCCATTTCTGCAACAAGCTTCATATCATCAAGTGTAGCAGGAAGAACCCTACCTCTGATGGATAAAACTTTTGAAGATGCTCTAACAGCTGATACCATGTCTCCCGTAATATCACACAATGCGGTGATAAATAAATTCCCAAAGCTGTGTCCTTCAAGCCCTTCTCCATTGTTGAATCTGTATTTGAAAAGTTTATTAACCAAATCTTCATCGTCTGCTAAAGCAGTAATACAATGTCTGATATCTCCGGGAGGTAAAATCCCTAAATCCTCACGAAGTCTGCCGGAACTTCCGCCGTCATCTCCTACAGTAACGACAGCAGTCAAGTTATTTGTTATATTTTTAATTCCGCTTAACAGCATTGATAAACCTGTTCCGCCTCCTACAGCGACAACCCTTGGACCTCTGTTAAGTTTTCTTTTTCTGAAAAGATGCTCTAACAATATATCGTTGTTTTTGTCTTCTTCCATATCTAATATAGAAAGATTTGTTTTTTGCCAACCTTTAAAAAATACTGCTGCACCTATCATAACAATACCGAAAGCAAGCCATTCTGTTGAAATTTTTGTGGCAACCTTGCTTATAAACTGCATAGAGTTATATATTGGTTGTAAATCAAACAGTATCAATACCCCGACAGTCATAAGTACGGCACCGACAAAGATTAGGGCAAACCATCTTTTGACTTGTAATCCCGGAATTAACCAGCCTGCTTGTTTTGGTATTTTTATCTTTTTCATTATATTCTTCCCTTTTATATTCTGCTATGCTTTTATGTATCAAAGCCTCTATGCATCTATTACACCCAACCTGATTTGAGCGCATTTTTATAATTGAATGGTAGCGGCTCAATAATTTCTCTTGCCTGAATTATTATATCTTTTGCATTGGTCAGTTTGTTCGAAAAGTGTATTGAATCTGCTCTTACAATAGTCTTTCCGCCCACATTATTCGTAACCTGAGAATTTTGCAGCAAAGTTTTTAGTCTTTGTATTGCTATATCTGTATTTTCCAAATCTCTTGCCGAAAAATCAATATTTCCGTTTTCATCATAAATTTTTTCAAGATGAACTTCGTGTGCGACTTGAATATTTTCTTCTTCTGCTATGGTTGCCAAATTTTCGCCTGTAGCACCATAGTATACTAACCATTGAGAACATTTTTTAATGGCTTTAGCAATTGTTCTTGAAAATTCTAAATCTTCCATCGCTTGACGATACATAGCTCCATGAGGTCTAACATGTTCAATTTCCATATTGTAAGCTTTTGCAAATGTCATAATTGCTCCAACCTGATACATTACAAGAGCTTCCAATTCATCTTCGTCTAAGTCCATTTGGCGGTATCCAAAGCCCTGAATATCATCAAAGCCGATATGAGCACCAACTACTATATTTTTTTCTTTTGCCTGTAGTAAAGCTTCTTTTATTGTCAAAGGATCTCCGGCATGAAAACCGCATGAAATATTTACCGAACTTACATAATCCAATAGTCTTGCTTCCGAGCTGTTCTTATATATTCCGAAGCTTTGTGCTAAATCGCAGTTAAAATCAATGTTTTTTATAGTTTTTCTTTCTAATGTATTTTGCATAACTTAAAAATCCCAAATTAAATATATCCTACGTTAGATTATACAACATCAAAAATATAAATCTATCTCTTTACATATTTTTAATAACCTTTTATTATTTGTTTCAACCTCTTGATTTTACAAATTTATGAGATATGATACTGATAGTCGAATGTAAATAAAGTTCAAGTTTGGAATCTTGAAAGAAAGAGGTAGAATATGAAAGAAGGAATACATCCTGATTATAAGAAAACCACAATCAAATGTGTTTGCGGTAACGAAATTGAAACAGGATCTGTTGTAGAAGGTTTAACTGTTGAAATTTGTAACAATTGCCACCCATTCTATACAGGTCAACAAAAAATCTTAGACTCTGAAGGTAGAGTTGAAAGATTCAACAAA
>CACXCI010000037.1 GCA_902766105.1 uncultured bacterium
AATCAGGACTTTTCTACCAATTATGTCCTGTTGAAAGCTTTAAGACATTGAGATGTTAAGACGATAAGTTCATTACATTTAATTATAAAATATCTAATGTGCTAATTATTCTTAAAGAACTTAAAGACTTAACGTCTTATAGTCTTATCGACTTATTAATATACGTAGCAAAGAACTTCGCCGCCTACGTTTTCTTTTCTTGCTTTTCTATCAGTTAACAATCCTTTTGGAGTTGAAACTATAGCTACACCCATACCGCCTAAAACTTTTTGTAAGTTTTTAGCTTTTGAATAGTGTCTTAAACCAGGTGTAGAAACTCTTTGTAACTTAGTAATAACCGGTTTTCCGTTTGCATATTTCAAAGTAATAACAATAACTTTGAATTTGCCTGCTTCTTTTACTTCATAGTTTTCAATGTATCCTTCTTCTTTTAAAAGTCTAGCTAATTCAACTTTCAATTTAGAAGCCGGAATTTCAACTGTTGGATGAGAAACCATGTTAGCGTTTCTGATTCTTGTTAGCATATCTGCTATCGGATCTGTGTTCATTTTTCTTCCTTTACTCTTGCGGACTTTTCAGGTCGTGTAAAATATACAAGTTAAGGCGCTGCATATTTATCCTGTAGTATCCATCTGATAACACTCTTACCGAATTAATGTTGCCTTCACCTTAACGATATACAAGCATAAACCCTTTTATCGCCGGACGGCTTATTTCGGCAGTCAGCCTTAATTTATAATCTTATACTAGAACAAACAAAAAATTTTTACAAGGGATAAATGCCATATTTTTAAGATATGTTATGCTGATTGCTACAATGGTTTTGATATTAAATTTCTGCATTTTTCTATCATTTCAAATGAAGATATTATATTCCGAGTTGCCTGCGATAACAGAACGTGCATTTTGCATCCTCATCTGTCAACTCCTCGATAATATCAAGAACAGATTTTGTTTCTAATAATTTATTGGAAATTTCTTCTGTCATTTGTTGTAAACTCATTTGTTCTTCCATGCTTATTTCCTTCTACTTAATTACACTATTTTATAATTTAGTATAAGAAAATAGAATTGATATGTCAATAAAATTATAATAAAATTATACAAAATGATAAGCAAATGATAATGGAATACAATAATGACAGAAGAAAAGAAGAGATTAACTTTATTAATTGATCAAGAAATATTTGAAAAATTTAAAAAGCTTGCAGAAGAACAAGACAGAACTGCAGGAAACTTAGGCACAAAACTTATCAAAGATTATGTAAAAAATAATTTTAAAGAATAAATAGCTAGTAAATAGACAATACCATAAATGATGTCGGATTAGTAAATCCGACCTACATAGCTTATTCCTCCCCGATTGGGGAGGTTAGGTGGGGAATATACTAAGGCATAGATAAAACAGGCACAGTGATGCCGACAATAATTGAAAAAAGAACGGTATTTTACCGTTCTTTTTATAATTAACATTATTTTTGACTCTATAAATCCTACCAGCTTGCTTTTGTAACACCCGGTAACAAACCTTGGTGAGCCATTTTTCTTAAACAAATTCTGCACAAACCGAAATCTCTATGGAAACCGTGAGGTCTGCCACAAATTGAGCATCTGTTGTGAAGTCTTACTGTTGGGTATTTGCCGGCAGCAGCAAGTTTTTCTCGTCTAAGTTCTTTGTTAATCATCGCTTTCTTAGCCATGAATTTCTCCTTTTAATTTACTTAATTACTTAATACCTTTAAATGGCATACCGAGAAGTTTTAACAATTCTCTTGCCTCTTCGTCTGTTTCAGCAGTTGTGATGACTGAAACATTCATACCCTTAACTAAATCGACTTCTTCATAAGTGATTTCAGGGAATAGAGCTTGTTCTTTCAAGCCTAATGTATAGTTTCCACGACCGTCAAAACTTTTTGCACTGATACCACGGAAGTCACGAATTCTTGGTAATACAACACAAATTAGTTTTTGTAAGAAATCATACATACGCTCACCACGCAATGTTGCCATTGCACCAACAGGCATTCCTTCTCTCAATTTGTATGAAGCAATTGATTTTTTAGCTTTTGTAACTACTGCTTTTTGACCTGCAATTTTAGTTAATTGAGCTTCAATTGATTCTGCAATTTTTGAGTTGTGAGAAGCTTCACCAACACCCATGTTTAACACAACTTTTACAAGTTTTGGTACTTGGTGATCATTCTTGTATCCGAACTTTTCTTTCATAGCCGGAATTACGTCTTCAACGTATTTTGATTTTAGATTTTTTGTTACTGTCATTTTTCTTTCCTTTACTATTGGTATTAATGTCATGCTTGGGTATTACCCCTCACCCGAATTTCTAATTCAATTTGAAATTCTGCCCTCTTCCTCAAGGGGCGGAGGTGATGCTTTGCACACATTAAGCATCTAGCTGTTCACCGCATTTTTTACAAATGCGAACTTTTTTACCGTCGATAACTTTTATTGCTACTCTTGTTGATTTTTCACAAGCTGGGCATATAATCATAACATTTGAAGAATCGATTGGTGCTTCAAGTTTGATTAATCCACCTTGTATACCGGCAGCCGGTTGAGGTTTTTGTGCTTTAGTTATCATATTTGCACCTTCTACAACAACTCTGCCTTTTTCAGTATCAACTTTTTTGATGTTACCGATTTTTCCTTTGTCTTTACCTGCAATAACAACGACTCTGTCGCTTGTTTTTACATGTAAGCTTTTTTTATCTTTGTCTGTCATCGTTCTTTCCTTTGTGTTTAGAAGTTTAGAGGTCAGGATGTCAAGAGGTCAGGCTATTTACAAATTATTAAATGGCTTGCCTTCCTGCCTTCTTGTCTTCTTGCCGTCTACTATATTACTTCAGGTGCAAGAGAAACTATTTTCATATAACCTTTATCTCTTAATTCACGAGCTACAGGTCCGAAAACACGAGTACCTCTTGGGTTGCCATCTTTGTTAATAATAACTGCCGCATTTTCATCAAATCTGATAACTGAACCGTCATTACGTTTGATGTCAGCTTTTGTTCTTACTATTACCGCACGAACAACCTCACCTTTTTTTACAGCCATATTAGGTGTTGCATCTTTAACTGAAGCTACGATTTCATCACCTACAGCCGCAAATTTTTTATTTGAGCTGCCCATAACACGAATACATAACAATTGTTTTGCACCTGTGTTATCTGCTACTTCTAGTCTTGTTTCTTGTTGTATCATTTTTCTTTCCTTTACTTATCGGAACAGAAATTCCGACCTACTTATCATATTGAGAAAAAATCCTCAATTTACTTTTTGCCTCTCATTACTCTTTGGTAATGTTGCTTATCAAAGAGCAAGATAATCAGATGTCAACAGGTCGGGCTATTTACAAATCATTAAAACGGCTTGCCTTCCTGTCCATCTTGCCTTCTTGCCTTCTATATTATCTGGCCTTCTCAACTATTTCAGCGACAGACCAGCGTTTGTCTTTTGAGATAGGTTTTGATTCTACTATTCTTACGATATCACCTATACCACAAGCATTTTCTGCATCATGTGCTTTGTAGTGTTTATTAGATTCCATAATCTTTTTGTATTTTGGATGTGGTTCGTAGTCTGCAACTTTTACAACTACTGTTTTTTCCATTTTGTTACTAACTACTATTCCTTGTTTTTCTTTTTTAGGCATTTTCTTTACCTTTCTCTGTTATTATTGTTTTTGCTTGAGCGATAAGTCTTTTTGTTTTAGAAATTGTTGCTGTGTTTTCTAACTTACGAGTTGAAAGCTGCAATCTTGATTCTAATAATTGCTTTTTCCAGTCAACAATAGCATTTTGTAACTCATCAACTGATTTTTCACGCATTTCACTTAATTTCATTTTTATTTTCCTTTATATTGTTTACTCACCTTATGCCGACCAAGAATTCTTCTCGTTAAGGCGGGTTAACTATGCTTGTTCTCTTGGTTGTTCAACTATCTTAACTTTGATAGGTAATTTTTGTGCAGCCAATTCTAAAGCGTGTACTGCAACACCTCTATCAAAATAATCAAGTTCAAACAACAATCTGTTTGGTTTTACTACTGCTACCCAGTATTCAACGTTACCTTTACCTGAACCCATACGAGTTTCTGCAGGTTTTGCAGTAATCGG
>CACXCI010000038.1 GCA_902766105.1 uncultured bacterium
ATTTTAACCGAAAATGTCCACTCAAAGGCAAGAATTGTTGATATTAAAACAGATAAACTCAAAAAGAATTTAGAAGAAGGTAATATAATTGTTGTTGCCGGATTTCAGGGTGTAACAGAAGATGGTGAAATTACAACTCTGGGAAGAGGCGGTTCTGATACATCTGCAGTTGCTTTAGCGGCAGCGCTTAATGCAGAAAGATGTGATATTTATACTGATGTTGAGGGTGTTTATACAACAGATCCCAGAGTTGTTCCAAATGCCTCAAGACTTGATATTATATCTTATGAAGAAATGCTGGAATTAGCACATGCCGGAGCAAATGTTCTTCACCCTCGCAGCGTGGAAACTGCAAAACAATATGCTGTTCCATTAAGAGTCCGCAGCAGTTTTAAATTAGATAATATGGGTACTTTAATTTTAGGAGTTGAAAAAATGGAAATAAATAAACCGGTTGCAGGCGTTGCTGCAGATTTATCACAAGTTAGAGTCGTTGTTTGTGAAATTCCGGATACCCCCGGTGAAGCTGCAATATTGTTTGGCTGTCTGGCTAAAGAAAATATTTCTGTAGATATGATTATTCAGTCTTATGCCCGTAAAGTATCTAATACAAATGACATTGCTTTTACAATTAACAGAGAAGATTTAGATAAGACTACCGAAATTTTAGAGCAAATAAAAGAAAAATTGGGAGCAAGCAGTTTCAGAATTGATGATGATATAGCAAAAGTTTCAATTATCGGTGCAGGCATGATTGACAGACCCGGTATTGCGTCCACTATGTTCAAGACGTTGGCGCAAAATGGAATAAACATCCGAATGATTTCAACAAGTGAAATCAAGATTAGTTGCTTGATAAACAGAGATGAGGCTCAGGCTGCTGTAAAAGCTTTGCATGAAGTATTTAATCTTGGTTGTGATGAAGTTGCTGAGGTTAAAGGTACTTTGCCGGATGTGTAAAAAATAGTTAATATTATAGCAATTTTTTATCTGTAAATTTTTTATATATAGGACAAAGGAGTAGTTATGCCAGTAGATTTTAATCCAAATAGTTCTTTTTATGTCAATCCGGCATATATCCAGCATTATTTGCTTCAACCACAAATGTTTATGGATACCGAGCCTCTTCAAGATACTTTTGAACGTAGTGTTAAGATTAAAAACCATGGCGATACGAGTTTATATGGCGGAATAAAAATTTCTCAAAAATATTTTGGCACAATAAGTAAGACCGGAGAGAAAGCTGTTTTATACACTATTAAAAATAGAAATGGCGCAAGTGTCGATTTATCAACCTTTGGTGCAACAATTACTTCTGTAAAAATTCCTGATAAAGACGGCAATATAAAAGATGTAACTCAAGGTTATAACAATGTCGGACCTTATGAAAAATCACCTATCGGCCATGCCGGTTCGACTATCGGACCTTATGCAAATAAAATTGAAAACGGCAAATTCTTTTTAAATGGCAAAGAATATACTCTTGAATGTAACAAGGATAATGGTACAACCCATTCTCACGGCGGGACTCAAGGATTTGATACAAAAAACTGGAAAGCAAGGATTTTGGCAGATGGAGTTGAGTTTACTTATGAAAAAAAAGATATGGAAAACGGTTATCCCGGAAATTTGAAGGCAAAAGTTACCTACAAATTTGATAATGATAATAATTTAAGAATAATTTACAGTGCAAAATCAGATAAAGATACCATTTTAAATATGACTAATCATACATATTTTAATCTTGATGGTGCCGAAAATTCAAAAGAGAATTCTGTATTAGAACATATTGTAACTTTGCCAAATTCTTCAAAATATACAGTAAATAATTCAAAAGCCGTACCGACAGGAGAAATTAAAGAAACAAAAGATACGCCGTTTGATTTTTCTTCTCCTAAAAAGATTGCTGATGATATTGACAAAGATTTTGAGCAGTTAAAAATAGGCTCAGGTTTTGATCAAAATTATTGCATAGACAATTATGACGGCAAAAAGATGATTAATATTGCAAAAGTAAAATCAGAAAAAACGGGTATTGTTTTAAATGTTTCAACAAATCTTCCGGGATTTCAATTCTATAGTGCAAATCATCTTGGAAAATCAGCACAGCCAAACGGCAAATCAGGTTCACGATATGAAAAACGCTCTGCTTTTTGCATTGAACCGCAATTTTATCCCAACGCAATAAATACCGAAAGTTTTAAAGAAAAAGGTATATTAAAGAAAGGGGAAGAATATAACAGAGAAATAAAATATTCTTTTTCTGTTGAGGAATAATCAAGTTTGCTATTTAGGATTAGATAAAGTATAATTTCAATTAAAAAGGAGTTTAAATTTATGAAAAAGATTATAATTAGTATACTATCATTATTTTTTGTACTATTTGGTGTTATAAGTGCTCAAGCAAGGAAAATTTCAGAAGTTCCGCATTGGCAAACCTCTCCTATACGAGTATATGTGCCATCAGATGATAAAAAAGCACCTTCCATGCGCAGAGCATTTGCAAAATGGCAAGCAAAAAGCTTTGGTAAATTGAAATTCAGATTTGTCGGGAAAACACCTGCTGATATTACTGTTGTATTTACGGAAGCGGCAAATGGTTCAACGCCGATAAGCAGTACGACAGTTACATATAATGGTACTAAAATAACAAAAGCGGAGATTCATATTGCGACAAAAAGCAAGGATTTCAAAAAATATTCAAACGATTATGTGTATACGGCTATGCTTCATGAGGTTGGAAAAGCAATTGGTATGCCGATTAACAGCAGAAAAAGAACAAGTATAATGTTCGCACCTATTACTGTTCAACAAGATATTATGAAGTTTGATATTATGAAATTATATTCGGTATATGGTTGGTCTTATGCAAATAAAGATATTCACAATACAAACAGTAAACCTACCGAAGAGATACTAAAACCTACAAGCAAGAAAACAACAACCCCACCGGTAAAAAACAATGAAGAAAAAATAAATTCAACAGATAACAATTCAGCAGAAAATATAGAAAAACCTGATTTGGATGAATTAGGAAAATAAATAAATTATCGTAATTATATACAAAGTTACACAAAAACAATGACTAAGCAGTTTTGAAGTCGTTAAGACGATAAGACGCTGAGTTGTTAAGTTCTTAACGATAATTTAGTTAATTCAAGACAAGGATTAATTTAATC
>CACXCI010000039.1 GCA_902766105.1 uncultured bacterium
AATAAAGAAAGCTTTGACAAAATACAGATTACAAGATTTATAGATGATTGGGGCTATCAGGCGAACGTAAGGCAATTGTTACAAACTTCTGATATTAGTCTTTTAACCGAGAAAATAAAGCCTTATGAGCAAAAAATAAAACAAATATTCTCGTATAACGGCGAGGTGAAATATTCATTCCCTTGGAACAGACTGTTTGAGGTGGAAATTGAGTTTAGTTGATATTATATTACTTTCAATAGCATTAGGGATTGATTGCCTTATAGTTTCTTTTTCACAAGGGTTAATATTTAAATCGCAACGTGTAAAAAATTCGTTCAATCTTGCATTTTTTATGGGATTATTTCAGGGGTTGATGCCTGTTATAGGTTATATTGCCGTTAATAAAATCTACAAATACCTCCTGCCGTATTCAAGACATATAGTTTTTACAATATTTTTCATAATCGGACTGCATTTTATTCTGGATGCAATCCGTAACGAACAAAAACAAGAAATATGCTGCATCGGGATAAAATGTTTGATAAGTTTAAGTATTGCAACAAGTATGGATGCACTTATTGCCGGCACAACAATAAAATTAACTTCAACAAGCTTATTATTATGTTGTTTGCTTTTCGGGTTATTTTCGTTTGTAATGTCAGAATTGGGCTTTTGGTTCGGGAATTTCATAAAAAATATCCCCGCGAAATTTCTTCAAATTTTCGGAGGGATAATACTGATAGTGCTCGCTTTTAAAGCGCTAAACTAAAGGATTCCTACACTTCTACAAACAACCTTCTTCCTACAATGTTTTGTTTACCGTTGTAGTATCCGGCAAAATATCCGCCTTTTACAGGTCTGTTTTTAGCGTAATACTGAGAAGAATAATTATTTCCGTTATAATTAACAAACGGATTGTTGCCGTATGATGAGCTCTCTCTAACAACCGGAGATGTTGTTGTCACTGCCGGTGATTGAAATACATTTGATAATAAATTTACAAGACCTGCCATATTTATAAAACCTTTCTACATATCTCTATAATAATAGAATTTACTTTGTCATTATTATAACATTAAAAATTCTTAAATATTACAATATCTTTACAAAAATCATATATTTTATGTAGTTAATTTAACTATATATACCCCTGGTTATAAAAATATTTTTTATTTATGTTAATATCACAATATGGAGAGCTTAAAATATACTTATTTATTTGGCGGCGGGGCTATCAGAGGAGCCGCACATGTCGGAGTTCTGAAAGCATTACAAGAACTCGGGGCAGAACATGACACATTAGGGGGCTCATCAGTAGGTTCAATCGTTGCGGCATTATACGCAGTCGGCTATACAACAGAAGAACTTCAGGAAATCTTCCTATCTGTCAATTTTGAGTTATTCAGAGATATTTCCTTCGGCTTTAATACAAAATTTGCGTTAAGTAAAGGGGAAGTTTTTTTGGATTGGTTCAGAGAACTCATTGAAAAGAAATTCTACGGGGATAAATACGATAAGGGTAATAATGAACGCGTAAAATTCAAAGATTTAACAAAGAATCTTATTATTATTTCAACAAATATGCTTGATTTTACTTGTTGCGAATTTTCAAATTTTGAGACCCCAGATTTTGAAGTAGCCATGGCTGTTAGAATTTCTTGTTGTATGCCCGGTCTTATGCGTGCTATCAATGTAGAAGACAAGCTTTTGGTTGACGGAGATTTAATGAAGGGTAAACCTATGTGGTATTTATCAAAAAATCTTCGTAAAAGTAATAACCGAATACTTGAAATCCGTTTGGAAGGTGAGTTTTCAGGCGATGACAAGAGTCCTGTAACCTATGTTAACGGAATGTACTCTTGTATGACATATTCGGAAACTTCTTTTATAAAAGAACTATACGGAAATTCAGACAATTATGACTATCTTGTTATCAATACCGGCGACGTTGTTGTCGTGGATTTTAATTACCCGCCGGAAAAGCGCCAACAAATCATTGATAGCGGCTATGAACAAACAATAAAATACTTTAAAGAATTTCTACCGCAAAAAAAGAAACATCTATTTGATATATACGATGAAATTCTCGACAGATTCAGAAATATACAAGGTTTTATGTTACGAAAAAAATATTCTAAGGCAAAAACATCTATAGCCGAATTATATATTTTATTGGCAAAGGAAAAAGATATTATATCTCAATCGATATATAAAGAAATAAATGAATTTCAGAAATTATTGTATTCAAACGTAAAAACAGGTTTATTAGGTCACTCTTACTTGGAAAACAAAAATTTAACAGAAGCCCAATTACGCAAGGTTATAGACATTTTAACCGAGCATTTCAACGAATTTAAAAATTATTTTAAGCAATTTCCCGTTTGACAACAGTTTGTGTTTATATTATTATCAATACTGTTGACAGTCGAATCGTCGTCTGTAAACCAATTGACAGACATGACAAATAAAATTCAGCCAATTGAATTTCATGACAATTGAATATTAAACCGCGCTCCAGTGGCGGAATCGGTAGACGCGTTGGACTTAAAATCCAATCGGGCGTATAACCCGGTGCCAGTTCAAG
>CACXCI010000040.1 GCA_902766105.1 uncultured bacterium
ATTGGTAAACAAACCAAAAAGATGTCCTGAATGCAGAATTGCTCGCAGAAAAAACAACAGAAGAAAAAGAAAAATGTATGATGCTGTGTGTTCAAAATGCGGTGCGCAAACACAAGTGCCGTTTAAGCCTGTTCCCGGCAGAGAAGTATTTTGTAAAGAATGCTTCCAAAAACCAGAGGAAACGACTGAGACTGAAGCATAGCAATAATAAATATAAATTGAAAGAGGTGAATTTTTTTAATTCACCTCTTTTATTATGTTAAGTATTGTAAATTTCGATAATGATTTTTAGCAATTTTTTAGGGTTAGAATCCTTTATATTAATATATAAAGCTCTCTCTTCTTATTTAAACGGATAGGCCTTGGTATAAACAAGGTCTTTTTTTTAGCTCCGAGCAGAGCCACGAACGAAGTGAGAGTTGAGTACGACTCAACGGAAACGTTGAGTTTTCGTACTGTAAATTTAATCCTATCCCATTGGTGGAGGTTGAATATACAAAGGTTTTAATTCCTGCCATTTACATTTATTATTTTTTAATTTTTCATAAGTTAATTTTGCAAGGATTTCTCCAAGCGGGTATTCTTTTTGTTGATAAGATATTCCGCCAAGTTTTTCTGCAAGTTTATTGTCGGTTATAACGTAGTAATTGCTGTTTTTTATAATATTTTCAATTTCTTCTAATTGGACAGCGCCTTTGATTTCATTTTCCAGATATAAGTATGCGCTGTTTTTTCTGGCATCAAGTGCAACCAGAACATTTGACTCTTTCGGTGCGATTTTTGATAAAATTTCAAGTGATGAAATCCCTGCTGCTGGAAGATTTAGTTGTTGAGCAATCATCCTTGCAACAGTCGTGCAGGCTCTTATTCCTGTAAAACTTCCGGGACCGATATTTGTTCCGATAGCATTTATATCTTTTGGAGTTAAATTATTCTCTTTCAAAATCTGTTTAATTGTAGAAATCAAAAATGCTGAGTGATATTTGTTATCTTTATTTGTAACAATTTTAGAAGATAATATACTGTCATTTTCTGCCAGCGTAACATACATTTTATCTAAACAAGTATCAAATACCAATATTTTCATTGCATTAGTCCTTTTACTATTTCCGTACATGTTTCGCCAACTGGTAGAAAGGAATATTTCCTAAAATCGTTGTCGTCGTATGTAACGTTAATTTTTATATGATTAAACGGTATTTCATTTTGGGAAAATTCTGCCCATTCAACGAATGTAATTTGCCTGCCTTCCGAGTACTCTCTTAACTCATCTGTAATTGTCTTAACCCCTTCATTTTCCAGTCTGTACAGATCAAAATGGTATATAGGAATATTTGCACTGTGATATTCGTTAAGAATTACAAAGCTCGGACTCGTAACTTTTTCTGTTACTCCTATAGCTTCTGCTACGAGTTTTACAAAGGCGGTTTTGCCTGCACCTATTTCACCGTATAGGTTAATGAAGCAACCGTTTTTTTCTATTAATTTGGCAAACCTATATGCCAAATCTTTTGTTTCTTCAATGTTTTTACATATTTTTTCGTAATTAATCATTATGCTACAACTACCTTATTTCGTCCAGTATTTTTAGCTTCATACAAGGCCTTATCGGCTTTTTTCAGTAAATCTTCATCGTTATCGTCTTCCTTCATTTCATAAATTCCCAAGCTCAGCGTTACGCTGATTTCTTTAACCTCGCTTTCAGGATTTACTTTTGAAATATCAATAACTTTTTCTTCGATGGATTTTCTCAGACGTTCGGCAACCATCCTTGCTTCTTCAATTTTTGTAAAAGGCAAAAGGATAGAAAATTCTTCTCCACCATAGCGTCCTGCAATATCGTATTCTCTGAGTTGACCTCTTATGACTTTTGCAATTGTTTTTAGCACCAAATCACCAACAGCATGACCATAGGTGTCATTAACACCTTTGAAGAAATCAATATCTGTCATTATTCCGCATAATGGTGCGTGTTGGCGTTTTGCATTAGAAACTTCCTGTTTGATACGTTCTTCCAGTTGTCTGCGGTTATAAAAACCTGTCAGAGCATCAAGTGTTGCGTGTTTTAGAATTTCAGCATATACATTTGCTCTGTTTATTGTGGTTGCAATTTGAGATGCCAATTGGGTTAAATAATCATCATCTTTTGCCGTAATAGGTTCATTTGTACTTTTCGCAACTAAAATCCCTACATCTTTACCTTCACTTTTTAGCGGAAGAGCAAGTGTCATTCTGTCATCTGTGAATACTCGCTCATTAAATTCATCAATAATTCCGAGTATATTTGTATCTTTGCATGCCATAGGCCAAGCAAGATAATTTACTCCGGCATTTTCCTCCTTCAAGAAAATATAAAGCAGATAATCTTCGAAAAATTTGTCTATCATTTCCCCGATAATTGGGATTACATAGGATAGTTCATATTGAGTTTCAATAATTTTGGCAATATATTTCATTGTTTCGTGGAAATTTATATTTTTTTGCATTTTCTCACTCAAAATTATATTTTGAACTTTTAATGAGATAAAAGGTGCCGCAAGTTTTAAGAAGGATTCTAATTCTTCATTTTTATCTGCAAAGCACAAGTATCCTATATTTTTTTTATGTTTATAGAGAGGATATTTGAATTTTGAGGTTTGAGAATAATCAACGTGTAAATTTCTTTCGTTGATTTCAAAATAAAAGTTATCCGATCCGAAATTTTTTGCAAAAAAATCTCTTAATGAAATTACAAGTGATTTTTCATTGTAACTCTCATTTAATATATTAGAAAGTTTTTCTATTTTACTTATCAATATTAAACCTCAACTTGTTCTGCAATTTCATCGGGAATATCACAATTTGCATAAACATTTTGAACGTCATCAAGTTCTTCTAATCTTTCAATTAAGCGCATAACTGATGTTGCAGTTTTGACATCTGTAATTTCAATATTATTTTGAGGGATACGTGTCAGCTCCGCAGTTGTGCTTTTAAACCCTTCAGCTTCCAAACCTTCGACAACAGCTTGGAAATTTTCAACAGATGTAATAACTCTGTAAATGCCATCTTCTTCTGTTACATCTTCTGCATCAAGGTTTATTGCAGCTTCAAAAAGTGCATCAAAATCGACAGATTCATCAAATTCAATGCTTCCTTTTTTATCAAACATCCAGCTAACACAGTTTGTTTCACCAAGATTACCGTTAAATTTTGTGAATATACTTCTGACATCTCCTGCTGTTCTGTTTCTGTTGTCGGTCATAGCTTCTAACACCACTGCAACGCCGCCTGCGGCGTATCCTTCATAAGTTAATTCTTCATAATTATCAGAAGCGCCTGCACCTGCACCTTTATCGATTGCTCTTTTTATATTGTCATTAGGCAACCCTGCGGCCTTTGCTTTTTCAATAGCAGTTCTTAAACGGAAATTCCCTGCGGGATCAGCCCCTCCGAGTCTTGCCGCAACTATTAATTCTCTTGAATATTTTTGAAATACAACAGCTTTTTGTGAATCTGTTTTTGCTTTTTTATTTTTTATGTTTGCCCATTTTGAATGTCCTGACATATATACCTCTTTATTATCTTCTGATTACTCGTTTTGATAATAACAAAAAAGACTTTCTTTGTAAATGAAAAAAACAATAATATATTCAGTTTTTATGAAGAAATGTAACCGAATTGAGGTTTGTTGAAAATGTGTTTATTTAAAATACTTTATATAAATGTAAGGGAATTTATTATGGGAATAACAGTACAAGAGTTAACAACAAAATTTCACAATATTACTGATTCGGAAATTGCGAAACTTGTCGGGAAAGAAAATTTCAAAGATAGTGATGTAATACCTTTAAATAACTTTGCAGAATGCAGTAAAATGGCATATAAAAATTTTGCTGCGGAAAAGATTGGTAAAACTTTTTTAGGTTACCTTAAAGGACAAGAGCAAATAAATGTTGCAAGAAATGCAGGAATAACATTGTTCCCTGCGAATGCAACCGTAAATCCATTTGTGCCAGCAACTCAACAACAAATGAATTCTACAGTAATACCGATGGGGCAAAGCCTTTTTTCTATGAATAGACGTGCGGTTTAAGTTACTGTTTTTATAATAAAAAGACCGATTTTCGATAAAGAAAATCGGTCTTTTGTGATAAATAAATGTTGTATATACTAAACTCTACCAATGAGTGATAGTCATTCAGAAATTACCACAGTTAGCAGTATATTGCATAGGACTAGTTTTCGTATATCCAGCCATTGGTTAAATCCACTCTTACAGGTTCTAACAGCTCCATTTGAACTGTTCCTTGCGCCGGAACTTCCAGTTTTTCTCCTTTAAATGCCCAGCGTACAAATTTCATCCACCAATTACGATCTTTTTTAATCTCTCCTACGGCTACAAAAGGCGCAGTTTGATCGTTATCAGTTGTAATCAATGAGTTTTTGAGTACTAATACCCCGTTTCTTACAAAATATCTGCCCGGTCTTACATCAAGAAGCTGACCTTTTAACGCAGCCCCTTGCCTTACAAGAATATATTTTTCTCTTGTAACATAGTTTTTTGGTGCAATTGCGGTATACAAAGCTCCGCCTTCTGAAGATTGTGAACTTATGTATGAATTTAGGCTGACTGGTACAACTGTTCCGGCAGGGATTGTTCCTATACTGCCTTGAACTGTTGCAGACTCTAAAACAATACCTTCTCCTGTTTTCTTTCTCATAGCTTCTGCTAATTTTGCGTTAGGGTTAAGTTTGGCCTGTTCCATCATCTTGAATAAAATTGCTGCAACTTCAGCTCTTGTTGCAGGCCTTTCTGCTTCAAGTTCAGCTTTTTCTTTTGTTGGCATAACAACAACCATCCCTAAAATTTCAGCTTTTCCGGCAGGAATAATAAACCATTCCGGAATTGAATTAGCATCTGCATATTGCTGGGCTAATACTTCTTTAGCCTTATTAAGACTAATGGTTTCTGTTGTAAGTGCGTTAACGGCAACAGACAAAGATTCGGCTCTTGATACAGAATCTTCAGGTCTGAAAATGTCCCCTTCTTTATCGCAAGAAATTAAATCAAAATATAGTGCTTTTTGTATATCCTCATAAGCCCAGTATTCTTCATTTATATCAGTAAAGTTTACCGGTTGAGCAACTTTTGTGTGTTCTTGCCCCAAGGCTCTGATTGCCATGGCTGCAAATTCTGCTCTCGTTACATTGTTATCAGGCTGAAATGTCCCGTCAGGATAGCCGACGATTACGCCCTGCTCTGATAAAAGATTGATTTGTGCTGCTGCCCAATAGTCATCTTCAACATCAGGAAATGCAAATACCGGTGCTGTTGTTAGTGCCAAAACAGCTATCGCCATAAGCGATTTTAAAATATTTTTCATATATCCCTCCTTATATAAATACACATTTTGTTATTTTAATTTACCATATTTAAAAAAAATAATGAATAAATAGCAAAAAAAATATTTACATGGTTTAATACTTGCAAGTTATGTGTTTAAAATATAAAGGTCTTTAAAATTATGATATCTGCAATTCAACCTAATCTGCAATGCACAAATAAAAAGTATAACCAAACAAGTTTTGGTTCAATTCATCCGACAAGATGTTTCGTAAAATGGGATGACGGCTATTATTATCAGGCAACTGAAAAAGAGGTAATTAAAGACTTAAAGCGTCTTATAGTTTCTCTTTTAAATAAAAATATTAACAACGAAAGAAGAGGTGTTCAACCTCCGGCAAAACCAACAAAAGCCTGGATAAAGAAAAATGCTTTAGTTGAGCGAATTTCTAAATTTTTTACAAATAGAGATGCTGATTATGCAAGACACAATGAGGTTAGAGCTTTTTCTCGTTTAAATGATAATCATAAGCCTGAAATATTTATTTTAACAGGGAAACACATATTTATTGCAGATGATGAGGGCAAAAATGTCGGAAGAATATATCGTAAATCAAAAGAAAAAGCTGAGGTTGTAAGTGATAATCTTGGAATTCCGTTTGAAGATGCTAAAAAATCTGTAGATATGGAATTTGAGCATGATTTAAAACTTGCAAAAATGAATTATTTTGATAAAGTAGAAGCTCAAATTAAACAAATTTTATCCGTACCAAATCCCTCAAACACTCCGTTTGATGCTTATTTCGTTGCTAAAAAGAAAGGTGATAAGTTTGTTTACGAACTGGTTGATGCCAAACTTAACGGAAAATAAAATTGGTATTGTAATAAATATTTTTAGTGATAGTATATAGAAAAATATATTTGAGGGGATATACAATGGTTGTAGAAAAAGTGATAAATTTACCTAATTATTGTAACGGGAAATTATATAAAAGATGGGATAAGGTTTCTAAAATGTTTGGCGGGTCTGCAATATTGGCATCAAAAACAGATAAGAGCGGAAATTATATAGAGTTATTAATCACGGATGGCGGCAAGAAAAGACAATTGTTTGATGAGTTTAGTGAGGTTATTGATGAAATTGATGTGAATGGAATAAAAAGAACATACTCATATCAAAAGCAAAATGACGGCACAACTTCCGGTATGATGACCGTTCAGAGTGATTTGCCCGAGAAAAAAAAGCCACTAATCATGTTTGCAAAGTGGATAAGTAAGGAATTAAAACCGCTGGTTGCCGAAATAAAAATTAACCCAAATCATCCTAAATCAAATATTACTATTACCGAAAAGGTGAGAAACAGCAAGGTATTAAGAAAATATGAACAGCCCGTAACAGGAGCTAAGATTGAAGAATTTGAACCCGGTGCGTTAGGTGTTATTCTGCCTCGTAAAATTACTTTTGATATTCCAAACGGTGCAACTAAGGTTATTGACGGCGGGATAGAAGAAACAAGACCTTATGTAAATCAACTCGATTTACTATCAGGGCAGCCTAATATACAACAGCACATGAGAATAATTGTTTAAAACTATGTACGCCAATCCCTTTTTGAAGGGGCATTTTCCGGTTTGACATCATAATCAACTTGTGATGCTTCCTCCGGGGACAAATCTCTGGCGTCATTTTTATGATATTGCTGAACAAATTTGTATGAGCCGTCTTTCTGTTTTTCTAATTGTAGTTTGTTTCCGCTTTCTTCAGGTAAAATAAATATCTTATTGCCTTCTCCAAGATACTTTGCCATATCATCGTAATCGTCCTCTAGCAAATTTACGCAGCCGTAAGATACCCTGTTATCATTCGGAGTTTCTGTTTCCAATCGGTGTATTCTTTCTTTTCTGTTGTTTGGAACCATGTGAATAGCCTGAGTCGCCCCTTCAGAGCCGATATTGTCGCCTTTTAGTGCCATTAATTTATGTTTACCGTCTCTTTTTGAAATGTAATTTCTTGCACTTAACTCTTGGTATTCATCAAGTATAAATTCTCCGGGGGTAGTAAATCTGCCGGCTTCTTTTTTGCTGTAATCTTGCGACTCATAACCGAATGTTATATTATCACCCTTATTTTTACCAATTCCGACGGGATATGTTTTTACAACATTCCCTTGTTTATCATAAATTTTTAATTGACATGTCTTTTTATCTATTATTCCGTAATATTTTCCGTGGTAATTTTGCTTGTTGTAAGCGACAATTCTTGAGGTGTCATCTGACATATCATTTATAGCTTGAGCAAATTCGTCATCCGTAAGAGGCTTAGTAGTTGCTTGTTGTCGTTGATTGCTGCCGTTGACCTTATCTGCAAGGCGCTGCATTGCGCTTGCAATTGTACTTACTTTTTTTGTTGATTTTGGTGCTGCAGTGTAAGTCGCAGCTTCAGATCTTTCTGCCGGATTAATCGGACTAAATTCAACCATTTTAAGCACTCCTCATATTGTTTAATTATATATATAAAGTATATACTATGAAGATTTTTGCTTTTTTGTGAAGTTGAAATTAATATTACTTAATATTTACTATTTTTTAGTAAGTTTTTTCTTATCAACAGATGCAATAAATTTAATTGCTTCATTTGACGGAATAGCAAAGCCTATACCTATATTTGAAATGTTGTGGTCAGGGTTATAAATTGATTGGCTTATGCCGATTACCTGACCTGTAGAGTTTAGTAAAGGTCCGCCCGAGCAACCGGGGTTAATTGCTGCATCTGTTTGAAACCTGTTTTTAACATAATCTATTCTGGAAATTATACCTAAGGTAAGGGTATTTGAAAAACCAAACGGGTTTCCTATTGTTAAGACTTTTTGCCCTACTTTTACGGTTTCTGAATTAGCAAAAGATACTGTGCTTAGCGGCTTTTGGGGTGTTATTTTTATCAGTGCCAAATCTTTGTTTTTTCCCATTTCTGCAATAAATTTTGCCTTGTATGTTTGACCGTTATAGGTAGTAACCTCTATTTCTTTAAAATCTTCAACAACGTGAGATCCTGTTAATATCAAACCGTCAGCTGATACAATACAGCCTGTTCCTGCGGATACTCCATCTTTTGTCTGGGCTTCTATTGCAACAATTGCAGGACTTATTTTTTCATAAACGGCTATATTGGTTTCTTCTTCAGGGGAATAGTTTACAGCCTGTGTAATATTGTAATTACCGTATAATAAGAATATCACGCACGTTATGTATAATATTAATTTTTTCATCTTTACCTCAAAACTTATGTTGTATCAATTTTATTATTTCGTGTTCTCCATGATTAAGATATTCTCTGGCTCCTTCTTTTGCGGTTAGTTCTTGAAAATATTAAAATTTTAATGTATAATTCACTTGACAAATAATAAATATTTAAAAAGGAGAAATTTATGTCAAGAATTGATTTATTTAAACATGCTTTAGAAGAAAAAAGAGCAGTAAAAGTTATTGCAGGTATTGATAACTTTGATATCGAAAATATTAAAAAAGTTGTAACATCAGCAGAATCAGCTCATGCTACAGCTGTTGATATTTGTGCAAGAGAAGATATCATCAGAGAAGTTCGTTCAATGACAGATATGCCTATATTTGTATCTTCAATAGTTCCTTCAGAATTGGTTAAGGCTGTTGAATTAGGTGCAGATGCAATTGAATTCGGTAATTTTGATGTTCTTTATAAAAAAGGTATGTCATTTGATGCTAATGATGTATTAAAAATGGTTGAAGAAACAATGTCTATGCTGGATGGCAAAAAGGTATTTATGTCAGTTACAATACCTGGGGAAATTGCTATTGAAGAACAAATTGCTCTTGCTGTTAAATTAGAATCTATGGGTATAGATTTAATCCAAACAGAAGGTCATTATACATCAGAAGCTAATATGTCAGGTGCGAGAGCTTTAATAGATAGAGCAGAATTAACAATTTCTAATACAATTGAACTTGTAAGAAATGTCGAAATCCCTGTTATGACTGCTACAGGTATTAACCCGACAACTGCTCCGTTTGCTTTTGCTGCAGGTGCTTCAGCTATTGGCTGCGGTTCTTGTGTTAATAAATTAAACTCAACAATTTCTATGATTGCTACAATTTCATCTTTGGTAGAAATTGCTAATAAAAACGCATCAAAAATTGCGGAAATGGTATAATTAAGATTAACTAATAAAAATGATGGCTCGGTTTACTTTTATGCTGAGCCATTATTTTATTGCATAATTCTCAATTCATTTTTCTTGTTATTTACGGCAGATAAATATCCGGCTTTACCGATTTGAGGATATCCGAATAAGTAATCCATATCTTTAGTTTTTAAAAATTGATCTAATTCTTCTGATGATTTTATTTTTTCTAGTTCTTTTAAGCCGTTTATTCTTTCGTCTATTATTCGGTATAAAATTTGGCGTAATTCAGGGGTATATTCTGCTGAATGTTTAATAAAATGTTTTCTTTTCTGAAGCTCTTTTATATCTGTTGCGCTATTTGAATCATATATGGTTGAATATATTCTGAAATCTCTTATCGGAAATGTTGCCTGACCGCGTTCTCCTTTTTGTAGTCTTTTTGAAAGCGGTTGAAGGTAGAATTTATTTGGAATTTCATACATTTTTCCCATATAGCCTACAATTTCAGGTCTTTGTGAAGAAGCATGAAATACGCTAATTTTTGCATTCTTATCTCCTTTTTGTATTGCAGAAAATATTTCAGGCAGGTATCTTTTGTGTGTATCAGTCCAGTATTTGTCCCCGGGTACAATTGATGCATGACTATACCCTTCCGGCATAAACAATTTTATTATTGCAGAAATTTCTTTTTCGTTTTCGTCTTTGTGAATATGGTATAAAAAGTGAGTATTATTATTTTTGTTGTATAAGTACATAACAGAACAGTCATGGACGAATGATGTTGACAGAGGTCTGTTTGCTTTTGCTTTTAAAAATGAATATGCACAGCCAATATCATTTGTAGATAAACCTAGTTTTTTTAGCGCTTTTATATCTTTTGCAGAATTTAGCTTGTGAAAAAATTTTGACAAAGGTGCAGAACCATCGCAAATTGTTCCATATTCTCCTGCTCTTATGCCTTCTAATACATCGAGATATTTAATTTTGCTGTGCGAGAAAATATCTCCAAGCGTTGTTTTTCGGTATTTTATTCCGCAAAAACTTTGTTTGATTGGAAAATAAGTCTTAGCATGTGTGTTTACAGCCTTATTGGTATTTATAGGAACAATGTTCATAATATTTACCCTTAACTTTTTTGTTTCCCGAATTGCAGATAATCTCCCTTTTTAAGGGCGTCATTTATGTACAAGTCCAGTTTTGGAACTCCTGAATTTTCAAATTCTGTTTTTGGAACGTTATGTTTGGCAAATTTTTGATAAACCTTAAATTTTGCCTGCTTTATTTGTTGTTCAAAACGTGAATCAAGTCTTTTTCTGACAGATACTCGTACATAACCTGTATTTCCGCTGGGAAACAGTACATTTTGATATTTTGAAGCAATTGTTTTCAGTAAATCTTTCTTTGCTCTGCTGGATCCCGGCTGGGTTAACGGGATTCTGTATGTTGAACAGAATGAAATTTCTTGCATATAATTCTCCTTTTACCTTGTTATATATAATTACCTAAAAATTTTTTTTGATATCTAATAAACAAATATTACTGAATGTAACAAAATTAGTTAACAAAAATAAACTATAATGTTCAAGTTAAAGAAAGAGAAAATCAAGTTAAATCTCAAAAGGCTTCAATAAAATAAGGGAATTTGATTATTTGGAAATTTATTTTTGTTAACCTTTTGCCAAAATCTTGTGGTAAATAATATATAATCGCCTATTTTTCTATGTAACATATTGTAAAAATTTTTATAATTATCAAAATACTGCGTTTTGTATTTTTTTTATAAGTATGAGAGCTATTAACAAGGTACAATACTATGAATTTAAACAGTGATTTTAATCTATTTGCTTATAAAGATTCTAATACCTGCAAGAAAGTTCTTGTAAAAGTGCATTATAATTCGAGTTTAGAATCTCTTAAAACAAACAATAAATCTTTAGATTCAATATTTCAAAAGGCGGATTTGAATAAAGACGGTTTTTTACAGGCAAATGAATTAAATCTGTTAAATAAACTTGCTAACTATGCAAGAACTTTGCCCGGAGGTACGGATAATCGCGGTGTTTTGGAGCAAAAGCAACTGGATACGCTAAATAAACAGTTAAAAAAGGGTAAAATTGATATTAACAATCTTCCCAATACAGGTTCAAATGCACCGGACAAACCTTGGTCAGAGGGTTTAAATCGAAATATCAAGACAATAGAAATTTCTATGAATGCAAAAGATACCATTGATAATTTTGGCACAATAAAAGAAGAATTGCGTCAAATTGGTGAAAAGGAGGGTTTTAAAGTTCAGGAGCAGTATAATGGGAAAGCTCCATGGATGGAAGATTCAAAGATAAATAGAGCTGATGGTAAAACTTATGTTAATTATTATAATGCTGCAGATTTGAATAATAATGAAGAAGTTATCAGGGATTTTGAAAAGACAAATAAAGAACAGTATGGAATGTCTGTGGCAAGACAGGGCGCAGTTGCGCATCAGGGAAGTAATTTCGCTGCCGGTGCAAGAGTTGATAGTAATTCTAAGCATATTGGTGCAAGTTATTTAGAAGGCGGCAACGTATTACAAACTTTGAAAAAAGACGGTAGCGCAGGAGCTGTCGTTGGAGAAATGTCCTTGGCTTTTACAATGTCTGCAATGGGGCTGGAGAATACTGCGGAAAATGTTCAAAAAGCACGAGAAACTATTGCTAATGATTTGGGTATAAGTTCTGAAAATTTGACTGTAGTACCGCAATATGATTTTCACGTGGATATGTGTTATAGACCTCTTGGTGACGGACAATTTGCGGTTGCTGATTATGATGCCGGAATAAAGTTTTTGGAAGAAAGACTAAGTTCAAATGATCCAAAATTAGATAAAGATTCGCCTGCAAACGGTGCGAAAACAATGCGTCAAGATTATCAGGAAATGCTTGAACGTTTAAAGAGTCAACGTGATGAAACTCAAGCAATTCGACAAAAAGCGGAACAACAATTAAAAAATGACGGATATACTCTTGTTAAAATTCCTTGTTTCGGTAATGGAACAAACTTTATGAATGCGGTTGGCGGAATTTCAAATACTGATGGGCAAACATTCCTGATAACAAATAAATCCGATTACCCCGAAATTAATGATATGATTGAGCGTTCGTATGAGCAAAACGGAGTTGACAGAGTTTATTTCGTGTCAACAAAGGGTGCATTGAACAAGATGGGTGGTATTGATTGTCTTACAAATGCAAAATGATATTGTATATCTCCTTTTGCTTTTGTATGAAAAATTTTGATTAAAACTTTTTAACCCATTGTTTTAACGTATTTGCGGTATTTCCAAGTCCGCTTGAACCTGATGTTGCAATGATAATAAATTTTCATTGCTTTTCCTCTTTTAACCTAATAATTTTCTAATCGCATTATAAGCAAGTTCATATACAGAGTGATAAATAAACCCCGTATCTGCTATTTTCATCGCTTCTTTTTGTTTTTCATCTACCGCAACATAAGGGTAAATCCCATAAATAAACGGAAATAGTGCATAAATAAAATTGTTTATGTCGCTTTCTTTCATATCAGGACAGAACTTTTTAATTAAATTTTTGACGGTTTTTATAGAATTACCGTAAGTAACTTTAAATTCCGTCAAAATTTCAAGACGGCTGTTTGCTTCCATTTCAAAATGGTTCATACTCATCAATTTTAGTAATTGCTCTCTTTTTTCTAGTGTATGCGCAATATTTTGTGCAATTTCATCTTTAGTCATCGATTCATTTGTAGCAATTATATTTTCTAAATCTTCAACCCAACGCTCGTATTCAATTTTGTGCAGTGTTAAAAAAATCTCTTCTTTTGTCTGGAAATAATTGTAAATTGATGTTCTTGTAAAAGTCGTCAATTCAGCAATTTCTTTTAAGGTTATGTCCTTAAAATTCATTGTCTGATAAAGTGTTTCAACCGCTTTTACAATTTCATCTTTTCTTGATGCAACAAGCTGAGCAGAACCTTTTGGCATAATATTTCTCCTTGTTGTATTGGTGCTTTGTGGCTCGCATTAAACGGGCTACGGTTGTCTGCTTTATGGCTTTCTTCCTCTCGCAGACAAGCCTTGCCCTCTGCTCGCAATCCGCTTGACACAATGTCAGTTTAATAATATACTTATTCTGACATGATGTCAATATGTGAGGATTTTATATGATTAAAAAATTATGTATTACTGTTTTAATAGCTGCTTTGATGTTTAATTTGAGTGCGTTAGCAAAGGAGAGTAAGAATATGACAAGGCAAGAAATCGCTGATAAAAATTTAGAAATTTTGTTTAATATAACAACTAAAAATAATAACGGTTCGGATAAAGATTTTATGGATATTTTGCAAAAATATATTTTTGGAGAAGTTTTTACTGTTGGAGATTTGGATGTAAAAACAAGAGAACTTTTGACCGTTACAAGCTTGACCGTTATGCAAACACTACCACAGTTAAAGGCACACATAATCGGAGCTTTAAATGCAGGCAACACTCCGAGTGAAATAAGAGAAACAATTTATCAATGCGCACCGTTTATAGGTTTTCCAAAAACATTAAATGCTATTGCTGTCTTTAATGACGTCATAAAAGAAAGAGGGTTGGAAAAAGAATTAAAAAGCACAAAAACAACAAACGAAAATAACAGATACGAAAAAGGCTATAAAATACAAAATCCTATGTATGGGGATGAAATCGTTCAAAATATGAAAGGGTTGCCTAATGATATGGGTGCTGATGTTGCAAGATTTTTAACTGAAGTCTGTTTTGGCGATTTTTATACAAGAGAGGGTTTAGACCTTAAAACAAGAGAACTTATGACAATAGCAATTTTGACTACAACAGGCAATACAGGGGTCTTAAAAAGTCATATCAAAGGCAACATGAAAGCAGGTAACTCAATCGAAACAATCACTGCTGCAATTATTCAGGTTATGCCTTACGTTGGTTTCCCAAATTCTTTTGCAGCATTAAAAGCAGTTAAAGATGTAATAAATGAATAAAAGGAGATAGAAATTATGCCATATATTCAAATTGAAGCGGTAAAACCGACAAAAGAACAAAAAGAAAGTTTATAAGGATAATTTTGAATTATTGTTTGAGTTAAAATAGAAATATAGACAAAGAAGAATAAAGAGGTGTTTCATGAGAGATGATATTAAAGAGTATAGTGCAGTAGAAAATGTTGCAAAAAAATTCTGTGAAGCAGTCAAAGCGGGTAAAAGCGAAATTGTAAAACCTTATTTTTATGAAAAAGCTTGCTTTTTTGGACAATTGAATGAGCAAACTTATCAATCAGGTCCGATAGAGGAATTTTATAAAACCATTGATACATTTGGTGCTTGCGGAGATGATTATATCTCAAGAATTGATATTTTAATGTTAGAAAAAACTATTGCAGTTGTTCAGGTTATAGAAGATAACTGGCATGGATACAAATTCACAGACATTTTAAACCTTAATAAAATTAATGGTGAATGGAAAATCGTTGCCAAGGTTTATGATACATTATCTAAAGAATAATTATATACAAGGGAACCAAATATGGAGCAAAAATCACTTTTTGAGGATAATACAAATCAGCCTTTAGCATCAAGGTTAAGACCGAGAAATTTAGATGAATTTGTCGGGCAAAAACATTTAATCGGAGAAGGTAAGGTTTTAAGAAAACTTATTGAAAGTGATAAAATTTCTTCAATTATATTTTGGGGAAATCCGGGAATTGGTAAAACCACGCTGGCTCAAATTATTGCAAATAAAACTAATTCCGAATTTATAAACTTTTCTGCCGTAACATCGGGAATAAAAGATATAAAAATTGTAATGGAGCAAGCTGAAAACAACAGAAAACTCGGGCAAAGAACAATTGTATTTGTCGATGAAATTCATCGTTTCAACAAGGCTCAACAAGATGCTTTTTTACCTTATGTTGAAAAAGGAAGTATTATTCTAATTGGTGCAACAACAGAAAACCCGTCTTTTGAAATAAATTCTGCTCTATTGTCCCGCTGTAAAGTTTTTGTTTTTAAACCGCTTGAAACAGCGGACTTGATAATTCTTTTAAAACGTGCAATAACTGATGAACGTGGATTTGGTAACTACGAGATAAACATTGAGGATGATTTTATAAGAGTTATTGCCGAATTTGCCAACGGGGATGCTAGATCTGCTCTATCGACTTTAGAAATGGTTATTTTAAACGGAAATGTTGATGATAATGGTGCAATAACAATTACAAAAGAGACTCTTGAACAATGTATTTCTAAAAAATCACTTCTTTATGATAAAAACGGCGAAGAACATTATAACATTATTTCAGCACTGCATAAATCTATGAGAAATTCAGATCCGGACGCTGCTGTATATTGGCTTGCACGAATGTTAGAAGCCGGGGAAGATCCATTATACGTTGCACGCAGAGTAACAAGGTTTGCTTCAGAAGATATAGGACTTGCTGATCCGCGTGCATTAGAAATTGCTGTTGCTGCGTATCAGGCATGTCATTTTATCGGAATGCCCGAGTGTACCGTTCATTTAACGGAAGCTGTTGTTTATATGTCAATGGCACCAAAGTCAAACGCTATGGATGT
Source organism: uncultured bacterium (assembly GCA_902766105.1). GTDB lineage: Bacteria > Cyanobacteriota > Vampirovibrionia > Gastranaerophilales > Gastranaerophilaceae > Zag111. Next base: position 16,081 of record CACXCI010000040.1, read on the forward strand.
AGCTTATATGCTTGCAAGACAAGATGCAAAAGAGCATATAGCAGACCCCGTACCTTTGCAAATCAGAAATGCGCCGTCAAAATTGATGAAAGAATTGGATTATGGTAAGGGATATCAATATGCGCATGACTATGAAGAAAAGATGACAAGTATGCAATGCCTGCCGGATTCTCTTGTCGGCAGAGAATACTATAAACCTACCGAGCAGGGAATGGAATCCAAATACAAGGCAAGACTGGAACAAATAAAAGAGTGGAAAAGAACGCACTAAATTATTGACGCAGTCCTGTTGGTGCAGGGGGTTTATAGGTACAGTCGGTTTGAGGAAAAAGAACATAGCCTGAAGACTTATAGTATGTAGGTCGGATTTACTAATCCGACAAGTCATAGAAGGTCTCCTTAAACAAAAGCAGGGCAAAGATGTGAAATGGGAACAATTATTTGGGATTAATTCAATACAAACCTTTGTGTTATTACTTGATTTTAAATTTCTAGTAAAATTTTTTGGACACATTTTCCCCGATTTTTGGGCAAATTTTTCAACAGGTGCGAAAACGGACTTGCCGAAATAATCAAACTGTCTGTAATAATCAAACCACGACTAAATGCCGGCATAGTGCAAATTTTCAGGAGCGTAATTTTGGAAAAGTATGTCCAAACAAAGTCCATTTTCGTCCAGTTTGATTATTGCCAAATCATCAAAATTCCGACCACCTGTAAAAGAACAGTCGGTTTGAGGAGAAAGAACACTTATATTGAGAATTTTTAATTATAGGTCGGGTTTTAACCCGACAAAAACTTTATTTGTGTACATTGACAATGATATTGAGAAAAAATGACAGGGCAAATTGAGAAAACTCTAAAAATAATCTTCATGTTTCTTCATGTTTTATTGTAAAATATTGTAAATTATGGTAAAATACAAGAAAAGGGAGAACAATAAATGCTCTCCCAGTAATGAATATCATAAGGTGCCTTAATTGGTGCCTTTTCTTCTATTTAAAGGAAACTTCCAAAATTTTCCGTTTGACATTTGGAGTACTCCTTTAACAACACGGTAATTTGTGACTAAATAGAGGATACCGTTTTCCTCGACAACAAACCTTTTCATTTTGTTGGTCACCTTTCTTTGCTTGTATCCCTTGCCAATAATGGCTGACTATACCGACCAAATAGTCGGGAGGCTTGTAAAATATGATTTTTTGTTTATTAATTATCAAGGTAATCCCCTCTCCATGCTTATTTATATATTACACTTATAATTATATCAAAAAAAATAATTATTACAACTTTTGTTACAATATATAAATTTACTTATTTTAAATTAAGCAAACTTAATATGTTGAATTTTTTTTATTAATGATATACTATTTAGTGAAAAGGAGTGACTATGAATGAGAATGTTGCACAAAATCTTATAAAATTGCGTGTAACAAATAAGTATACGCAAGAATATGTGGCTGAAAAATCTGGTATTTCTTTGCTTGCGTATAGAAACATAGAAAGTGGGAAATCTAAGCCCAATTTATCAACATTAGAAAAAATTGCAAAAGTATATGATATAGATGTTGCGAACTTATTAAATGAAACACAATTGCAAATTTCAAAAATAAGATTTCGTGCATTAGAAAAAAAGAATATAAGAAAAAGAGAAGATATTATATATGAAATCTCTTTATGGATAGAGAAATATAACAAACTTGTCAAAAAATTAGAATTAAATTCTGATTTTGAATATAAACTCGCAGATATTGAGAATGCAACAAATGATCCTATTGTTATGGCTCATAAAGCTAGAGAGGCTTTAGAATTAAAAAACGATGAAACTGTAATGGATATTTGCAATTTAATTGAATTTAAAGCCGGAATAAAAATCATGGCTAAGCAGTTTAATTCAGATAGTTTTTTTGGTTTGTCGGCAGAAGATATTGATGGCGGTAAAGTAATAGTAGTTAATACTTGGGATAGGATATCTGTTGAGCGAAGAATCTTTAGCGTTGCTCACGAATTAGGACATATTCTAATGCATTTTGGCAATGTTCAAAATGATTTAATAACTGAAGATAGTAAAGAGGAAAAAGAAGCAAATACATTTGCTGCACATTTTTTAATGCCAAACAGTGATTTTATATCAGCTTGGAATAAAAGTGCTAATTGCGATTTTGTTGACAGAGTTATTAGAGTAAAACAAATCTTTAGAGTAAGCTATCAAGTAGTATTGTATCGTCTATCTGAATACATAAAAGAAAATAATATCGATTTTAATGTATGGAAAACATTTGGAATATTATATCGAAAAAAATATGGCGTAAAAGTAGATTGGAAAAAAGAAGTTGCATCAAATCTTGATGAAAATAGTAGAGAACTTAGAGCATTATCTAATCAATTTTATTCTGGCGGAAGATTGGCTGAATTAGTAAAAAAAGCAGTTGATGATAATAAGATTTCCCAAATTGAAGCAGCCAATATTTTAAATTTGGATGAAAAAGTTATATCGAATTTTCAAAAATCATGGCAGTCAATACCGTTATATGAACTCAAATAGAAACATAGCAAGAACTCAAAATATGTTCAAATCCATGTTTGTGCTACCCTAAAGAAAAAAGGAGTTAAGTATGGCTATTCCAACATATGATGAATTAATGTCACCAGTTCTTAAACTTCTCAGTGATGGGGTTGAACGTTCAGGGGAAGATATTACAAATACTATTGCTGACCAACTAAATTTAACAGAAGAAGAAAGAAACAGAATATATGCAAACAATCCTAAAAAAGTTTTTAAAGATAGAATTGCTTGGGCAAGAACATATTTAAAGAAAGCCGGATTAATAGAATCTCCACAAAGAGCAACTTCAAAAATAACATCAGAGGGGATGAAGGTTGCTAAGTCGAAACTAGATAAATTAAATCTTAAGTTTTTAGAGCAATATGAATCATTTAGAGAATTTAGACATATTGATAATTCCAATGAGGCAGAGAATAAATATGAGAAAATAGAAACCGTACAAACTCCAGATGAAATGCTTGATTTCGTTCAAAATTCTTATAAAGAAAATTTACAAAGTGAATTATTATCAAAACTTAAAAGCGTTGATCCTGTAAGGTTTGAAGAAATAGTTTTAAACCTTATGGAAAAAATGAATTATGGTGTTGGTTCTATGACAAAATTAAGCCACGATGGCGGTATTGATGGAATCATTGATGAAGATGAATTGGGTCTTGAAAAAATATATCTACAAGCTAAGAGATATTCTGATAATAAGGTCAATGAGAAAGAAATGCA
>CACXCI010000041.1 GCA_902766105.1 uncultured bacterium
ATTATTCATTCTCCTTATTTATTTTTTCAATTATTGATGTAGTTGATTTGCCTTCAACAAAGGAAATAAACTCAACCCTTGTGCCGTTTTTTTTCATTATATCAGCCTCAGGCAAAGTTTCCATTGTGTAATCAGCACCTTTTGTATAAACATCAGGTTTAATCTCGTCTAAAAGATTTTTGGGACTGTCTTCGTCAAACAAAACCACATAATCAACACAAGACAAGGCACATAAGATTTCTGCTCTGTCTTGCTCCTTATTTATAGGTCGTGTTGGCCCTTTTATGGAACGAACAGACTTATCAGAATTTAGCAAAATAATACTATAATCTGCAAAAGATTTTGTTTTTTGCAAATATCTGACATGCCCTACATGCAAAATGTCAAAACAACCGTTCGTTGCAACAACTGTTTTACCACTTTGGTGCAGTTTATTGACAAAATCTGCTAAGTTTTCTCTTCTTAGAACTTGTCCCATACATATCCCTTTACACAAGACAATTATACCCTAAATATAAATAAAAAACTTATATTTTTAACAAAAAGTAATAAAAGCACTCACATATTTGAGAGATTTAATTATCTTAAAATGTAATTATTGTCTTTGATTTTCTAAAAGCGGAATTCCAAGGGGCAAATTCATTATATGATGATTGTAAAGTCTTTGTTGACATATTTGCCACATACTCATCAATTGTAGGCTGATTTTCAAGCGTTACAACATTATATGAAGTCCTGAAATTAGCCTTTTGGGCAACTTTTTTGACCACCTCATTATATTTTACCTGCTTTTTTAATTTATGCTGGGTTGACCACCATTGGGGCGAATCAAAGGTTTTATCTCCTACTTTTAATAGTTTTACTGCGTTTGCTAGTGTTGGCATTTTTTCACTCTTTCTAATACAATTCCATTTCTATAACTTTTTTGCACAATCTAACGGTATTTAGTGCTGCACCGATTCTTATATTATCAGCAACACACCATAATGAGATACCATTATTAAATGCCAGATTTTTTCTTATTCTTCCGACAAATACAGGATCAACACCTGAAGCATCACGAGTTGTCGGATATTCAAAATTATCAGGATTATCAATTACCGTTAGTCCAAACGAATTTTTAAGAATTTCGCGAACCTCATCAGGAGTAACCGGTTTTTCAAATTCTATATCAACTGCCTCCGAGTGTCCGTTATACACAGGAACTCTTGCTGCGGTACAAGATATAGGCAAATCTTGAGGAAGGTGAAGAATTTTTTTCGTTTCGTTTACAACCTTCATTTCTTCTTTGGTATATCCGTTTTCACAAAATACATCTATTTGAGGAATTACATTAAAAGAAATAGGTTTTTTAAATGCCGCAGGAGTGAAATCTTCATTGTTCAAAGTTGCTTTCGTATTTGCGGTTAACTCATTTATTGCCTTTAACCCGGCACCTGAAACTGCTTGATACGTAGACACGATAAGCTTTTTAATACCAAACTTTTCATGCAAAGGCTTTAAAACCAACATTAATTGGGATGTTGAGCAATTTGGATTTGCTATAATTCCTTTATGTTTTCTTAAATCTTCATCATTGACATAAGCTATTACCAAAGGTACATCTTCTTCCATTCTGAAAGCAGAAGAATTATCAATCAAAACACCGCCTCTTTTTACGATTTCAGGTGCAAATTTCTGAGATGTCGAGCCACCGGCTGAAGCCAATACAATATTTATGCCATCAAAACTTTCAGGTTTTGCTTCTTCAACAGTATATTCTTTCCCCTGAAATTCAATTTTTGAACCGGCACTTTTTGCACTTGATAAAAATTTTATAGAATTATATGGAACTTTTAATTCTGTTAAAATCTTTGTAATTTCTCTACCTACAACACCTGTAGCACCTAAGACTGCAATATTAGGTAATGCCTTTGTCATATATTTATACCTCCGCTTGTGTATCTATGTATTAATCATACTACTACAACAATGGTAATGCGCAAGAGGTTATATGACTAAAGCAAAACCCTATCAATTATAATAATAATACTAATACTCATTTACTCCTAATTGGAGAACATTGAGAAGGTTTTTTCAATACCTTTAGCAATTATATTTTTAACAGATTCAACCTCTGTTGATATTGCAGCAATTTCAGCATCTAATTTTTTTGTTTTTATATCTATAGAATCTTCTTTGTAGGTAAGTTCAGCTTTTTTAGCCGTAAATTCTGCTTCAGCTCTTGCTATGGCATCAGTATCAGAAACTTCGACCATATAACCGGTATCGTTATATCTGGTTTGATAGAAATATCCATCTTGATTTAATGAACTCATGGAATATCTGCCGTTTTTCAATGAAGCTTCAAGGTATTCGTTATCATCAATGGCATCATCTTCTCTCCAGCCATGCTCTAAAATATTGTTATAAAGCTGGTCAAAGAAATCCGAATCTTTATTTACATTACTCGTAACAACATCATCTGAAGCTTGGACATAATACATATATCCTGAATTATCAGTAACATAAGTTGAAGTATCTTTACTCTTACCGACAACATAACTTGTATTTGATCCTGATAATGCGTTTTCATAATATGTTAAAAAGGATGCAACCATTTGGCTTATACTTACTGCAAAATATTTACCGCTATCATCCGTACCTATACTATTGTATGTAGTGGCATTTATATATGCAGAGTTATCAGTCATTGAATGATCGTTTTTACGTGAACCTGTGTCTACAGCACTATTTGGTCTTAAATAATTATTTCTAACCATTTCATAGGCAAATTTAAGAGCCTCTTCAGAAGCATCATCTACATTAAAGCCTATACCTCTCAAATTTTCAGTTGCAGAGTACCCAAAAACGGAAACAATTGAATCCAAAATCTTGGCTACAGCTTCAGAAAAAGCTTTCAAATCTGTAGCTTTATTCCCAGATTCAGTTTTTCCCGGAGTTGTCGGGATATTGCTATTTGCCATCAATACAATCTGCTCTGATAATAAATCTCCGATTGTCATATATTTGAGTTCATCTTCATAATGGTTTATTACACCATTTTGAACAATACTGTACACTTTACCGGTATCGACCTCTTGACCAAGAGCATTTTTAACTTTTGATTTATTATCGTTATAGTCAAGATCATTTGCAGAAATGTTGTATATATCTTTAAGTTTCTTTGCCGAAGCGTTATTATTTTTTACGTATGTATCATAATCATTAATAATCTGAGCCTTTATATTAGTTAAGGCATCAATGACTTCAATATCATTACCATTAACCTTAATTCTGTTGTTGCTTGAATCTGTCAAATACTTTTTACCATCAACCTCATCAATATTATCAATATTTTTGGCACATTCAATTAATTTTTCTAAACGAGCAACCTCATTTTTATATGTATCAGTAGTTTCTTGACTTTTATTGTTGTTTTTATAATTTGCTAAATCTTTATATAATTGATTTATAACATCATCACTGACAACTCCTGCATTTAGTGATGCTCTAAGCTTATCTAAGCGATCAAGTTCTCTGTTATATTCTATTTCTGTTATTTCATTAGAAGAAATCGCAACTTTAGCCCAATCAACATATTGTAACCCAATGGTTTCGCTCATAATCAAATCAGCTAATGTTAAAGATTGTGCAGCACCTTTATTTAAAGGTTCTGCACCCATACCTGCGGCAGGATTCCACACAAGACCGCTTCCGGAATTTGTTACAGTAGTTTCATTTTCAAAAGTTATTTTGTTAGTTTTTGAATCTACAACAGGCTTATAATCATACTGTGTAATTTTTTGAGCTGTCGCTTCTGTAACAACTCCTTGTGAAGAAAGCGCAGAAATAAATTTATCTCTACTCATTTGAGAACCTATACCGCCGGCTTTCGATATTCCGGCAGCACGAGCCGCTGCTGCATATTTGTCATTCAATACAACAGCACCTGACGGTGTTGTAATCATATACGGGTTAAAATCATTCATAGGAGATGGGGACATCAATAAACTGTAAGTAAGTCCATAATCCCCATCAATACCATCATTTGACCACATTAATTTAGTCGAGTTTAATGCTTGTCCATAATCATTAGAAATGTCAGCCAACTGATTTGTTATCTCAAGTTTTTGTTGAGCTAACTCAGTTGATTTGTATTCACAACTTGCCTTTCTTGCTGTTAAGCATAAAAACCTTGCTTGTGAAGCTGCCAATCCCATTTTTCGTATCCTTTCGACATGTAGTCAATTGCTTGCTTAATCATGTCTACGGCATATTTTGAGGTAAACTTTAAGGTTTATCGTCATTTTTGTAACAAAACTTAATATACAATGAGGCAAATCATTCCATTTATACGTGCCAAGTAATTTGTGTTTCGCAAAACCATTTATAAAATGCAAATTATTTAGAAAGCAAATCGCTTAATTGTATATATACAGGAGTATCCAGTTTAAACGAAATTGTACTTCCTGCCTTTAATTTATAATTCAAACCTTTTGCCATTGAACTTATTAAAAGTCCGAATCCTCGACAGGTTCTTGGTACGACAACCAAACAAACAATACTTACAGATTCTACTGCAACTACTGCAACACTTGCTATTGAAAAAGTTACAAGACCGATACTTGCCGGTATAACTCTTAGTGCATTCAAAAATTGAGAAGATTTTAAATCACTTCCGTTCTTGGGTTCCATTCTTACTGTATAGGTTTGTCCGTTAGGAAAAATTATTTTATCTATGATAATATATGCTCTTGCTCTTTTAAAAACCGGTTGACTTTTTTTTATTTTTACAAATTTTCCGGCAAAGCGTGTATGCTCCGGTAAGGCAACTCCGTTTGAAGCTTCAACTTTAGAAACTAAATTAAAAAATATTTCTTCATTTGGATTTGTTTCGTTTATATCCAAATCAGATTCTAATTCAAGTACATACTTAGTTTTGGGACTTAAATATATCTTTTCGTCTTCTACTGTTGCCATCAATGTAGTTGAACTTTGTTCTTGATATTCACTTGATGCAGCCAGTATAGGCTCAATTGCTACAAAATTTATCAATAAAACTAATATAAATAATACAAACTTTTTCATCTTAGCTTCCCCTAAAAAATAATTTCAATTAGATAATATAAAAAATTTTTGAAAATGTAAAGATTTATTTTTTCTTGTTTTAGATAACAAATTTTTATAAGCAAATTTATGTAAAAATAAACCAAATGTATGTGGTATTTTCTGTTTTTTGGTTATATACTACATCTAAAACAGGAGTGAATGTATGAAAAAGTTTTTATCTTTAGTGTTATGCGGCTTAATTTTAGGACTTGTCTGTCCGGTTGGCGTTGTTGCAATTGGAGAAGGAACTTCTGTAGTAGAACATATAAAATTGTCAAAAAATTTGGCTAAGAAAGCACCGACTGATATAGTTCAAAATAATGATGATAGCTTAATTCTTAAACAGTATAACACTTTAGAGGTTTATTACGCACAGGATTTCAATGCAAAAAATGCTAAAGTGGGAGATGAAATAACATATTTATTTAAAGATGGTGTATATACGACTAAAGAAACTCAAGTCTTGCCTCCTGCGACAAAACTTGTTGCACAAATTTCAAACATAGAAAAGCCAAAATCATTTAATAGAAGCGGTAAAATTTATTTGGATTTTAAATATATAGAATTGCCAGATGGTACTCAAAAAGAGGTTCGAGCAAAAATATTTAACGGTAAGGACTTTTTGTCAAGAGGAAAATTGAATGCCTTGGGAAAAGGTCTTGGTTCAACTCTTGGCGGTAGTGCTGTTGGTGTTGCTGCAGGCTGTGGAATCGGTATTGCAGCTAATGCAGTAATTATCGGAGGTTTTGCTGTTGGCCTGCCTCTCGGGTTTGCAGTAGGAGCTGTTGCAGGTCTGGTAACACCGGGTTTAAACTATAAGGCAAAAGCCGGTGATAAGGTTGTTATTCAATTAACAAGTGATGTAAATTTGGAAAAATAAGACATAAGGGGTAATTATATGGCGTATGTGATATCAAAAATAGAACCTGTGTCAAGTTCAGTGCAACGCAGGGTGTTGAGCTGCATGAATTTGTCAACGCAAGCTAAATGTAAGTCACAGATTATTGATGATTGTCAAAAAGCTCACAAAAATATCGAACAGGCTGTAAAAATGAGACAGCAGCTTGATGCGGATTTATATGATGTAAATAAGTGTATAAGCCGTTCAATTGAAGCAAAACAGAAAAACGGTTTAATTTAACGAATTTTAAAAACGACCATCGCATTGTGTTGAGCAGAATTTACATCTGCCCTGCTCCAGATTGTATTCAAGCATTTGATAACTGTTTCTTACAATTATTGGTTTGCCGCAATTTTTGCAGTATGTTGTTGAGGTTTGTACGTTAGATAAATTTCCGGTATAAACGTATTTTATGCCTGTTATTTTTGCAATATTGTACGCTTTTACTAATGTTTCAAAACTTGTTTGTTTTCTGTTTTGGAATTTATATTGCGGGAAAAATGCGCTAAAATGCAGTGGAACACAATCACCAATATTTTTAATTATCCATTCACATTCGGCTTTTATTTCATCTTCTGAGTCATTTTCACCTTCTATAAGCATTGTTGTTAATTCAATGTGGCAATTGGTTTCATTTGCTGCATATTTTATCGTATCTAACACAGGTTGAAGTTTTGCAAGACAATTTTTGCCGTAAAATTTTTGGCTAAATCCTTTAAGATCTATATTTGCTCCATCCATAAGGTTAAAAAATTCTTTTGCAGGCTCAGGGTTTATAAAACCTGAGGTTACAGCGACTGTTTTAATGCCGTTTTCTTTGCACAATTTTGCGCAATCAAGTGCGTATTCAAAAAAGATTATCGGATCATTATAGGTAAACGCTACGCTTTTGCAGTTATATTTTTTTGCAATTTCAACAATTTCTTGCGGAGATGTTTTATTTAAGCTTGTCGGATCGGATTTGTTTTTTGAGATATTCCAGTTTTGGCAAAACTGACAGCCCATATTACAGCCAAGTGTCCCAAATGACAATATTGGGGTTGTCGGATAGAATTGATATAGCGGTTTTTTCTCAATCGGATCAATGGCTAATCCTGTATTGTAGCCGTATGTTGTCAGCTGAATATTTTGATTAATATTTTTTCTGACATGACAAAACCCTTCCTGCCCTTCTGATAATATGCAGTTTCTCGGACAAATTGTGCATTGAATTTTTCCGTTTTGTAAAATATTTTGATATTTCATAAATAGTATTATAATACTTTTATGGTAAAAATAAAAGAACCGTCTGTTGCCGGTAGTTTTTATACGGCTGATAAGCAGACATTGATAAATCAAATTGAAAAATTTGTATCACTGAGTAAAAATCAATATGAATATAAAACTCGTGCGGTGATTGTGCCTCATGCAGGTTTGATATATTCGGGCAGGCTTGCTTATGAGGGTATCAGCCAACTTGATAGAAAATTGAAAAATTTGTTCATATTTGCACCTGCGCACAGAGTCGGGTTTGACGGTCTTGCACTTTCAAGTTATGACAGATGGAAAACTCCATTGGGTGAAATTTTTGTTAATCAAGAGATTTGTTTTGAGTTAATAGAAAAATTTGGTGCAAATTACAATGATGATGCGATTGCTCCTGAACATTCCATAGAAATTGAGGTTCCGATAATTCAGAGTGTATTTGAGGATGTAAAAATTGTTCCTGTTTTAATTGGCAGAGTTGATTTTAATGTGGTTTCAAATATTATCTCTCATTATTATAAAGATGAAGAAAACGGATTTATTATTTCATCTGATTTGAGTCATTTTTTGACTGATGATAATGCCCGAAAATTAGACCATACTACCGCTTCAATGATAGAATCAGGTAATATCAACGGCTTCAGGTTTGATCAGGCATGTGGCGCTTTGGGTATTGCAGGTCTTGTTGATTTTGCGAATAAAAAAGAGTTTTCTATAATCAGAATAGATATGACAAATTCATCAGAAACAACAGGTGATAAATCAAATGTTGTCGGGTACGGCTGTTGGTTTTTGTACGAAGGCGATAAGAACGAATTTATCAAAAAATATTATTCTGATTTTGTAATAAATCTTGTAAAAATTGTTTTAAAAACATCGTTCAGTAAAGAAAAAATAACAATAAATTATCCTCAGGTGTTGGATGAAATGGGTGCTTGTTTTGTAACTTTGGAAAAATTTGGGAATTTGAGAGGGTGTATCGGTTCAATTATTGCCCATCAACCTTTGATAATGGATTTAGTTCAACATTCAAAGGATGCGGCATTTAATGATTACCGCTTTAACCCTGTTGTGGAAGCGGAGCTAAAAGATTTAACCGTTTCAATTTCTATTTTGACTGAACCCAAAAAAATAGATTTTTCCGGCGAAAAAGATTTGCTTGGTAAAATGGTTCCAAATGTTGATGGCATAATAATAAAAGACGGTAAGTATCAAGCTGTGTATTTACCTGTTGTATGGGAGCAGTTGCCGGATAAAAGTGAATTTTTAAATTCGCTAAAGGTAAAAGCCGGATTAAGACCTGATTATTTTTCTGATACGTTAGAAGCGTACAGATTTGAAACGATTTATATTAAAGAGGGGTAAATAGGGGTAAATATATTGTCAATCTGAGGCTTTTGCCGAAGATTCTTCTGCATTAATATATACAATCTTTATTATATTGACTTGTACTTATAAAAGTCGGATAATTGTTATATGTTTAAGTATTATGGAAAATATGCGCCATATTTGTTTTTGTTGCCGGCGGTGGCAATTCTTATTGTTTTCTTTTTTATTCCGTTTTTCCAGACTATATTTTTAAGTTTTCAGGATTATACTGATAGTATTTACAGTACAACATTTGCAGGAATTAAAAATTATACGGCGATATTGCATAATCCGGTGTTTTATAAAGTCTTGTGGAATACTTTTTTGTATTTAATTGTGGCTGTTCCGATATTGGCGATATTTCCGCTGTTTTTGGCAATACTTATTAATCAGAAAATAAGAGGAATTACGTTGTATAAAATTCTTATATATCTTCCTGTAATTGTGTCTATTGTTGTAGCTGCAATTGCGTTTAAGTGGTTATATGCACAAGATGGTATTTTAAATTATTTTATGCAGATATTACATCTGCCATCTGTCGGTTGGCTCACAGATCCTAAATATGCAATATATTCGGTCATTATTGTTACAATTTGGAAGGGTATCGGATATTATATGATGATATATCTTGCGGCATTGATGAGTGTTCCAAAAGAATTGTATGAGGCTTGTGATATTGATGGTGCAGGGTTTTTTCGAAAACATTTGACGGTTACGATTCCTCATATAATGCCGACAATAGCTCTAGTTACAACTATAAGCTCTATTTCCGCAATGAAAATTTTTGCAGAAATTTATGTTATGACAAAAGGCGGACCTTTAAATTCAACAAAAACCATAGTTTATTATATATATGAAAAGGCATTCGAAAATCTAGATTTAGGTGTAGCTTCCGCTATGGCTGTACTTTTGTTGATAATTGTTATGGCATTTTCTTTGGTTAATATTTTGTGCTTTGAACGGAGGAAATATGACATTTAAGATAAATTTCAGAAATATTCCGATTCACGCTACTTTAATACTAATCTCGCTATTGTCAATATTTCCTTTTATTTGGCTATTATCAACCTCATTAAAAGGCGGAGGGGAAAATATTTTTGCTTATCCTCCGACAATTATTCCTAAGGATTTTACTTGGGCAAATTACACAGGCGTATGGCATAGAGTTGATTTAATGAGATATTTTATCAACTCAATGATAGTTGCTGGCGGAACTGTTTTACTAAATCTTATATTATCCGCATTAGCAGGATATCCTTTAGCAAGAATGGAATTTAAGGGCAAAAAAATTACATTCTTTGCAATACTTGCAACAATTATGGTTCCTTTTCAGGCAATTATGTTACCGGTTTATTTAATTACCCTAAAGCTCCATTTGGTTGACTCATACAGTGATACTTTAGGTTTTATCGGGTTAATAATGCCGTTTGCGGTTAGCGCTTTTGGAATATTTTTAATGCGTCAGGCTTTCTTAACTATTCCAAAAGAAATGGAGGAAGCGGCTATAGTTGACGGGTGTAATGTTTTTCAGGTATTTTGCAGAGTCCTTTTGCCGATGGTAAAGCCCTCGTTGGCGGTACTTGCAATATTTACATTTATAGGTTCTTGGGGTGAGTTTTTGTGGCCGAGTATTGTTCTAACAAAAGAGGCTATGTATACTCTCCCTGTAGGTGTGAATAATTTGCAGGGGATGTTTTCTTCTAATTGGCGTTTTATTGCGGCAGGTTCTATAATTTCTACGATTCCGATTATTATATTTTTCTTAGCCATGCAAAAATATTTTATTTCAGGCGAGAATGAAGGTGCCGTAAAGGGGTAGGAGTAAATAAATTGCTCTTTTGGCTAAGCATTAGAATAACTAATCGTAAATAGCTGTACATCTATGCTTCTTTGCATCCAAGCTTTTATTTTACATTTCTTTGCATACTAGCAAAATTTATTATTTTTCTTACTTAAAAGGGTATGAAAATTTTACCGGTAAGTTTCAATACTTATAATCGGCCTGTCAGACAAAATGAATTTCAGAATATTCACGGCAGGAAAAATATATTTGTGCAAAAACCTGATGTTGTATCATTTAGTGGTTCTGCACCGAATGCCGAGGCCCTAAGAGCGTTGTTGCCATACAGAATTCCTGATTTATATTCCCCTGTTATATTATTAGATCCTGCAAAACTTAATGAAATTCTGAACAAACGTGTGTTTTCAAGAGGTTTAAGAGGTATTACCAAGGTTGTAGAACCTTTAACTGACTCTCTTTTTCCTGTGGAAGGTGATTTCTATGCATTGATGCGTGCTAAGGCTTATTTTTATCCAAATATGAGAATATCTCAATTTGTGCAGAGTTTGGTTCCCGAGCATGAGAAGCTTTTAAGAGATGCTCAATATCCGATATTTAAAGAAATAGAAGCTTATTCAAGTGATTTCCCCGCTGATGTACTGGATAAATTTAATTACCTGATGTTTATTAACAATAAAAAAATTAATAATGAACCTGTATTTTTACCTTTCAGCATAAAGGATTTTAAGTATAAGTTGAATAATATCAAAAAACGTATAATGGCAGGAGCTAATGAAGAAGAGAAAAATGCTATGTCTAAACTTTTATCTATTGCCGGGAATTTGCAGTATATACCAAAAGAACAGCGTCTGAGTTCGGATTTTAAATTGACAAAATATGAGGACAAGCAAAAGCAAATGATTTCTCAAATGCTTGAATATTTCAGTCGTTCCGCATTAAAAGATGATAAAAATCTTAATGAGTTACTAATAAATTCGGAAAATCGTATATTCAAAGTTCCGATAAATATTCGATTTAACAGAAAAACCTTTATATATGACCTTCAAAAAATATTAGATTATCTTGAGGATAAAAGACTTGCCAGAATGGTAGAAAAAACTGCTATTTCGCTTCCGACATCAAAAGAAAATCTTTCTGCCTTTATAATGAAGGCTGCAGCAAGGTCAGAAGATCAAATTGCTTATGATATGTTATCGGGTTCAGAGGGTACTGTTGACCATTTGGTCGCATCTGCGATGGGTGGAAAAGATCTTATGTCAAATTATGTACTGTCTTCTGCTTATAAAAATTCTCTAAAAGCTCATAAATCTTTTGCACGTTGTTATAAGGAAGATCCGAATATTGCAGAATATGCTCAGGCTCAAATTGACAGATTATTATTTTTGCAAGGTGTTGGTATAGCTAGAAAAGTAAAATTAGACAGAGGGTACATATCTCATCTTGCTCACAAGCTGGAAAAACTTTCAAAAGATCCGTCTTTTAAAATTGAGCTATATGGTTTATAATATAAATAGAATAGTATGAAAATTAATGCAATCAGTTCGGTCAATTCTGGTGTCAATCATAAGCGTATTAATTCAAACAAAGCTTATGGCAGGGAGTTTGGCATGGAAAATTATTCACGTATAGATGATTTAAAATGTATGCCAATATATTATCCTGTTCAGTTTTCCGGCGGGGATATGTCAAAAGTTAGGAAATTGTTCGCTTATGGTATTCCCGATATGTACAGTGAAAGAATTTTGATAGATCCTAAAACTATCAGTAAATGGGTTAGAAGCGGTTTCTTTTCACGTCCGGCAAAAGAGATAATTCAACTTTTTGATAACAATTATTCCGGGAGTTTTATAGATTATGAACGAGATGCTTTAAATATTATCAGACAGCGTTCAGTAATTCATCCAAATTATACAATGCGTGAAATATTGCAAGAGGTAAGACCTGTTTATAACAGAAAATTGAGAAAAGAGCAAACTCCGATTTTTCACAAGTTGTGGGAAGAATTTGAACTTTTGCCAGATAAATACAAAGATGATTTTCATGAATTAATGCAAAAAACAGACAACATGTTGAATGATAAACCTATTATAATTCCATTTTCTTCTTATGAATTTAAGTATAAATTGGCAAAAATTAAAATGTATCTGGAAAATAACGGTACTGATAACAAAGCTG
Source organism: uncultured bacterium (assembly GCA_902766105.1). GTDB lineage: Bacteria > Cyanobacteriota > Vampirovibrionia > Gastranaerophilales > Gastranaerophilaceae > Zag111. The sequence continues at coordinate 12,582 of CACXCI010000041.1, forward strand.
TTCGGGTTATGAATAAATTGATTAAAGAATCAATGAAATTTTCAAATATGACAAATGCCGAAAATATTGATTATCAAAAAAAGGTATTCCAATTTTTAAATCATATAAGAAAACGTTCTGTTTTGAAAAATCATGAACAGTTATGGGAAGTTTTTTCTGAAGCAAAATCAAGACTGGACCGAAAAGAAATAATGGTCCCTTTTGGTAAAAAATCATTTATCTATGATTTATTAAAAATCGTTGAAGATTTACCTGATAATCAAAAAGATTATATACACAAAATTGCGAATAAATTACCGACATCAGGTGAAAATTTTGCTGCATATATGTTAAAATTATCAACGGCTACGAATGAGCAAATCGGTTACAAATACACTTGGCCCTCTATGGCAACAATCGAGCATTTGCATCCTCGTTCAAAAGGCGGAACAAATGATAAGGGTAATTTAGGCATAGCATCAGCCATTGAAAATTCCAAAAGAAAAAGTATAGATTTTACAGAGCAATTATTGCTTATTCCAAAAACTCCGGAATATACCCAAAGGACTATAAACCGCTTAATAGAGCTTAATGAAGAAGGCGTTTTTGATAAAATTCATCTCAGTCCGAAATATATAACAGAATACGCTGATACTGTTTACAAAGAATCAAAACAGACAGTAAAATTAGATACCGGTAAATTACTTGCTTAATAAAGGCAATTTTTATAAGCATAAATACTTTATATAAATACGGGGAATATAATATTGGTATATATATGGGTATTTTAGGCAAAATCGGCAGATATGCAATAAAATATGGGAAAAAACTATATCGTGGCTTAACAGCCACGGATACCATTGTTTTGCAAAAGCCCAATAAGTTAAATTCTATATGGCAATCTGTCAAGGATGCTTATAACAATTCAATTTTTGGTCCTGATCTTGTGGTTTTAAAATCTTCTGCAAAACCTAATTCCGAGTTTATATTGAATGGAGGAAAATCACTTGGTGTAGCAAAACCTGTTATAAAACCGATAAATGTTATCGAACGTCAAATCCCCAAAGCTCCTAAACCATTTCAAATAGTTGAAAATACAGAACTTGATAATATAATTGATAAATGTATAGGAAGATGTGCTAATGGCTCAAGATTAGCAGCAATTCTATCAGATTGCAAACCCAAAATACAACTGATTGAAGATAAAAAAGTAAGAGCCTTTATTCAAAATGAGCTTTTGGCTATTTCAAACGAGAAATCCAGATGGGGGTCTATCGGTAGAGCAGAAAAGCTTGAAAGACTTGTTGATTCTATAAATCAGTTCAACGAACACTATTCCGCTTTCAGGTGGAGCAAATATGCAAAAGAGGACTCAAGTATTACTAAATTGTCAAAAGATTTACGAAAAAAAGGAATAGATATTGCTGATGTAATGAACAAGGATAAAAGATTACCTGAAGAATTATTAGCAAACCATGCAACAATAAGAGAAGACTTGGCAAATGAAGCAAGACTGTTTGGGATAAGAAAATATATGTGTGAATTTCCTAATAGCGAAATGTCAAATCATCTATACAACGAATATTATTTAAAATTACTTCCTGAAAGAATGTCATTAAATCCAAAAGCAGCAAGAGAAGTTGTTGAGGAACTGAAAGCTCTTGATAAAAAATATGGAGTTAAGGTAATAATTCCATCAGGAGAAGTAAAATTAAAAGACTTTTACGAATCCATGGATTTTATAGAACAAGAATTGGAACAATGGCATAAATGGAGTGGTGGGAAAGCAAAATTCCCGCCTGTATTAAATTTTTCAGGAGTATCAGAGTTGTGTTTATATAATAGGGGGTTCTGCGAATGGGGATATAATGGAGCCATAAGATATCCACAGATGACCAAACAAAGACTTGAAAGGTCATTAAGGCATGAATTAACTCATGCCAACGATTTAAAGCATGGTAACAATATACCTGAAAAATATAACCTTGATGAAATATTCCCTCAAAAAGTAAAAACAAAAGCTAATGGAGAACCTGTTTTGGATTCCAAAGGTGTAAAAGTAATGGAATTAGACTATACAAAATGCAAGTATGTTGAGGATTTCAAGCGTATAGGTATAACTTCGGAATCAAGTATAAGATATGCTCATACTAATACCAAAGAATTTATTGCAGTTGCAAGTCAAGGAGATTTATCAAAATGTACTCCTGAATTTAAACAAGTATTAATTGATTTTGGAATGCCGGAATGGAGATTTAATGCATATAGTGCTGCGGCTTAAATCTTATCAATAACATCTTTGCTATTGTCAAAATATATTGACGAAGGACATTTTTCAAAATCTTCTATAATAACTTCATCCACCTCTTCTTCAGGTACAGCCTTGCCGTTTATAAAACTGAATTCTTGTTCTGCTGCTGCACTTTTATCTTTTTCTCTTTTTTTATTTTTAGCTTTTTTCTTTTTTGTTACCTGATTGCTGTTTTGTTCCTTAGCAGTTTCATTTGTCAGTATCTTGAGTCTGTTATGATTTTTTTTATATATAGAGTCCCGATGTTTATCCCGTTGAATTTCGTTTAGCATGGTTATTGCATATTCTAAAATAGAGGAATTTTGATCTAATGCCGTTATTAAAGTCATTGCTTTATCGATTTCTTCATAGGCTTCTTCGTAGTGTCCTAATCTTCTTAATAACAGTGCTAAATTATAGTGAGCTTCATAATTCAATGGTCCTACATTAATTGCCTTGCAGTAGCATGCTCCGGCTCTCATGTAGTCACCTGTTGTGTGGTAAAGCGTTCCCAAATTGTATTGTGCATCATAACTGTCAGGAAATATATCAATGGATTTTTGGTATTCTTGTATTGCTTTTGATATATATTTTCTTTGAAGCTCCCAATTATCAGTTGTATAAAGTGCTTTCATTCTGTAGGTTACGCCTTTGTTATAATGGGCAATTGCTTTATTTTCAATATAACTTACCTTGTTACTATATACATAAGGAATTGTTATCAATTTTCTTTTTGTTTTTATAATTTGGTCGTATTGTTTTAGCGCTGAATCAAAATCTCCGAGTATTTCTGATGAAATTATTCCGTAATTCATTCGTGCAATTGCCATTTTGGGGTTATATTTAAAGGCTTGTGAGTACGCATTTAACGCAGAATAATAATCTTCATAAGCAACATAAATATTTCCCAAATTGTACCATGCTCCATAATGCTTCGGGTATAAGTTTAAGCCTTTGTTATAATACAAAATGGCATCTTTTGTATTCATAACTTTGTATGCTTTATCGCCCTTATAGACATAGTACATTCCTTTTACTTTGTTTATTTGGTGTATGCAAAACTGCTGGTTAAAATACACGGCAACAATGATTACCGCAATTACAAAAATGGAAAATAATGCTGATAAAAATTTTCTCAAAATATCGTCCTAATATAGCTATACAACTATATAATAATATTTTTCGCAATTTTCCACATCAACTAAATAGTGGGTTATATATTGTTATCCAAATTTTCAAAATCTTTAGGAAAATTTATTTTTTCCAGTATTGTCCGGACATCTTTCATAATATTGATTTTGTTATCTTTATATAACAAAACACAAGTAGCAGTATCTGCAATTTTATTTAGAAAGAATTTCTTATATTTATCAACAACATCTTGTTTTTGGGCGTAGCAGTACATTTTATATAATATTTTTAATTGATCTTTTATCCTTTTACCGGAGGTGTCGCTGGTTGTATATGAACCTTCCCTGTCATCTCTGTATATGTATAAAGATTTGTTTACTCGGTAAACAAATTGATAATTTATAAAATAAGAAAAACTAAAATCATCGTCTTCAACAATTAAACCTTCAGGAAATCTGTAATTTATAGCCTTGATGTTATTTGTTTTAAATACCTTATCCCAAATTGTACCAACAAGCTGATGAATATTTGCGCCGTTTAAACCGAGTAAGAGTCCTTCATTTTTTTCAGGATTTTTTAATTTTATTTCTCCTGTTTGGTTATTATAATTGCTGGAATTAACCCATACGGCATCTGCTTGCGGGCATATTTTAAAAGCATTATATATTTCTTTTAGAAAATCTTTTTCTACCCAATCATCTGGATCAACTGAAGCCATATATTTTCCTTTTGCATTATCAAGAGCAGTGTTTCTGGCAGCTGAAACCCCTCTATTATGATCGTGATGAAAGATTTTAAATCTGGAATCTTTTTGTGCAAATTCTTCTGCTATTTTTATAGAATTATCTGTTCCGCAATCATCTATACATAACACTTCAAAATCTTTATATGTTTGATTTTGTATACTTTCTAAGCATTGTCTTATATATTTTTCTACATTATAAATTGGTACAACTATTGAAAATGTTGGCATTTATAAAGCCTCCGATGATGCAAGCTCAAGCTCGATTGCTTTTTGGATACACAAAACTTGTCTAAAGATATTTTTATTTGCGGACTGAATTTCTGAAAATTGCCACCAGTATTCAGGAATATTTTTTAAAAACGGCTCAATAGATTCATATATTTCATAAGCCTTTTTGAAATCTCCAAATATTTGATAATGTATATTTGCAATTTCTTTTTTGTAGATGTAATTGCCTGATAATCTGAACATTTGTTCATAGATATTTATTGCTTCTTTGAAATCTTTTTTTTGAATAAGTTGTTGGACATATTCTGTGTATTTCCCGAATAAATCTCTTGTTAAGAAAACGATATTAAATAAACATTTGAATTTTTCGTCAATCACAGAAGGATCAGTAGTTTGATTGGTAAGAACTTTGTATGAATTTTCATCGCACTCTTCAGGGTTATCAATAATATATCTTCTGATTTGGTTTCCTTCATTAATAAGTTTGCAATATTCATTTTCAAGTTCGCCAAAGTTTTTAAATTCTTTTGATTTAATTTCTTCACAGTTTCTTTTGTATTCTTCAAGTCTTTTGTCTAAATCAGACATATATTCTCCTTTTATTGTGGTATTATAAAATCTTCTGTAATTTTGTCCAAATGTTTATATTCATCAGGAAAATTAATCGTATCTAGTGTGTTTTTTGCCATTTTTAAAATCGTTTCGTGTTTATCTTTTAAATATAAAATAGAGCGGATATATTCTAAAAATAAACCCAGTAGTGTCAAACTGTATTGTTGTAGCAAATTCTGTTCTTTTAGGAATTTGTATATTAGAGGAATAATCTTGAACTGATCTACAATTCTGTTGCCTGATTGGTCATCTGTACAATATGAGCCTTGGCGAAATTTTCTGTAATAATAGTATGGCTCATTCATCATATAATATGTCGGATATTTTGATGAGTATGCAAATGTAAAATAGGTATCTTCTACAATAAGACCTTCCGGAAAACGCAGATGCGCTTCTTCTATTTTTGAACGTTTATATGCTTTATCCCACAGGCAGCCGACTATATAGAGTAATTCTTTTTCATTTGATTGTTCAATGTGATCTTTTCTTTTAATTTGGTCAAACAGACGTTTTTCCCCGTTTTGCTCATTGTATGCGTACGAATTGAACCATACAACATCTGCCGTCGGATTATTTCTGAAGCCTTTTTCTACGTTTTCAAACATCTTTTTATCAACCCAGTCATCTGCGTCTATAAATATAATGTATTCTCCGGCAGCTATATCAAGTGCAGTGTTTCTTGCCGCAGAAACCCCTTTATTTTTAGATTGTTGTACAAGTTTAAAACGCCTATCTTGATTAACATAATCTTGTATTATGTTTACGGAATTATCTGTAGAGCAATCATCGACAATAATAACCTCAAAATCTGTATAAGTTTGTTGTTTTATGCTGTCAAGACATTGTTTCAAATACTTTTCGACGTTGTATGCGGGTACAATTACAGAAAATGTTGTCATCCTAATATCCTTTGTATTTATTATATTTTATATTTTAAATTTAATCAAATTATAAATATAAATTTATTTCTATTTAAAAATCCATACAGATATAATAGCCGTTATAATAAGCGGAATGTTATAGTGCAGAAATGTCGGAACGCAAGTATCCCAAATGTGATTATGCTGCCCGTCGGCATTTAATCCTGCTGTCGGGCCAAGCGTTGTATCGGAAGCCGGAGAGCCTGCATCACCCAAAGCTGCGGCAGCGGCAATTATAATTATTGTAGATGGTATACTAAAGCCTAATTTTAGGCATATTGGTATGTATAAAACAGCCAAAATCGGAATTGTACCAAATGATGTTCCTATACCCATTGTTATAAATAAGCCGACAATAAGCATAAGTATTGCAGCAACAATTTTACTTGACATCATATATGGAGTAATAATATTGACCATCGTTTCTATTCCGCCGGTAGCTTTCATTACAGCAGCAAAGCCTGCTGCAACAAGCATTACAAATGCTACATATCCCATTAAACCGACACCTTCATTTATGAGTTTGTCCATTTTGTCATGATCAATTGCCTTAAATCCAAAAATTACGGCTAAACCAACTAAAGCCCCAAGCGGAAGAGAATTTGTCCATAGTTGTACCGCAAGGGTTAATATTGCAGCAAGGAGTGTTATATAATGGCTTTTGTTCAAATGTAGGTTTTCAATTTCTTTCGTTTGAGAAATTTCTAAGTTTTCATACTGTCTGGGTTTTCGATATGATATAAAAATAGCAATTAAAAAGCCGACAAACATTCCAAATCCTAAAATGCTGTTATATTTCCAAATGTCTGATTTTATGACATCAATTCCGTTTTGCATCATATTTTCTGCAATTAAACCCTGAAAAATTAAGCCAAATCCCGCAGGAATGACTATATATGGCGCTTTTAATCCGAATGCAAGACCACAGGCAACTGCACGTCTGTCGATTTTTAATTCATTCATTATTACAAGTAATGGTGGAATTAGTATAGGTATAAATGCAATATGAACAGGTATAAGGTTTTGTGAAAGAATGGCTATACCTGTTAGTATAAAGATAAGCATATATTTTTTAGATTTAATAACCTTTGCTATTTTTAAAGACAGCAAAGGTGCAAGTCCTGTATGAGTCATTGATGCGGCAAAAGCTCCAAGCAAAATGTAACTCAGTGCCGTTTCAGAATTAGCTCCCATACCGTGTATAAAAATATCCATAACTCTGTTTAGTTCAAGATGTCCTAATAGTCCTCCGACAACAGATGATATGATTAATGCCAAAAGAACGTTCACTCGGCATAAACACAGAGTACATAGCAATATTACGGATATTACAATCGGATTTGTTATAAATGAAATCATATTTCCTGCCTGAAATAAGAATAACACAAAATTATTTTGTTATCCTGTTGCAAAAATCCTCTTCGGATAAATCTTTACCTGTCATATTTCTTATCAAATCATCCTCAAGTACAGAATCTCCGTATCTGAACAATTTGTTGTTTAAGAATTCTGAAGTTTTGGAATTTTGTGAAATATCGCCCAGTTCATTTGTCATAGCATTATATATTTGAGCTTTTAAAAGAGCTGCTCTGAAATAGTTTTGGTAATATCCCGGGTGTGTTAAATAATGAGGAATTGTTGCCCATTCGTTATTTAATTCGGTATCGTCCCCTCGGAAAAGATATTTTTGTTTCATATTTTTCCAAAGTTGTTTAAGATTTTGATCGGGATTTTTGTACATTTCTCTTTCAAAGTTTATAATTTGCATAGAACGTGTAACAAATCTGGCATCATCTTCTTTCAATTTTTCCATAAACGGTTTTAATATCTCAGGTGGAACTGTATTAGATAAAATGTTTTCAGATTTCGGCAAATCTCCCATCATCATAGCAACAGCTTCTGTCATAACAGATGAGGAGCAATCCTGTTCAAGAAATGGTAATTTATTGTCAATTCCGATATCGTAAACGCAGTGTCCCAGTTCATGCAGTATTGTGTCTAAACTTGTTGCATTATTTGTCAAATTTGCTAAAACTCGTGCATCTTTTCCGGGTTTTATGCAAAATGCAAATCCGTGGGTATTTTTGTTCTCTCTTGGATACAGGTCAAGAGTTATTCCCATATTATCAACATCGTAACCCATTTGAGAATATACTTTTTTTGCGATATCAACAACTTGTTCTTTGGTTTTAAGGTATTCGTTTACTGCGCCTTCAGGACTGTCTTTTGTAAGCAATCCATAGTGCCAGTCTTTAAGCTCGTCTTTTGGAATATCAAAGGCTTTTGATAATTCTTCTTGACGTTTTTCGTAGTATTTCCCGCATTCATCTCCTACTTTTGAATATACTCCGTTTAGTAATTCGTCTAATTTTTGAGAGGAAATGTCATAGTTTTCTTCAATCATGTAATCAAAATAGTTATCATAACCTTTTGTTTTTGCATATTCATTACGCATTTTAACAAGCTCAACAAGGTCATCTGCTATTGTATCTCCGGCTTTTATATTTGCTTCATAGGCTTTTTGTCTGATTTTGGGATTTGTTTCTGTTTCTAAAATTTTATTGATTTCAGCTTTAGAAATTTTCCTGCCGTCAATTGTCATTATGTATGAATTATATTTGCCGGAAATCTCGTTTTCTTTATCTCTCAAGGCTTTCATTTCTTTGCCGGATTCGATTTCATCATAGAAGGCTCTTACCAGTTTTTTTATTTGTTTATCAAGATGAGGGTTGTCAAAGCCTGTTTCTTTTATGTCTTTGAGTTGCTTGTATAGTTTCTCATCTTTGTATAATTCGTGCATCTCCTCTTCTGTGTGGGAAAATTTGTGCATATTTTCAGGTGTGGAGTTTGTATAAAAATTCCACGCTGCTAATTCTGCTTTATGAGTTGCCTTTTCTAATTTTTCTCCGAATTTATCTCTTAGGATTTTGTAATTTTCTGTATTAGCCATAAGCTTTTTATCCTCAATATTGTCTGTTTTTTCAAACGTATCATAGTCTGTTTCGGACTTGAAAGAAACTTGATTTTTTGTATTTTGGTTAGGTAATATTCTGTTTGTTGTATTTATCGGGTTTATCTTCATTTCTGCTCCTATGGTTCTTTTATGCTAAATTCATAGCATGGATATGTTTTTGTGCAGCCTTCTAATCTTTGTATTTTAATATCTACAGCATCATTTATCTCAAATTGATTGGAAAATTTATTTATTTGCATTTTTTTGCTGTCGTTTGGAACTATGTAATATTTATAAAAATCTTTATCACCATCGTTCAGAATTAAAAATTTATTGTTTTTATTCGTGAAGGTTGTTGTATAACCACCTTTTTGAATTTCTGAAAGTTTTATTATACGGTAATCTTTGAACAAATCTGAGATATCCTCCTGTGATAGCTGCTTAGTTATGAATTTTACACCGTTAAATAATACTTCGTAGTATTCAAAAGTTTTAGGAAAATATGAATACAGTTTTTTCCCGACTAAAAACTCCTGACTGCCTTCTCCTACCCATACATCTTCTTTTGGCACTTGAAAATTACCTGTAAGTAATTTGTATGATGTTATTCCGTTATTTAGTTCTGGTCCTTGGTATTGCAGGATAATATCTCCTTTTGCATCATCTTCATCTCTGTCGGTATGGTTGCGCCATTCATATTTATTCATATTATATGTCCACAACTTTTGACCAATTCTTGGTCCGTTAAGTGTACTTGTTTTTGTTGCAGTTGTACTTCCAAAAAATACATCAAGTGTGAAAATGATTACTGCTATACAGGCAAAAAACCATAATATATATCTTTTCTTCATTGTTTCCCCCGAATTTATATGTTTATTTTACAGGAAATTATCCAAATTTTCAATAAAAATATACCCAACTGTCCGATAGTGTAATTTTTGTTATGGGATTTAATATAATTAATCTTTTTCATACTTCCAGCTATTCTTAATTCCAACGAGGACTTTTTGTCCTCTTTTTTTTCTTGCAATTAAGTTTAATGTTCTATATAATCGTATTATGAAACATTATTCGAAAATACTGGTAGTATTGTTTGTCATAGTAATCTTTTTCCAGCTTTTTTTATCTGATAAAACCAGAGATGGTAAACCTTTTGAAAAGTTTGAGCGTGCAAAAACAGGGGAACTTACAAGTGTATTAAGAGATTATATGTGGCAAAACTATATTCCTTATACATATTACAAGGTGCCTAATTATGTCATGGATTTTATAGAGTATGACAAGGATTTTAGCAGTGCATACAGATCCGGTAAATATATAATTATTACATTCCCAAACGAAAAATCAAGAGCAAATCAACAGTCGCTAAAAAATTTTTATGAAAGTCTTGACGATATTATTCATGAGTATGGGAAGAGATATGTGTATATTAAAAGAAACGAAACAGTAAAACCTCACTATGTTTTGAAATCTGACAAGCTGGGATATAGAGATTTGAAAAGTTATTGTAATAATTTTTGTATAATAAATCCTAATAATAAAAGAATGTTTGCATTTACCAGAATAACTGATACTGAAATTGAGGCGTTAGAGCTTGTATTACAGCAATTTATCCTTTGCGTAAATCAATAATATTTACTATTGTAAATAACAAAAAAATTTTTGATATTTTGCCTTATTTTTTGTTTATACTTTAAAATATAAATAAACTCTTGGAGGCTTTATGAAAAAAATATTTAAAATTGTTGGTTATATATGTTTATCCGTATTAGTAATACTATATTTGGCATTTCTTTTTGTTTTGCCGAGAGCTATTAATCTCAATACGTACAAGCCGGATATTCAAAAAATTGTTAAGGATAATACAAATTTGTCAATTGATTTTGATAAGGTTGATGTAATAACAAGTCCTTTGCTTGAAGCCGGAATAAGAACAAAAAATATTACTGTAAAATTGCCGGATGATACGGTTTTATTTTCAGCAGATTCTTTTAAAGGCAAAGTATTCTTGCCGAGTTTGTTGTGGTTGAGTGTTCGTGTTAGTTGTGCAGAAATAGAAGATCCAAAGTTAAATATCGAAATTATAAACAGCGAAAAATATAAGGTAGCAAAAGTATACGAAGATGTTGTTAATGAAAAGCGGGCTAAAAAAAGAGCAGGAGAATTGCTTGAAGAAAATCAGGGAACATCTTTTATAGATCCGTCATCAATAAAATTTTATGTACCTGCCCTGAAATTAAAAAATTACAGCGCCGTAATAGATGATGTGAAAGCCGGTCATAAAATAGCCTTAAAGGGTGATGGAATAAAACTGGGTTATTTTAATGGTAAAACTGCAAAATTGAAGGCTGATGCTAATTTTTACAGTGATAATGATAAAAATATTACAGCAAATCTTGATATAGATACGTTTATACCGACTTTTGCGCCCTCAGAAAGTGTAGAAGATGAAGATGCAGTATTTGAATTGCCGTTTGTGAATCCTGTTTCAATTTACAGAGATTATAATTTAAAATCTGATATAAATTCCAAAATAAAGGTTCGTAAAGGTAAAAATGATGATAAATTGTGGGCAAAAGGGAATATTGATATTGAAAATACCACAGTAACTTTATCAGGTTTGGAATTGCCAAAATCATATTTTAGGCTTAATGCAAAAGGTTTATTATATGATGTAGACTCAACATTATATGCTACAAAAGATGAATATTTGACTCTTGCCGGTAAAATTTATACGGGTAAAAAACCTTATGTAGATATGAATTTAGTATCTAAAAAGGTTCATTTTGACAATCTGTTAAATATAGCAAGAGCATATTTAGACACAATTCATATAAAAAATGATATTGCAAATATGTCAGCAAGCGGTTATTTATTATCAGATTTCAGGCTTAAAACTGATTTTGAAAAAATTGAATCAAAAGGGAAATTTATTATAAGAGATGGAAATATTTTCAACAGAAATATAGGTCTGTTATTCAATAATATAAATGCAAATTTCCTTTTTGACGATAATATATTTAAAATAAAAGACACAAGTTTGCTGATAAATAACAAACCTTTAAATATATCAGGCAAGATTGGAAATGACTCTGTTTCCGATATAAAAATTTATGCGGATAGAATTCCAATTCAGGGTTTATATAGAGCATTTGCTCCAAACGAAATGAAAAATGCGTATGATATAAATTCAGGAGTTTTGTCTTTAGATATAAAATTTGCAGGTGAGATAAAAGAAGGGAATTCATTATTTAAAGCTGAATTGGCAGATTTCAATATGTCAGACAGAAAAGGTCAGTTTGTTCTTACAAATAAATCTGCAAAGATTGGATTGACAACATTTTCCGGAGTATTAAAGGGTAAATTCAGAAATAACGATTTCAAATTTATAATTCCAAAAACGGGTTCTGAAATAGTTGATGGACTGATAGATGCTGATTTTAATAATGATGATATTGTCATAAACAATTCAGGTATAAGGATAAATAAAAATTCAATTATCACATTTGGCGGAAAAGTATCCGGTTATTTAAAATCTGCTCATACAAAAATTACAGCAGACGGTGCTTTGAATACTGAAGATATAAAAATTCTTATAGGTGATGCGCTTTCTCCTTTTCTTGATTCAAAAGGTGCAATTCCTCTAAAGGCTGATTTTGAATCTGCAAAGAAAAATATGGAATTTAGGCTTCAAATGCAGGCTGATAAAAATTCTTATATAACACCTGTTAATTTCAACGGTTTGTATGGAAATAATGTGTTATTTCAGTTATTAGCAGAGAAAAAGGGGAATAACATAAAGCTTTATAAATCAGGCTTGTATATTAGAAAGCCCGGAGCAGCCTTCAGGGATAATCTTTCTCTTAATATGCTTAATGCAAGAGAGATTTTTGGAATAAGAGCAATGGTTTCTAATTTGAATACAAGACCGTTTTTAAATATGTTTAGGGTATATTTCAAAGAATCTTTAACAGGCAGTATATGTGTTTTCCCAAATTCAAAATTCCTGATTAGCGGTTCATCTCAGGCCTATGGCGAAATGAATAATCCTAATATTCACGGAAGATTTAATATCAGAAATCTTAATGTGCCGGAGTGGCTTGTGAGGGTTCGTGATATTGATGCGGATATAAATAATCAAAATCTAAAAGTTTCTATAAAAGATGCGGATGCAAACGGTTCGGATTTTAATGTTGATATCCATACGACATTAAATGATATAGCACAATCAAGGTTATTACGAGTAGATGTTATATCAAGGTTGATTAATGTAGATAAACTTATGCAATCGGTTGATTTGCTAGTTTCATCTTTGCCAAAGTCAAACGGAATTTCTGTTAGCGAAAAAAGTGATATACCTGTTGAGATACGAAACGGAAGGATTAATCTGAGAAAAATCATCACAGGCAATATTGTTGTCGATAATACGACTGCACGTATATCGTTAATTAAAAATATCTTGCGTTTGGCACAATTAAAAACATTTCCGCTTGGAGGAATTGTAAATGGTGAAGTTAATGTAAACTTGGTTGATATTGAAATAGCAGCCAAATTGGTGGGTAAAGAATTTAATGTTGAAAAAATATTGGCTGATGTGCTGAATATGAAAGATACATTGTCAGGTGATATGAATTTTATTGCAGATATAAAATTAAAGGGAACGTCAGTTAATGAACAAATGAAATCATTAAAAGGATATATAGATTTCAATATAAAAGACGGTCAGCTTGGGCCGTTCGGTAAATTCGAGAATTTCTTAATGGCTGATAATATAAGAGAAAATGCCTTTTTCTCTTCTGCTGTCGGTTCAATAGTTACAAATATCGTTACTTTTGATACCTCAAGATATAATTCATTATTTGGACATTTAACTTTTGGCAATGGCTTTGTTAAGGTCGCGCCGATAAAAAGTCAGGGTAATGTAATGTCGTTATATATAGCCGGTGATGTCGGTTTATTAGATAACAGTGCGGACTTGATTTTAAGAGGAAAGTTAGGTTCAGCATTTTCTGATAAATTAGGACCTCTTGCGAACATAAATCCGGTAAATCTTGTTAAAAATACTCCGGGATTGAATATTGTGCTTGTAAAATCTTTTGCGATATTCTGTCAGGCGGTTTCAGAAGAAGAAATGGCTGCCCTGCCGCCGCTGGGAGAAGGTAAATCGGATGATTATGCAACAAAATTCCAGATAAAATTGAAGGGTGATACAAGAAAACCGTTAAAAATGATTAAATCCTTCAAGTGGCTTGCTCTAAATTCAGATATTGAAAGTGCTAAGAATTTTGTAGACACAATGCCGACTCCTGAACCGGGTGAAGAAAATATGTCGGTTGATGAATTGATAAAATTAAGACAAGAACAAGCTTTGGAAGCTCAAAAGATTGAAGAAGCCAATAAATCTATATTTACAAAGATAAAAGACAAATTTAAAAGAGGAAAATAATTGCGAGTAAATTGGAATAAACCTGCTATATTATGGGTACTCTCGGTATTTGTAATTGTCAGCTGTATATATTCGTATCTTCTTGTCGGTTTGCCAAAACTTCTGAACTCCGATAAAATGATAGTAAAGTATGAACGCTTAATTTCGGAAAAGGTTGGTTTTCAGGTTGATATTGACGATTTTCAATTGAAAGTTAATCCGGATTTATCATTTGAATTTGATTTAAAGGAAATTTCTTCTTTAAAAGATGAAATATATATAAATGATTTGTTCTATAAATCAAAAGTATTATCATTGAAACCGGCGGTTTTTAATGCGGATAAATTGTATCTTGATTTAGAAAAATTTAAAAAGGTTAAAAAAGATAAAACTAAAAAAAATAAATCTTTAGATATTGAAAAATTCCCAATTCCGTTTGTTAATATATCGAGTGTTAATGTAAAATTAAATGATAAAGTTAGTATAAAAGCCGAAAATGTAAAATCTAAAAAAGTTGATTCAAGAGTGGAAACGACTTTACTTGCTCAAGTTGATTTGAAAAACTCAGTAAAACCTATAATTATAGGCAGAGAAGGTAAAATAGTTTATG